>JAICIO010000010.1 GCA_025924315.1 Phycisphaerae bacterium
GAACCGTACACCGCAGATCGACAAGGGCAAAGGCGTCAGCGGAACGATCGTGTCCAGTTCGAAGGATTGCGTTTACAAACTGAACTACGACGAAGAGATCATCCAATTCGGCCTCGCCGCCCATCGCGCGTTCCCGAAAATTCCGTTGCTGGGTGTCGATGTCATTCGCGATGCGAATACGGGGAAGTTGTATGTGACGGAAGTGAATGCGAGCGGCTACGTATGGCATTTCACGTCGCCGAAGGGATTGCAGACGCAGGAGCAGTTCGGATATCGGCTGGAGTCGCAGTTTGATGGAAGGCGCAAAGCCGCGCAGATCTTGGCGCGCAAGGCGATGGAGTGGGCGAAGTAGTTGTTGGATTTGCAGTTGTCGATTTACAATTTTGCTTGAGAAGATGGTGTGCTGAAGCACACCCTACGATGTGCGAAGGTTGCTCGTATTTCCCGCTAAGCCGCAAGCGGCGTGTGAAAAGAAAATGCGATTTGCGACTGTTGCCAATCGCAAATCGCAAATTGTAAATCGCAAATGTCGAAGCGTTAGCCTTCGACCGTGATTCCCATCGATCGTGCCGTGCCGGCGATGATTCGGGCGGCGTGGTCTTCGTCGAAGGCGTTGAGGTCTTTGCCTTTTTCCTTCGCGATGGCTTTGCACTGGGCCATCGTGACCTTGCCGATCTTGTTCTTGTTCGGCTCGCCAGAGCCCTTTTCGGCTTTGACCGCATCCTTGAGCATGACGCTGGCGGGCGGGCTCTTGAGCTCGAAGCTGAAGGTGCGGTCTTTGTAGACGGTGACGAGCACGCCGATGACCTTGCCCTTGAGGTGCGCGGAGGCGGCGTTGAACTGCTGGATGAACTGGCCGGGGTTCACGCCGTGCTGACCGAGCGCGGGGCCGATGGGCGGAGCCGGGGTGGCAGTGCCACCGGGGGCCTGGAGCTTAAACTGGACGGTGATTTCTTTCTTGGCCATGGTTGTCTCGATTCAGCTGTCGCGTCTTGCGTTCGAAGGTCTCTTGGCACGGGGCATAGCCCCGTCGCTTCATAATTACTCGATGATCGTCGCTTCGACTTTTCGTGAGCCGGGGCTCGACGTTTCGATTGTCCCGGTATCGCTCGTCGTGCGACCCGTCAGCTTCTGCAGGGCGGAATAAACCGGCACCGTGAGGAGCAAAAGGGCGAGGATACTAACCCCAAACGCGAGAATTGACAAGCCCGCGAGGATCATGCCCGGGAGCGCGGCGATTGCGACGATGAATCGCGCCCATCCCGGCAGCGTCCGAAACCGGTTCGGAAGGCCGCCAAACTGATCGTAATACTGTTGAAAACGGATCACGGTTCGATTGTAGGCGATGCGACTTGCGTCTTGTAGGGTCCGCTTCAGCGGACGGGTTATTCATTCGTTCGAAAGGCGAATAACCGGTCCGCTGAAGCGGACCCTACACATGCGCTCGCGCCTCACATTTTCTCGATCTGCCAGTACTCCAGTTCCAACGGCGTCGGGCGGCCGAAGATCGTCGTGACGATTCTCACCATGCCCTTGTCCGGCATGATCTCGTCAACCTCGCCTTCGAAGTTGATGAAGGCGCCGTCGGTGACCTTGATCTTGTCGCCCTTCTTGTATTCGGTGCGCAGGCTGGCGGCCTCTTCCTTGTGCTCGGCGGCGTCGACCAGGCGGGCTTCTTCGTCCGGCTTCATCGGGCTGGGTTTGCCGTTGGAGCCGATGAAATCGCCGACGCCTTCGGTTTCCTTGATGGTGAACCAGACCTTGTCGGGGATGCGGCCGTCCTTGTCGAGCTCGAGCTCGATGAAGACGTAGCCGGGATAAAGCTTGCGATCGCTCTCGCGGCGCACGCCGCCCTTTTGCGTGCGAACGCGCTCGGTCGGCACGAGGATTCGGCCGACGGTTTCTTCCAGAGCTTCAATCTTGACCTTGCGCGCCAACTTCTCGCGGACCTGGTCTTCTTTATTGCTCGCCACTCGCAGCGTGAAGAATTGCATGATGATGTTTCTCGAACCAGTCTCGTAGGGTGTGCTTCAGCACACCATTTTCCGATCGTGGTGTGCTGAAGCACACCCTGCAGCCCCTCAGTGCCCAGGCCAGAATGGCGGCGGCGCTTTCAACACGCCCATGAAGAAGAAGATGTAATGGAAAATCAGGTCGCAGATGAACAGAAAGATCGCGGTCACGAACATGAAGACGATCACGACCTTGGTCGAGCCGATCAGTTCCTCTTTCGTGGTCCAGTTGACCTTCTTCATTTCGCTGTCGGTGGCGATGAGGAAGTCGGCGTTCGTGGCCTTGTTCAGAAGCCACCAGGTCAGCAGCGACAGGCCGACGAAGAGGCCGATGACAATGCCGATGGAAAGCTTCTCGTGCTCGCGTGCCGCGAGGAAATCAAACCGCGGACGGATCTGGTCCCAATAGAAGTAGCAAAACAGCAGGATGATGAGCAGCGCGCCGGCGGCGGAGCCCATGCGGGTCCAGTAGCCCTGACCGCTCTTGTAAACGTGGAAGAAACCCGTGCGCGCGGGCTCTTTGGCGCCGGCGGGACGATACGGAAGCGACGGTTTTTCCTCGCGTTCTGGGCGCTGCTCGGCCTCGTCGTCGCGATCGTCGTCGGGCATCGCTTTTCGGGAATTGTCTTGAGTCACGTACGCCATTGACTTCTTTCGTTTGCCGCAGTCGAAGGTTCGTCAGCACGCCGTGCAGGAATCGAACCTGCAACCTGCCGCTTTGGAGACGGCCGCTCTGCCAATTGAGCTAACGGCGTATCTCGAATAGTTGACAGTTGCCAGTTGCCAGTTGTCAGTGGGATTCTCTTCACTGACAACTGGCAACTGACAACTGGTCAACTCTCTGCTTACTTCCTCTTCACCTTATGCAGCGTGTGCTTACGCAGGCGCGGCGAGTACTTTTTCACTTCGATCTTCTGCACCCCGCCGGCGACTTTGATCTCCGTCCGGTAGTTCAGATCGCCGGTCTCGGTGCATTGCAGCCAGACCATTTCGCGGTTTTCTTTTGCCATGACAACACCAGTCTAATAGCAGCCAGAAGCCAGTAGCCAGAAGCCAGAAGAAGTAATTTCTCCTTCTGGCTTCTGGTTTAGTTCCTGGCTTCTCTTACTTATGCCAAAATCTTCGTCACAACGCCCGAGCCGACGGTCTTGCCGCCTTCGCGGACGGCGAAGCGCAGCTTTTCTTCCATCGCGATCGGGGCCTGGAGTTCGACTTCCATCGTGACGTTGTCACCGGGCATGACCATTTCCGCGCCGCCGAGCAACTTGGCGGTGCCGGTCACGTCCGTCGTACGGAAGTAGAACTGCGGGCGGTAGCCGGTGAAGAACGGCGTATGACGGCCGCCCTCTTCCTTCGTCAGGATGTAGACTTCCGCCTCGAACTTCGTGTGCGGGGTGATCGACTTCGGAGCCGCCAGCACCTGGCCGCGCTCGAGGTCATCCTTTTCAACACCACGCAGAAGCACGCCGACGTTTTCGCCCGCCTGGCCTTCATTGAGCGTCTTGTTGAACGCTTCGATGCCGGTGACGACGGTGGTCTTGTTCGGCTTGAGGCCGACGATTTCAACCGTGTCGCCGATCTTGCACTGACCGCGTTCGATACGGCCGGTGCCGACCGTTCCGCGGCCCTTGATCGAGAACACGTCTTCGATCGGCATGAGGAACGGCTTGTCGATCTCGCGCTGCGGCATCGGAACGTACGTGTCCAGAGCCTTCACCAGCTCGTCGATCGGCTTGCAGGCCGCGTCGTCCTTCGGATTCTGGAAGGCCGGAAGCGACGAACCTTTGATGACGGGCGTGTCATCGCCGGGGAAGCCGTACTTCGTCAGCAGCTCGCGAACTTCCATCTCGACGAGCTCGAGCAGTTCGGCGTCGTCCACGAGATCGATCTTGTTGAGGAACACAACGATCTTGGGCACGCCGACCTGACGGGCGAGCAGGATGTGCTCGCGCGTCTGGGGCATGGGACCGTCAGCGGCGCTGACGACCAAGATCGCGCCGTCCATCTGGGCGGCGCCGGTGATCATGTTCTTGATGTAGTCGGCGTGGCCCGGGCAGTCCACGTGAGCGTAGTGGCGCTGTTCCGACTCGTATTCCACGTGAGCGGCCGAGATCGTCACCGTCTTGGTGGCGTCGCGTTCGGTGCCACCCTTGGCGATGGACTTGTAGTCCTTCGCTTCGGTGCCGTACTTCGCCGCCGAGCGGGCGCTCAGCGCCGCCGTCAGCGTGGTCTTGCCGTGGTCGATGTGACCAATCGTGCCGACGTTCACGTGCGGCTTTTTACGTTCGAATACTCCCTTTGCCATGACTGAACCTCCAGGGCTGTCGATAGGCGGCCTGTCGAATCCGCCGATGATTTCAAACCTAACACGCAGTCGCGGGCAACGGTCGTAGGCAGTAGGCAGGATGCAGTGAGAAACGATTCACTGCACGCTGCCCTCTGCCTACACCCTTGAGCTGCGTATCAACCAAAGCTGGCACAGGGGCTTGAACCCTGGACCTCTTCCTTACCAAGGAAGTGCTCTACCACTGAGCTATGCCAGCGACTCGCTTGTCTGTTCCGACACCGATGTCCCCTGCGACCGTCGATCGAGACAAGCGATGCCGCTAATGTTAAACCGCTTACGGATCCCTTCAGCGCGTACCGGGAGCGTAGAAGGGCGAAGAGTATAAATCGCGGTAAACTAATGTCAATCCGCCAGCAAACGCGTTTTTGACCCGCCCGCGCGCGATCCAGACCCGGGAATGATACGCCTCGCGCGCGCTTGCGTTCTACCCGTGATGAAAATGACTCAGCGCGCGGAAATCCCAATGACCCAAGCACCAATGACCAATCAATGACCAATGCCCAGCTTCAATTGGGTCATTGGGAAATTGGGCATTGATTGGTCATTGGGATTTGGTCATTGGGCATTCTCCGTGTAATCCTCTCCGCATGAGTTCACCTCTCCGCATCTGGAGCAACGTTCAATGCCCCGACCTGCTGCACAAGCTGCTCGAAGAGCGCGTCGCGCCGCATCAACTCGCGTTCTCATCAAAGAAAGAAGCCTCCGTTCTCGTCGCCGCGGGGAGTGATCCGGCTCTCAACGAAGCCGATATCGCCTTCGGTCAGCCGGACCCGGACAGCGTGCTCAAATCGCCGAAACTGAAATGGGTCCACCTCACCAGCGCCGGTTACACGCGATACGACAACGAAGCCTTCCGGTCCGGCGCGAAGAAACGGGGGCTGATCGTGACCAATAGCTCAAGTGTTTTCGCGGAGCCGTGTGCCCAGCATGTCCTCGCGATGATGATGGCGATCGCCCGGCAGCTCCCGCAGTCGATGAAGAATCAGCTGACGGACCATGGTTGGCCGTATTTTCCGTGTCGGTCGGGATCGGTTCTGTTGAATGGTCAGAGCGCGCTGATCGTTGGTTATGGCGCGATCGGTGCGCGATTGGCGGAATTGCTCGCACCGTTTCAGATGAAGATCACGGGGATTCGTCGAACGATCCGCGGGGACGAGAAGGCGCCGATGAAAACCTTCGCCGAAGTCGATGCCCTGCTGCCGGCGGCGGACCACGTCATCAACATCCTCCCCGCCGCGGAGGGCACGGCCAACTTCTTCAACGCCGATCGTTTCGCTCGCCTGAAGCCAACCGCGATTTTCTACAACATCGGCCGCGGGGATACGGTCGATCAACACGTTCTACGCGACGCCCTCCTCGCGAAGAAACTTCACGCCGCATATCTCGATGTCACGACCCCTGAGCCGCTTCCGCCGGATCATCCGCTCTGGACGACGCCCAACTGCTACATCACCCCGCACACCGCCGGCGGACATTCCAATGAAATGGAGCGCCTCGTCCATCACTTCCTTAGCAATTTGAGTAGATACAACCAAAATGAGAATCTGCAGGATCGCATCATGTAGGTCTGGACGCGCCGAGGTCCGTCATTCTGAGCGCAGCGAAGAATCTCGGGATCGAAAGCGGTGCACGATATCGAGATTCTTCGCTTCGCTCAGAGTCTGTGATTTTTTGCGTGGCGAGGGCGTCTCGCCCTCGCATTTGCGGCTACCGCCGCGTTCGCGAGGGCAAGATGCCCTCGCCACGCTGAAAAGATCACACGCTCTCAGGATGACCGTCAGCATCGGAAGCCCTCACTCCCCGCCATTCCCATAGGATTTGCAGGAAACGATCAATATCGTTCGCGGTCTTTCAAATCGATTCTCGTCTGCTACACTTCCGCCGGTGCAATACGGATTCGTCATCGATCATGAAAGCTGTATTGGTTGTCATGCCTGTACAGTCGCGTGCAAGTCGGAAAACCACGTCCCCGTCGGGAATTTTCGAACCTCGGTCAAATACGTCGAACAGGGACTTTTTCCCGACGTCCGCCGAATGTTCATGGTGCAGCGGTGCAACCACTGCACGAACGCGCCGTGCGTCACGATCTGTCCCGTCAACGCGCTGCAGAAGCGCAAGGACGGCATCGTCGATCTCGATCGCGACGCCTGCATCGGCTGTCGCGCCTGCATGCAGGCGTGCCCGTACGACGCGATCTACCTGAACGACGATCTCGGCGCCGCGGAGAAATGCCACTTCTGTGCGCATCGCGTCGAGAAGAACCTCGAGCCGGCGTGCGTCGTGGTGTGTCCGGTCAATGCGATCATCCCCGGCGATTTTGAAGATCCCAACTCGCGCGTCTCGCAGTTGACCAAAGAAAAGCAGACGAAGGTTCGCCGCCCGGAGCAGGGAACCGGCCCGAACGTTCGCTACATCGGCGTCTCGGATGCGGCGCTGCATCCCGGCCGGCCGGCGCGACCGGAGACGTACCTCTGGAGCGATCGTCCGCCGCACAAACGCGAGCAGTGGCCGGTGTCGTTACCTGTTCTCAACGACGCGCTCGTCGTTCTCGACGCGGACCGTCGCGTCGAATGGGGCTGGGGCGTCGCACTTTATCTCGTCACCAAAGGCATCGGCGCCGGCGCGGCCATGCTCTCGCCCTTCGCGGGAATGCTGGGCCTGCGTGGTGGATCATTCAGCTACGGGCCGGAGATCGTCGCCCTGCTTTTCACGCTCATCACCTGCGGGCTGCTCGTTGAAGATCTGAAAAAACCGTGGGCGTTTTACCGGATGCTCACGCGGCCGAATTTCAAAAGCTGGCTCGTGAAGGGCGGGATCATCCTGACGCTCTTTCAGATGACGCTCGTCGCGACGCTCGCTCTGCAATATTTTGGCGTGACGTCGGCGATCATGCCGCTGCGCGTGGTCAACGCCATCATCGGCCTCGGCGTCGCGGGTTACACCGCGTTCCTCTTCGCACAATGCAACGGGCGCGATTTGTGGGAGAGCAAAGAGTGGCTTCTCCCGCATCTGCTGATTCAGGCGACGATGTGCGGCGCGATCACTTTCCTCGTCTTCAATCCGCATTCATGGCCGCTGCGGATCATCGCGATTGTGACCGCTCTTCTTCACGTTGCTTTCGCGCTCCGGGAAAAGAATGGCGAGCATCACACGGAAAACGCCAGACAAGGCGCAGCATTCTTGAGCTACATCCGCTGCGGCCCACTGAACTGCTGGCGCGATGGCCTGTTCGTCGGAATCGCGATCGCGATTCTGTACATTCTGTTTGTGCCGCTCATCGCGTGGATTCCGCTGCTCGGTGCGCTGTTCCTCTATGAATATGCGTTCGTTCGCGCGGGACAGTTGCCACCGCTCTCTTGAATGGGAGATTTTTACGAGCCGCGACCGTATGGGCGCGGACGCTGACCGCGCCCTTCCGGTCGCGGCTCGTGGGAAATTCGATTATGCCGTCGCACGATCCTGATCAGATGACCGTGACTCCGTTGGAGTCATTCCCGCCCGTCGATCAATGGGATGATTGGGTGGAGTACGACCCTGACGCATGGCCGAGAAAGGTCGAAAGGCGCTACTCGCTCGTTCCGACTGTCTGCTTCAACTGCGAGGCCGCCTGCGGGTTGATGGCGTACGTCGACAAGAAGACGAACGAGATCTGCAAGCTCGAAGGCAACCCGCATCACCCCGGCTCGCGCGGAAAGAACTGCGCCAAGGGCCCCGCGACCATCAACCAGATCAACGACCCCGGCCGCATCCTTTATCCGCTGAAGCGCGTCGGTCCGCGCGGCAGTGGAAAGTTCGAGCGCACGACGTGGGATGAAGTGCTCGACACCTTCGCGGCGAAGATCCGCAAGGCGCTTCTGGAGGATCGCAAAAACGAAATCATGTATCACGTCGGCCGCCCGGGAGAAGACGGATACGTGACGCGCGTGCTCCAGAGCTGGGGTGTCGATGCGCACAACTCGCACACGAACGTGTGTTCGTCATCCGCCCGCGTCGGTTACGCGCTGTGGTCCGGCGCCGATCGCCCGTCGCCCGATCACGCGAACGCGAAGTTCATCCTGCTGCTCTCGTCGCACCTCGAGACCGGTCACTACTTTAACCCGCACGCGCAGCGAATCATCGAAGCGAAGAAACAAGGCGCGAAGATCTGCGTCGTCGACGTGCGCCTCTCGAACACCGCTTCGCACGCGAACTGGTGGCTCGCGACGTGGCCGGGCACCGAAGCGCTGCTTCTGCTCGCGTTCGCGCACGTGCTGCTCAACGAGAACCTCTTCAACCGAGAGTTTGTCGAGAAGTGGGTCAACTGGCAGGACTTCATGGCTCAGTACAAGCCGAATGTTCCCGCCACCTTCGATAACTTTGTCGAGGCGATTAAAGAACAATACGCCTTCGCGACGCCGGAGCGCGCCGCGGAGGAATGTGGCGTGAAGGCGGACCAGATCCGCGACATTGCGCGCGAGATTGGCAAGGCGGGCACCGCTTTCGCCTCGCACGTGTGGCGCAACGCCGCCTCCGGAAACCTCGGCGGGTGGCAGGTCGCGCGCTGTCTGCAGTTCATCACCGTGCTGATGGGCGCGGTGAACACGAAGGGCGGAACGCTGCAGAACTCGTACACGAAGTTCGTCCCCGCGCCGTTCAACAAGCCGCCGCCCCAGAAGGTGTGGAATGAGCTGCTCTATCCGCCCGAGTGGCCGCTCGCGTATCACGAGCTTTCGTTCCTGCTCCCGCACTTCCTCGAAGAAGGCCGTGGCAAAGTCTCGGCGTATTTCACGCGCGTTTACAACCCGGTCTGGACCAATCCCGACGGCATGATGTGGGAGCGCGTCCTGCGCGACGAATCGAAGATCGAATTACACGCGGCCCTCACGCCGGTTTGGAACGAGACGGCACAGTACGCCGATTACGTCTTGCCGATGGGCAACGGCGCCGAGCGCCACGACCTCATGAGCCAGGAGACGCAGGCGGCGAAGTGGATTGCGTTCCGCCAACCGGTTCTGCGCGTCCTCAAGGAGCGCGCCGGTGAAAAAGTCGAGTTCACCTGGCAGGCGAATCCCGGCGAAGTGTGGGAAGAGGCGGAATTCTGGATCGAACTTTCGTGGCGGATTGACCCGGATGGATCGCTGGGCGTGCGCAAGTTTTACGAGTCGCCTTATCGCACGGGCCAGAAGATCACGGTCGACGAATACTACGGCTGGATCTTCGAAAACTCCGTGCCCGGTCTTCCCGACGCCGCCAAAAAGGAAAACCTCACGCCGCTTGAGTACATGAAGAAGTACGGCGCGTTTCTCGTCGAGAAAGACGTCTACGAAGGGCACGAAACGAAGGGTTTCAATACGCCGACGAAGAAGCTCGAGATCTTCAGCAAGACGATGCATGACTGGAACTGGCCGGACCAGGCGCTGCCGGCGTACATCGAAAGTCACGTTCATCGCAAAAATCTAGATCGCAGTAAAAACGAGTTCGTGCTCGTGCCGACGTTTCGCCTGCCGACGCTGGTTCACACCCGCTCGGCCAACGCGAAGTGGCTTTACGAGCTCTCCAACACCAATCCGGTGTGGATGCATCCGGATGACGCCGGGCCGCTCGGCATCAAGACTGGCGATCTTATTCGCGTCACCACGCGCATTGGACATTACATCAATAAGGCGTGGGTCACCGAAGGCATGCGACCCGGCGTCATTGCGTGCTCGCACCATCTCGGCCGCTGGCGATTGTTCGATGACGCCGGCGTCGATAAATGGGCGAGCTCGAAGGTGAACCGCGAAGAAACCACACCCGGCGTGTATCGCTTCCGCCGCGTCGAAGACGTTCACCCGTACAAGAGCAAGGACCCCGACACCGAGCGGATCTGGTGGACCGACGGCGGCGTGCACCAGAACCTCACCTTTTGCGTGCAGCCCGATCCGATCTCCGGCATGCACTGCTGGCACCAGCGCGTAACGGTCAGCAAAGCACAGCCGGGCGATGAGTACGGCGACATCGTCGTCGACACGAACAAGTCGATGGAGGTTTATCGCGAGTGGCTGAAGATCACGCGACCGGGTCCTGGTCCCGGCCCGGACAACCAAAAGCTTCGTCGCCCCCTGTGGCTCGACCGGGCCGTCAAGCCGGCGCCCGAAGCGTACGTCGTGACGTGAATCTTTGACGTGGCGAGGGCATCTTGCCCTCTCATTCGCGGCTGTAGCCGCACGCGCGAGGGCGAGACGCCCTCGCCACGTGAGATCCTATTCCTCTTCGTGCTCGACCGGCTCGAGGCGCCACACCCCATACGGATTGAAAAACGGCGTGCTCGGCGAAAACCGCGTACACGGAAAATGTCGCGCCCGGAAACACGCGCCCGATTCATCGTCGAGCGTGTCGCCATCGATCACCGTGCGACCGGATTGATACGTGTATCCGAGGAAGTTATGCAGCAAGAAGCCCGCGATCTGGCGATCGGGGATATCGTCGGTCGGCAACTCGGCGTCGCGTAAGCCGAGGCAATGCATCCCGCTCGAAAACGCGATCGCTTCCACACCATCAAAGGTCGCGGAAACGTACGCCCAGTACAACCCGCCCGCATCCGGATCGCCAGCCAGGTCCAGCCAATCCTGCGGGCTGTGCGTGAGACCGGAGTTGTCGACCATCACGCCATAGCCCCCCGCCGCAATGAGCGCGGTCGCCGCGTCGAGCATCGCCCGCGCCATCTCGGGGGACCCGCCCGGCCCGTACACGTGAACCTTCACCCGGTGCGACGCGACGCGCTCGATTTCCTCGCGAGACAGCGACCCGCCGCCCGCGAACACCTCCGCGATCTCGTCATCGTGTTCTGAAACGGTCCAGCCGATGCGATGGCCCGATGTGCGATGCGCCAGCTCCTCACCGCCAAGTTGATACGCCGCGTTCGCGTCGCGCAGCGCGCGATCCAGCTCTTCCGCCGACCCCCACGGCCCGGGAATTCTGAGCTCGATTTGAGGTGGTGCATCCAGCGGATCGCCTTCCCGCGCGCCCAGATGATCGCCCGCCTCTCCCTGCATGAAAGAAGTATAACTTTCGAGTTTCCAACAGCTATTGAAATCCCGTCGTGCGCGACAGATGCTGGTGCTATGCCGCGCGCGGGGAAGCAGTGGCAACACGTCGTGATCAACGCTCGTTGCTCGTGGTTACCGGGCGACGAGCGCGGGTTCCGCTCCCGCAAACATCGAATTCACTCCTCCGGCGACTATAAGAAACGACCGCCTCCTCAAGAGCATGCCGGATTACGAGCGTATCACGTCGGGCGATCGGGAAAGCGCATCCACTTCGTGCTTGAGGCTCGAGTCATCATCGTCGCGACGTTCGTCCAGAAGATGCGGTCTCTCCGCTACCGCATCATCGCATGCTCGGTTGGACAAGAGCATCTCCATTGCCTTATCGAATTGTCTTCGTCGTATGTCGAATCCAAGCGAGCGGTGGGCAAGTGTAAGCAACGCGCGAGTCATGCCGTGCGAAAGATGCTTCCGGGCACAATCTGGTCAGAAGGGGGGCAATTCAAACGCATTAAGGACCTCGGTCACTTCCACAATTCGTACGGCTACATTCGGGAAAAGCAGGAAGCGGGGACAGTGGTCTGGCCCCATCGGGACGAAGAGAATTGGATTGACGATCCATCGCTCGGCGCGATCGTGATGGGCATTGGGCGCCGAAAGATCCGGGTCTTCGCTCGCGCTCAGACGCCGGCGTCTGAGCGCAAGCGAAGACCCGGATCGCGCTGATTATTGCTGAACGCGATACAGGTAGATCGACCCACCCAAAACTGCGATCGGTTTCTGCGCGCGGAACGGCGCGTACAGGTCTTCGCCTCGGGGCCAGAACATTCGATACGCGCCTTGAAGATTCGTCGCGCTGACTGCGACGATTCCGGGATGCGGAGGCCAATGCGGTGTGCCAGCGCTGGACGGTCCGCCCGGTAGCGGAAGTGAACGGATGCCGTAATGAGCCGGATCGACTACGCTGAAACAACCGACCTGCAGCAGCTCGTCCGGGTGATCGTGTTGCCATTGCGCCAGCAATGGAACATCCTGCCCCCAATCGATGTTTGAATCGCTGAGAATGTTCACCCCGCCGCGCGATCCACCGGCGAGGACGTTGAAGAAGGGGATGTAGTTGGGAAACGCGACGAGCGTCTCAACCACAAGTCCTGCCCCAAGGATGAGCGTCACAATGCGCGCTCGTCGATTCGCCCAAAGCCTCGCGACCGCGCAACCCGTCGCGACATACAGCAGCGGATAAATCGGGAACAAATGCCGCACGCCCACGTTCACGCTCGAGGTCATCGAGATCAGCACGTACAGCAGACCCGAAGTCGCCAGGCAGATTCGCGTCCATCGTTCATCAGACGAACTGTTTCGCCTTCGTAGCGCGAGGACTGCAACAATTGCAAACGCAATCAACATCGCCAGCGGGGTTTTGACGAGAAACACGACGGGGTAGTAATACCACCAGCCGGTGAAGTTGAGGTTTCCGAACAGAAACGCCGGCCGAACCATCGCGGATGCCTTCGTCGAAAGCATCCCGTCCACAAAGGCGTGCGGAAGCAAATGGGCATCGTGAAACCACTCCAGCGCGCGAACGTCGAGCGGCTTGTGCCAGCGTGCGAGCACCTCGGGCGGGGCAGAGGCGGCGAACTGCCCGGTATCCGCGATCCATTCATTGCGGGCAATCGTCGCGATGAGGCGATCGAGGCTGGTATCGACGGGGTGATCCTTCGATGGTGAGAACCGGAACCCGTATCCTGCCCAGATCCCGACATACGTGATCAGAAAGACCAGAAGAATCAATCCCGCGCCGCGATAGATGCTTCGTGACCGCGGTGGCTTCTGTTGCGAAGCGCGGATGCCGATCAGCAGCACGACCAGTGGCAAAAGGAACACGCCGGTGAATTTCGACAGCACGCCGGCCGTGCACGCGGCGCAGATGAGCGCGACGTTCGTGACGCGCACGCGCTTCCCGATGCTCCAGAGCCCCGCCGTCGCGCAGAGCCAGCAAAGCGTGACGATCACATCGTTCTTCACCAGGGGCGAATGCGCCAGGAAGTTCGGATCGAACGCGAAAAGTACGAGGGCCGCCACACCCGCGACGGGCCCCGCGATGCGCCAGGCGAACGCTGCGATGACGGCACCGAGCAGCACACCGATCACCAGCATCGCGCCGCGCGAGCGACGAATGAACGCATCGCCGTCGTCGTTGTGCTCGAACAGCTGATCCGGCGCCCAGCGGTAGAAGGCGAATCGATCCGTCGGCAGGATCCGATCGTACAGCGTCGCGCGATCCAATTTCAGCTCACGCCCGATTTGGGGGAGCATCACCCAACGCTTCCACAGCGGCGGATTTTCCGGGTCGGTTTGATAGTCCCCGTCGCGCGTCGTGAGCCACGCACTGACAAAATGCACGGGCTCGTCGACCGTGACGCCCTTTTTACTCCAGCTCATCCACGACAATGTCGCAAACGCCACCAGCAGCGCTGCGCACATCGCAAGAGCAATCCAGGTCGATCGAGCGATCACTGTTTGGATTTGTCCTCTTTGGACTGCCCCACCAGCTCTTTGAGCAACTTGTTCTGCGCCTCGAGCTCCGTGTTCTGCTTTTCGAGGTCGGCGATGCGACGTTTGAGCGATTCGACTTCGTTGACATTCTGCGTCGCCGCCGTGCGCTGCTGGCGGAACTGTTCCTGCTGCTGACGTTGTTGCGCGAACTGTTGTTCCATCTTCTTTGCGACGGCGTCGATCGGCACATCGAGCAGCACCACGCGATTGAGGACTGCCGACTGCTGCTCGTCGTCGCGCACGAGCACATCCGCGGGAATCGCAACGGGATAACCTTTCGCATCCTGCCCCGTCAGTTCCTTGAACTGTCTCTGCGCATCCGCGGCGAGCGAGTTGATGATCTCGCTCGGCTGCGAGGTTGGTTGGCCAACTCGAAACCACGCGCCACTGTTGTTGTTAAAGATCTGCTGAACGAAATCGTTCGCCCGCGCGAGGAACGGCGCGGGATCGACGGTCATCTCGCCGGTTTTCGAGTCGATCTTGAGGCCCGGCATGTCGTTGGCGATTTCGAACGTCAGCGGCGCTTTGCCACCGCTCGCGGTGCATTTGAGCGTGATCGGATGGTCCTTCGGCAGAATGAACTGGTCCTGCGCGGGTTCGAAATGCACCGGCTCGGGATATTGTTTCTTGTCGAGCTCTTTCGTCGCCACGACGAACGCGCGCGGCCCCGCGAGCGCGACAATTCGCCCGCGCGTCGCGATCACTTTATAGGTGCCCTGCTCGCCGTAAGGTGACAACGACTCGGCGAAGAGCGGGATTGTCTGCCGCGTTTGCGCGGAGATGAGATCGTGCGCCTCGAGGGAAACGCGCAGCGTCGGCCGCTGGCCTGGCTCCTGGTCGTTCGGGATCTCCTCGCGCGTGATTCCAACTGCAACTGGAAGATCGTTCAAAAGCGTGCGGTCGAGTCCGTCGAGCTTGCCAAGGTTCTGGCCCGTCAGTCGCATCAGGTTCTCTCCCATCAGCGCGACGCCCCACGTCGTCATCGGCGACATGCCGTTCGAGCGAAAATCATCGCGGCCGTTGAACCGCCGCGGCTGGTTGGGATTCGATGACATCTCGGCGATTCCGTCGGGGCGAATGAGCAGCTTCAGCTTGCCATCCGCATCGCGCACGACGCCCTGCATGTACCAGTCGTCGCCGATCCTCTCCGCGAAGCCCGGGTCCTGCGTCGGCCAATTCCGCCGATGTGACTGCGGTTCGTTAACGGGCTCGAGATCCGGCAAGTGATAGCGCGTCGTGTCGTTTTGGCCGTTCTGATAGGCGTAGGCGACAAGCGCATCACCGACGATCGTCAGATGTTCGAGCGGACCGTTCGTGAAAACGCGCCGCGTGTCAGAAAGGTCCTTGAGCGAGAGCGCATAGATCGCGTTCGCGCCTTGCGACGTGAGGTACGCGCCGTCTGTTCCAACAGCGATTGCCTGCCATATGGTGTACGGCACGGTGCGCTCGGCGACGAGTTTGTGGTTTTGCAGATCGATCAGCGCCACGCGGCTTTCGCCCTGTGCGCCGCCGACGCGACGCTGTCCCGCGCGAACGCGCCGCTGTGGTCCATTGTCCGGCGAGGAACGCGTCGCCAGCGCGTACTTCCCGTCCTGCGAAACGACGAGCTGTTCCGGGCTGAACGAAATCATGACGACCGGCCGCCGAACGACGAGCACAACTTCCTGCGTGCGCTTCGATCCGCCAGCCGCGCATTCGAGCGACACGCGGTGCGTGCCGATCTGCTGCGCGGTTGGCGTCCAGTTGAGTGAATCGCCTTCGAGCTTCAATCCATCCGGCCCGCTTGCCAGCGTGACCTGCGTTTTCGGATCGATCTTGTCGATCTTCAGCTTCATCGGCTGATCGATCTCGCCTTCCGTCGATCCGTTGATCGTCACATTGAGAATCGGTTCATCTGGAAGCTTGAGCGCGGTGATCGGCGCGACGCCGACCTTCTCGTCACGCAGGTAAACGAGAACGCCGTGCTTTTCATCGACGCCGATGAAGGGTTGATAGGCGAGCGCGTATTGCCCCACTCGCAGGTGGTTCTGCTCGTTTCTGGGGCGCGAAGACCGCGAGGGTGTCGTGCGCCGAGGCGGCTTGCTTCCGACAGGCGGCGCGACCGGCACGGGTTGGGCCGGCTCGTCCGCGAACGTGATCGACCCGACGCTCTGAAACGTGTTGTACGAGAATGCCTCAACGCCGTCGTTCGTCGCCGTCAGGATCACCGGCTTGGTGTGCATGAACGCGCGTACCGGATCGGGCAGCGACGCGACTTCCTTCGACAGATCGAGCGTTCGTAATCCCTTCCCGCTGGCGACGAGGGCATTGAACGGATCCGCCACATATGGGCCGGAATCGGCGTGAAAGGTCGCGATGAGGTTCGCAATCGGCGGCTCGCCCGGCTTCGCGGGATCGCTGATGCGCCAAGCGCGAAATCCGGACGGACTTTGATAAGGCTTGCGACCGTAGAGAATGCGCCCATCCGCCGAGCACGCAATCTCGCCGACGTCCTCGGTGTCCATCAACCCTTCATCGACCTTTTTATCAAGGTTGACGCGCCCGACCGCCCCATCCGAATTCCCCGGCTTGCAAACGTAATACACAATCGCCGACTTCTCATCCGCCGGCACGGCCAATCCGAGCGGCGTGCCCTCGGCGAGCGTGATCTTTCCGACCTCGTCAAACGTCTTGTCATCGAGCAAATGGATCGTCCGATCGTCGGTCGTAAGCACCAGATAAACGGCCTGATCCTTGATCACCCGATGCGCCAGCCCCACCGCCACCCCACTCGTCGCGACCTCCTTCGCGCCATCGAGCGATCCGTCCGTCAACAATTTCGGATAAAGCCGAACAACCTTCTGCTCGGGAAACGACATGGCGACAGTGCGTGATTCACCTGAGATCGCGCAGACAAACGCTGCTGACGGCAATCTCTGCACGCTCGCGCTATTCACTTCTGCGCGCGCCGAGATCGAAATGCACAGCATCGCGAGCACACACGTAACGGCTGTCCGGCGGAGCGAGCGCCTCATCGACTCCCCTTTCAACACCCAAAGGTCGATGTAGGGGCCGCTTCAGCGGACCGGTTATTCCTTCTATTCCAAAAGATAAGTAACCGGTCCGCTGAAGCGGACCCTACAACCGTTAATGACACATCGCGTCGTTCCAAATCGTGAGACCTTCCTCTTTCATTATCGATCAAACTGCGCATCGAAGGCGATGGCGCTCGGTTTGAAATCGATGCGTTTCACGAACGCGGCGGCCTCGGTGGCGCCGTGTTCGCGGTCCATTCTGGAATCTTCCCATTCGACGCTCAGCGGGCCTTGATAGCCGACATCGTTCAGGGCAACGATGATGTCTTCGAACTTGATGTCGCCGTGGCCGAGGCTGCGGAAGTCCCAGTAGCGCGCCGGATCGGCGAAGGTGGTGTGTCCGCCGAAAACGCCGACAGTTCCGTCGCCGTGGCCCCACCACGCATCCTTCATGTGCACGTGGTAAATCCGCTTGCCGAATTCGCGGATAAAACGCACGTAGTCAACGTGCTGATAACCAAGGTGCGACGGATCGTAATTGAAGCCGAAGCGCTTGTGGCCTTTCACCGCATCGACGGCGCGCTTGGCGCTGGCGATATCGAACGCGATTTCGGTTGGATGTACTTCCAATGCAAAATTAACGTCTTCCTTGTCGAACGCGTCGAGGATGGGCGTCCACCGCTTGGCGAAATCATCGAAACCTTTCTGCCAATACTTCTGATCAGTCGGCGGAAAGGCGTAGATCGAGTGCCACACACTCGAGCCGGTGAAGCCATTCACCACCGCGGGGAAACCGGTTTTTTCCGGGGCGGCGTCGATGAATTTCCGGCACGCCTTGGCGGTCTCGATCATCTTCCTGGCGGCGCGCTTGCGGACGCCTTCGGGATCGCCGTCGCCCCACACGTCGGGAGCGAGGATCAGCTTGTGCCGCTCGTCGATCAGATCGCACACCGCCTGGCCGACGAGGTGATTCGAGATCGCGAAGGCTTTTAAGCCATGTGATTTGAGAATCTCCCAACGGCCCTTGCAGTAGTTCTTGTCCTTCAGCGCCTTGTCCACTTCAAAGTGATCGCCCCAGCAGGCGAGCTCCACGCCGTCGTAGCCGAAGCTTTTCGCTTTCTTGCAGACCTCGTCGAACGAAAGATCTGCCCACTGACCGGTGAACAAGGTGACAGGACGGGCCATCGTTTATGCTCCTTCGCGTAGGTTGGTATTGCGACGCATCAGAACGAACAAACACGAACGTGTCAACGCCGCCGCCGATCGATAGGATGAGCGGGCTTGACGATGCAAACTTCCGATTCAAGTAAGAGCCGCACGCAGGCAGTTGCGCCATCGTCTCGGCGTTGGACAGGGCCGCTGCTCGTTGCGCTCACGGTTCTGCCGGGCCTGCTGCTGGCGGTGCTGGTTTATCGGTATGGCGTGAACGTGCCTTACTGGGACGAGTGGGACGACTCCGTAGCGCTACACATGAAGTACATGGATGGCACGCTCACGCTGGGAGACTTCTTCTCCTACACGAACGAACATCGGCCGGCACTTCCGCGAGCGATCGATCTGATCGTCGAAATTCTCACGCACGGCAACCGGCGCGTGGAGATGTTCGTTCAAATCGCGACGGCGGGCCTGATCGTCTATTGCATTTACAGGCTCGCGCGAAGGACAGTCGGACCGCATGCGCTGGCGCTGACCGCGGTCGCAAGCTGGCTGGTTTTTTCCACGGTGCAATATGAGAACTGGCTTTGGGGCGAGCAGCTCATTCTTGTGCTGCCGGTGGCGCTGCTGTGGTTGGGTCTGACGATCATCTACAGCGAGCGGTCTTATTGGTTCAAAGTGATCGCCGGGATTTTTACAGGCCTCGCGGCCATCTGCTGTTTCGCGGGGGGATTTGGGATTTTCCTGTTACTGGGCGCGGTGCAGTTGCTGCACGGCCGCGCCAAGCGAACGGATGTCCTCCTCGCAATGCTCGCCTGGATCTTCGTGTTCTGCGTTGCGATGCGCTTGTACACGCTTTCGAGTCCGCCTGGGGTGCCGCCTGCGACGCCGCAAGTGCTGTGGCTTGCACCGGAGATGTCGTGCTATTACCTCGCGATCTTTTTTGGCGCGCCGTTCTGGTCGCATGTGCCGCCGGTCAACACGATGATCGTGATCGGCGGATTTCTCATCCTCCTTTCGCTCGTTCCGTTCATTCGCGCACGGCGCACGTTCGACCACATGTTGCCGTGGGCGGCGGCGCTCGGGTTCTCATGCATGATGGCTCTTCTCACGCTGTCGGGACGATTGCAATTCGGCGTTCAGCAGGCGATGACCTCGCGCTACGCGACTTTTGCGATCATTCTTCCGATCGCCACGCTGTTCCTGTGGGGCGTCACCTTCAATCGTTGGCCGCGGGGCGTGCGATGGACGATGCTGGCAATCTGCGCGCTTTACTTCGCGGGCAATCTGTATGGATCGTTTCTTGCGGTCACCGATATGCGGAACACCTACCTGAAGCGCCGCGAGGCGCTGGCGGAGCTGCCTTACATCAATGTGCACGATGCACAGCAGTCGAAAATCCTAGGCGAGATTTATCCTGACCGTGAGCGACTTCGCGAGCAGGCCAATGCGTATTCCGCGCACGGTATCCTTCCGCCGATGGTGAAGCCCTGATTCCGAGCAAGCGCCTTAATCTGGTGTTGATCGCAATCGCGATCGCGCCCGCGGTTCTCATCGCGGTGGTGATCGCGCGATACGCCGTCGATGTGCCGTATTTCGACGAGTGGGACAACGACATTGCCGTGCACATGATGTACCTCCGCGGGACGCTCACGCCGGGCGCGCTTTTTTACCAGGCGAACGACAGCCGGCCCATGGTCCCGCGCATCATCTGGCTCGTTTCGGATATCGCGACGCACAGCAGCCGTCGCGCGGAGATGTGGATCAGCTTCATCTGCGTTTGCATCACATCCGCGTGCCTCTTCGTGCTCGCGGACAAAACAATTCCGCAGCATGCGCTGCTGCTGCTGGCAATCGCGAACTGGTTCCTCTTCTCGACGGTGCAGTACGAGAACTGGCTGTGGGGCAATCAGTTGATGGTCTTCCTTCCGGTGACGCTGTTCATGACGGCGCTGGTGGTGACTTATTCGCGATGGCGATTCGAATGGAAGATCGCATTTGGTATTGTGCTGTGGATCCTCGCGACGCTGTCGTTCATCAGCGGGTTGTTCCTTGCGCCATTACTGCTCGCGGTGCAGTGGCTTGTTGCACCGTCGCGACGCGAGCGATGGATCGCGGCGTGCGCGTGGACGATTGCGTTTGCGATTACTGCCGCACTGTTTTTCAGACATCGGGTTGCCCTCGCGGCGCCGGCCCGGCCGGAAGTATTCTGGCATTATCCAAGAGAAGCGCTCGCGTTCTTCTGCTGTTTCATCGCGTCGCCCTTCCGATTGAAGGGGATGACTTGGTTTCAATTGTGGTTCTTGGGCGCACTCCTCGTGGGGATGGCGCTCATTCCCCTCGTGAGATCGCGCCGCGATCCGCAGTCGCTGCGCGCGATCTTGCCGTGGATCGCGATGATCGCATTCGCGCTGATCAACGCCGCCGCCGCCACGGCTTCACGCCTGCCGATGGGTCTGGCGCAATCGCAAGTGTCGCGCTATACGACCGCAACGCTGCTCATTCCGATCGCGACCGTGTTCGTGTGGATGATCAACCGCCAGCGATTCTCGCGCTCCGCGCGTCGGATGGCGATCGTGGTGGGCGCCGGGTTGCTCGCGATGCATCTCGCGGCATCGTTCCAGCGCCTGGGCGATCTGCAGCAGATGTCGGCTCTCCGCGCCGCCGCGCGCGATGCGCTCATGCAAATCAACGTGAACGACCAGGATCCGATTCTTCGAGAGCTCTATCCCGATCTTCTTCGGCTCAAACAGCTCGCCAACGAATATTCGCAGCTCGGGCAGCTGCCGCCGCTAGAGCCGCAACCCGCCACGCGATAGAATATTCCTTATGCGCAAAGCTTTTCTTTTGTCGTCGCTGCTGATGCTCGTCGCGATCGGTTGTTCCGACGTACAGACGCGGCAGTATCAGATCGTCGTTGAGAACCATTCGTCCAAGCCCGTCACACTGTGGCTGACGAAGAACGGCGAGCTGTACGAAGACAAGTGGAAAGCCCCGGAGGATTTCGCCATTGAATCACCCAAGGCGAAGGATCCGGTGCCGGGTGTGGTGGTCCCATCGCAAAAGACCGGTGAAATCCCGCTGATCGCCGGAAAGTTCCGGCCCGACACCGACGCGATTCTGCGCGTGTACCCCGGCCAGCTGACATTCAACGAAATCCTCGCCGCCAACCGAGACAACGGCGGCCGCCAGGATCTCGTCCTGCAACCCGGCAAAAACGAAATCATCATCACCGACACAGGCATCGATCAGCACCACAGCCCGCTGCCAACGAAGTAGCGCAGATCCTGTAGGGTCCGCTTCAGCGGACCGGTTATTTCTTCCGTCGAAAGGCGACTAACCGGTCCGCTGTAGCAACCCTACCAGAACAACTCGGTTGGTTTTGGGTCCGCACGCGACCATGACATGAGCTACCAGCAGCATCAACAATCATCACAGGAGATCGTCGCCCGCTGCGCCGTCATCACGCTGAGCGATACACGCAACGAATCTACGGACATCAGCGGCAAGCGCATCCGCGATTTGCTGACCGAAGCCGGGCACACGCTATCGCACTATCGCATCCTGCCGGACGACCCGCTGCAGCTCGCACCGCTCATCGGTGAACTCATCCTGCGCGGCGACCTCGACGTGATCCTCACCAACGGCGGGACCGGCATCTCCCGCCGTGATCAGACGATCGACGTCATCGAGCGCGTGATCGATCTGCCACTGCCCGGCTTTGGCGAACTCTTCCGGATGTTGAGTTACCAGCAGATTCAAAGCGGCGCCATGCTGAGCCGCGCCATCGGCGGAATCGCACGAGGGAAAGTTGTCTTCGCCATGCCCGGCTCGACCAAGGCGGTGGAACTGGCGATGACGAAGTTAATCCTCCCCGAGCTTCGCCACCTGATCTCTGAATTGCGAAAAATGTAGCTCCAACGACTGGCTCGCCGGTTATCCTATCCGGGATCAGGGCTTGATCGTTGGGTGTAAAAGGAGGGTAATCGACATGAAAAGCTCACCGTCTCGCGCGGGTTGCGGGTGCCTTTGCGCGCTCGCGATCATCTCGCTCCAACTGGTCGTTGTTCCGACTTTCGCAGCGACCTACACTGGCACCGTCCTCTACAAACTTCAGGCACCAACGGACCCCGGCACAACGTTGTGGACACAGGGAAGCTATGAGGCAGCGTACGGGGGCTCCGTCGGAGGCTATCGCCAAGGCGCTTCGCTCTCAACTTACGGACCTCGTGCGACGTTGTGGTCGGCGCCAGATGGACACGTCGGAGATCTCAACCTCCCCACCTTTTACTCGCAGACACAAATTGACGGCGTCAGCGCAACGCAGCAGATTGGATTTGGTGTGCGAACCTCATTTCAAGGAGGAGATTTGAAGAACCACGCGCTGCTCTGGTCGGGAACCGCCGCTTCGTTGGTCGACCTGCACCCTTCAACATTTAACTCGTCGTTCGGCACCGCCGTCGGTGACACGCTGCAGGTTGGCGATGGTACTCCGACGGGCAGCACACACACGCATGCTCTGCTGTGGTCGGGAACGGCAGATTCAATGGTCGATTTGCATCCCTCAGCGTTCGACGACTCCTTTGCGCTGGCCGTTGGAGGCGGGCATCAGGTGGGTTACGGCACCCGTGGGACTGGCTCCTCCGTGCATGATGCTCTCCTATGGACCGGCACGGCTGCTTCCGTCGTCGATCTGCGGCCATCCACCTACACCTTTACGTTCGCGTATGGCGTCGATGCCAATCAGCAAGTAGGTCTCGGGATACCTGTCGACGGAACGGACAAGCATGCTCTACTGTGGTCCGGGTCGGCTGATTCCGTCATGGATCTGAACCCCAGTGGATATGCTTCCTCCGAAGCCCACGCGGTTCTAAACGAAACTCAAGTCGGCTTCGGCAAACCGAACTCATCCAGCTCGAATCAAGCGCTCGCCTGGAGCGGTGATGCTGGATCCTATGTGAATCTGCAATCGTTGCTGCCGACCTTCTCCGGCGTTTCGATGACAACCTCGATGGCCCTCTCGATTGATCCCGACGGCAACATCTGGGGCGTTGCCAGGGACGCGAGCAACAATATCTACGCGGTGGAGTGGTCGCCGCCATCGATCCCGGAGCCGGGAACTTCGACCATAGTACTTCTCGCCGTCCTCTGCCTCCTTCTCCGCAGGCCCGCTGCCGGCGCATCACCAAGACCAACTTGACACCCATCCGCCGCGGTCTACACTTCGAGGCTCCTAGGTTTCTGCGTGTGAATCTGAAAAACAACGCCCCCATCGTCTAGTGGCCTAGGATATCTGGTTCTCAGCCAGAGGACAGGGGTTCGACTCCCCTTGGGGGTATTGAAAGGCCCGGCTTTTCGCCGGGCCTTTTTGTTTGCGCGTGTTGCGGGGGGTTACTCGGCGATTTCTTCGATGAAGCGGGCGCCGATTCCGAACAGGCCGTTGGAGGCTTTGCCGATGAGCGGGGCGCAGTAGGTTACGCGGCAGCGGAGTTTGGCTTCGGTGCCGCTTTCGGGGAGGTGGACGAGGAATTCGTCGCCGCGTTGCATGGGTTGGTTGTGGACGACACCGATTCCGCCCTGCGAGATATCCCGCATCCACACTTCCATCAGCTCGCCTTCTTCGCCGTTGCGATAGGGAATGACGGCGAGGCACTTCTGCATTGGGATTCGCGGGTAGGTGCGGCGCTCGGCGACGCTGAGGTCTGCGTCGGGCTGCTGGAGCTGATGCAGAATGGTCGAGAACTTCTGGTCGTCCAGATCCATGATGTCCTCCAAACCGCAAAGACGTGTTAAGGCATCGAGGCGCGTCGATATCTTAATCGGCAATGTGACGGAAAGCGTGCAGATTTTTGCGCTGTGAGTCACGCGGTCAATGCGCGTGCGCGGAACGCGCGATGATCTTCGCGACGTTGGCCACGACTGCGACGACATCGGCGGCGTCGATCGGCTTGGGGATGTGCATTGCAAAACCGGCGAGAAGCATTCGGCGGCGATCCTCGGGACGCGCGAAGGCAGTCAGCGCGATGACCGGCATCGGCGTCTGGCCGTGTTCCATCGCGCGCAGCTTGGCGAGGAGCGAGAAGCCGTCCTCGTCGGGCATGCCGATGTCGCAGAGCACGACATCCGGCCGTGATGTTCTCACCGCTTCGATCGCTTCCGCAGCCGAGGACGCCGTAACAACGGTCGCGCCGCGGATCGTCAGGATTCGCTTGAGAATTGCACGAGCGCTCTCTTCGTCATCGACAGCGAGCACTTTTACACCCGCGAGGTTTACCTCAATCGAGTCGGAGGAAATTCGTGGATCGTCGTCGGGCAACTCGCGGCGCTTGGCCTTGACCGGGAGCGAAACGGTGAAGGTCGAGCCTCTGCCGGGACCTTCGCTGGTTGCGCGAACCGATCCGCCGTGCAGTTCGACGAGATGACGAACCAGCGCGAGGCCGAGTCCGAGTCCGCCGTGCCGGCGCGTCGTGCTGGAATCGGCCTGCGCGAATCGCGTAAAGAGACGGGGCAGAAATTCGCCGCTGATCCCCTGGCCGTTGTCGCTCACGGTCAGCTCAATTTGCGTATCGCTCGGTTGAACGGAAACCTCGACCCATCCGCCGCGCGGAGTGTATTTAATCGAGTTACTGAGCAGATTCCAAAGCACTTGCTGAAGTCGATTCGCGTCGCCGTCGATCGCGGGGGTGTTCGACGCCATTGAGAGCTTCAGTTGAATCGATTTTGCCTCCGCCGCGGGGCGCACGGACGCGAGCGCATTCTGTATCACCTGCGAAAGATCGACGGCGTGCGTTTCGATGCGCATTTTGCCGGAGATGATTCGGCTCATGTCGAGCAGATCTTCGATGAGCTGATTCTGCAGGCGGGCATTGCGCTCGATGGTGTCAATCGCTTCGGCCATGTCGGACTGATCGCAGGTGCCGGATTTGAGCAATTGCGACCAGCCAAGGATCGCATTGAGCGGCGTGCGCAGTTCGTGCGACACGGTCGCGAGAAATTCATCCTTCATTCGGTTTGCGTATTCGGCAGATTGCCGGGCCGCCTGTTCGCTGGCGAGCAGCCGCTCGCGCTCGGCGGCGTGCCGCTTGATCGCGGTGATATCGCGTGCGACCTTTGAGGCGCCGATGATGCGCCCAACTGGATCGCGAATGGGCGAGATCGTCGCGGAAATGTGGATGCGCGTACCGTCCTTGCGCACGCGGACGGTTTCGAAATGATCGACGCGTTCCCCGCGGCGCAGGCGCGCGAGGATGCCTGGCTCTTCGTCCGGCCGCTCCGGCGGAACGATCTTCATGAGCGACTGGCCGACCATTTCCTCTGCCGTCCAGCCAAAGAGCCGCTCGGCGCCGGCGTTCCAGCTGCGGACGATGCCGTTGAGGTCTTTGCTGACGATCGCGTCGTCGGATGAAGCGACAATCGCCTGGAAGTGTCCTTCGAGCTCGACTTCGTGCGTGATGTCACGCGCGATTTTGGAAGCGCCGATGATTCGGCCGTCCTTCGCGCGGATCGGCGAGATGGTCAGCGAGACGACGATGATCCCGCCGTCCTTGCGTCGGCGCAAGGTGCGGAAATGCTCGAGGCGCTCGCCCGCGCGCAGGCGCGCAAGGATCTCGTCCTCTTCGCTCGGACGATCCGGCGGAAGCAGCTTACGGATCGACTGGCCGATCATCTCTTCAGCGGTGTAGCCGAAGATGCGCTCGGCACCGGCATTCCAGCTTTGAACGATACCGTTCAAGTCCTTGCTGACGATAGCGTCATCCGATGACGTGACGATCGCGACGATACGTGCCTGAAGTTCTTCTGCGTTTAGGTTACTGCTCTCAGAGGCCATCGAACCCCTTATATCCGGCGGAGAAACAATCCCGCCGATATAGATATATAGGCACCCATTCGAACCAGGAATGTCGGAATCTGATGTTTTTTCAAGAGTGGGCCAGAGGGAGGTCAAAGAGCCCTTTTTCTGCGCGCAAAGCGGGTTGGGATGGCGCGGGCGCCGCAGGCTTTGGCGGATTTTCGATCCGTGTTAGCTGGACGATCCGCTCGAGCTTAAAGGTCCGCCGATCGTTGCGCAGCTGGCAATGGGCGACGAGCAGCAATTCTCCGTTTTTCCGGCGCACTTCGAGCGGCTCAATTACGCGGTGCGTGCGATGCTCGTTTGCGTCGAGATACTCCATCATCACGCAGCACTTCTGCTCGAGCGCCTCTTCCAGTTCCAGCGGAAGCAGATTCTCGCGAGCGGTGGCCGGCGCGAGATTCATCGGCCCGCCCTGCTCGCGCATCAGATCGCAGAGACAGATGGCCCACGAGCCGCAGGGCTCGATGAGCTTCTCCAGCACGCTGGCGGTGGTCTGCGCATCCGCCAGTGCCCGATGCGCGACCATTGGCGTGATCCCAAGTCGTGGTGCGAGTCGCTGCAATCCATTCCCACCGCGCCCGAAGCGCCGCCGCGCGATGCGGACGGTGTCGAAAACCGGCGCATCGTTCAGCGCGCTGGCCATCTCCAAACCGCACTTGCGCATCTCTTTGCGGAGGAATTGCAGATCGAAGCGAATGTTGTGGCCGACGACGACCGCCCCCGCCAGCACGTTCATCATCGGCTCAAGCTGTTGCGTAAACGTCGGTTGCCCCGCGACCATCGCGGGCGTGATGCCAGTGAGCGCGATCACCCCGCCGTTGATGCGCCGCTGTGGATCGATGAGCTGACCATACTCCGCGACGCGTTCGCCTCGCTCGATGCGGACGATGCCGATTTCGATGACACGATCTCCGAGATCAGCCGACGCGCCGGTCGTTTCGACATCGACCACTGCGATCGGAGTGCTATGGAGCGTATCGATCAGTGAAAACGGCATGGTGCGAATCCGTTCGCAAACGTGAGTTCGGGTAATTATTGATTATTGATTAAGGCGATCCATTAATCACTAATCAATAATCAATAGTCACATCTCTGTCCCAACAATCGACGCCTCGAACGCAATGTTCCCGCTCACGATCCCTTGCACTTTGCAACAGATTCGATGGTGCCGTTCCCAGATCTTCAGGCCCAGGATGTACAGCCGCGAGCCGGGGGGGACTTGCTGGCGAAATTTGCATTCATCGACTCCGCCGAATCCGATGAAGCCTTTCCAGCCGACGAATTTGCGGGTGTAGAACGAGGCGAGCTGCGCGCCGGATTCGATCATGAGCACGCCGGGCAGAAGGGGACGGCCGGGGATGTGGCCGGGGACCCAGAATTCATCCTCGCGCACCTCTTTGAAGCCGAGGATCTCGCCCTTGCTGGGGTCGGCGTGGACGATGCCGTTGAGCATTTCCATATCGCCGCGCTGGGGGTTGCAGGCGCGGATTTCTTCCTGATCGAAGATGACCTTGTTCAAATCGATGGAGGCGATGTCGAAGAGGAATTTAGGAGGCATCGGCCGGCGCGCTCACACGTAAGGGACAGATACGAAGAAGCCAGAAGTCGGGACAGCGCCGAGACTTGGCGGCCGTGCCCCGACTCCTGGCTTTGAAAAACGAACGCGAAATTAGGCTTCGGAAGCGGCCGCGCCACCTTCGGCGCCACCTTCACCGTCACGGCCTTCCAGGATCTTCTTACGCACTTCCTGAGCGGCAGCCTTAATTTCCTGCATCTTCTTGCGCACGCGCGTGCCGGCGGCCTTATTGCCACCCGCGGCCTTGTTCACATCGTCCGCGGCCTCATCGACCAGCCGCTTGAGCGTTTCATATTCCGTCATTGTTGCCTCCAAAAGTTCGGATCGTTGCGTAAAAACGATATCTGAGGGGGATGGGGGCGTCAATGGCGCTTCAAAAACGCGGGTCAGACGCATCGCGCTGCGTCGATTTGATCCACCCGCTCGCACAGATACCGCAGATTTAAAGAACACCCCTTCACGAATCTGTGAAATCTGCGCAATCTGTGGATCAATAATGCCTTCCGCGCTCCCATCATTCGTACCCCTGATGCTCTGCCAGCTCGTGAAAGAGCCGTTCGACAGTTCCGATTGGATATTCGAACCAAAGCTCGATGGATTGCGCGTTCTCGCCCGATGTGACGGCAGATCCATCCAGCTTCTCAGCCGCAATGAGCTGCACCAAGAGGCGCAATTTCCCGAAATCGTCTCGGTCCTGCAGAAATGCGTGAAGCGGCCATGCCTGCTCGATGGCGAAATCGTCTGTCTCGATGAGAGCGGAAAATCGAGCTTCCGCGCGCTTCAGCAGCGATTTCATATCCAGGATCTCGGCGTGGTCGCGCAGCGTGTGAAGCTCTACCCCGCATATCTCTATGTTTTCGACATCCTCTTCGACGGCAAGGAAGACCTGCGCTCGCTGAAGCTGGCCGATCGCAAGAAACGCCTCAAATCCGGCATCGAGTGGAACAAGACGATCCGCTTCACCCCACCGACGCCGGGCAAGGGCGTCGCGATGTTGCGCGACGCGTGCAGACGGGGCGAAGAAGGCATCGTCGCCAAACGCACGGGCAGCACCTACAGCGGCGATCGCAGCGGCAGCTGGCTGAAGATCAAATGCTCCGGGCGCCAGGAGTTCGTCATCGGCGGATTCACGGACCCGCAGAAATCGCGCGTGGGACTCGGCGCCTTGCTCGTTGGCTACTTCAGCGACGACAACAAGAAGTTTCACTACGCGGGGAAGGTCGGCACTGGCTTCACGAACGAACTGCTTCTCGACCTCCGCAAGCGCTTAGAACCGCTTGAGCAAAATGACAACCCCTTCGCCAATCGCCGCGGACCGCGCGGCGGACAGGTTCATTACGTCAAACCCACGCTCGTCGCGGAGATCGAATTCGGCGAATGGACGCAACACGATTTGCTGCGTCATCCGCGCTTCGCGGGATTACGTCGTGATAAAAAGGCGAAGGACGTGCATCGTGAGAAAGCGAAAACGCTCTCGCAGACCGATCTGAATAAAGGGAAGGAGAAGCGCCGTGGCTCGCGCAGCAAGTAAGACTTCATCATCCGATTCGCGCGTGAAATTCTCGCACCTCGACAAACTGATGTTCCCTGAAGCGAACGTCACGAAGGGCGAGATCCTCAAGTTCTATGCCGACATCTCTAAATTCTTGTTGCCTCACCTGCGTAATCGTCCGGCCACGCTCGAGCGACTACCCGACGGGATCAACGGCCAGCGCTTCTTCCAGAAAAACGCCCCGGACTACTACCCCGATTGGATTCCGCGAATCAATCTGCCGACTGAAGAAGGCAAACCCGTCAACTACGTCATCGTGAATGATCTCGACACGCTGCTCTATCTGGTGAATCAAGGCACCATCACCTTTCACGCTCATCTCTCGCGAATCGATTCGCTCGAACAACCGGATTACGTCCTCTTCGACCTCGACCCCGGCGAAAGAGAATTCAAAGACGTGATCACGATCGCGAAAGCGATTCACAAGCTGCTTGATGCGAAGAAGGTGAAACACTTCATCAAAACCAGCGGCAAACGCGGGCTGCACATCCTGTCCAAACCGAAGGTGAAAACTTACGAAGAAGGCCGTGCCTGGGCGGTGACGATCGCCGAACAAGTCGTCGCCCAGTTACCGCAAATCGCGACGATGGAACGCAGCATCGCCAAACGCGGCGGCCGCCTTTACCTCGACGTCATGCAAAACTCCCTCGGCAAGCACGTCGTCCCTCCGTACGTCCTCCGCGCCACCCCCCTCGCGACTGTCTCCACGCCACTCGAGTGGAAAGAAGTCACCCCGCGCCTGAACCCGAAAAAGTTCACGATGGACGCGGTCGTGAAGCGGGTGAAGGGCAGGAGAGATCTGATGGCTTCGCTGTTGAAATAGCATGGTTTTTCAGCTCGTGCATGTCCGTTTCGCTTCAGTTTGGCCATAATGGAGTAATGAAAACGCGCACTCTCCTCGCGGCCTCGTTGATCGCCCTTCCCATCTTCGCGGCAACGTCGCAGCCTTCGACTCAATCCTCCGGCAATGCGCTCCTCGATCGCATCCACGCGGACACTCCGCCGAAGTTTGATCGGGCGAAGCAGTCGGATCGCGACTATGTCATGCAATACATGACGCAGATTCGCGCATGGGGGAAAGAGAAGGCCGCGATGGAGGCGGAGTTTCTCAAGGCAAATCCGGATCTTCCCGAAGCCGAGAAGATTCGCGGCGACCGTTGGATGATGATGGCGAGTTTCGACGATCCGGCGAAGGTGAAGTCGGAGGCGGAGGCGTACCTCGCGGATCCGAAACACAAGGACGACGCGACGGCGCTCTTCACCCTCGCCGCCATGGGGATGCGCACTCCAGATCGAAGCGATCCGATGCCCGCGATCGAACGGTTCATCGCGGCGCATCCGAAGGATCCACGCGGCGCGCAACTGCTCTTCAGCGTCGCGCAACGACCGGGCCAGTCGCCGAACCAGGCGCTGATCGATCGTATCATGAAGGACTATCCCGACACCGACGCCGCCCGCATGGCCGCGGGTGCGAATCGCCAGGCGACCGCGGTCGGCAAACCGTTCGAACTGGAATTCAACGACGCAACCACCGGCAAGCACATCGCGATGAAAGACCTGAAGGGCAAAGTGGTCGTCGTCGATTTCTGGGCGACGTGGTGCGGCCCCTGCGTCGCGGAAATGCCGGAGATGAAGCGGATCTATTCCGAGTACAAAGACAAAGGCGTCGAGTTCATCGGCGTCAGTCTCGATCAGCCTGAAAAGGAAGGCGGGCTCGACGCGCTGAAGGAATTCGTTAAGACCAACGAGATTCCCTGGCCGCAGTATTACCAGGGCGATTCGTGGGGCGGAAAGTTCACCGCGTCGTGGGGCATCAACAGCATCCCGACCGTCTTCGTTGTCGATCAAGACGGCAACCTCTTCACGACCGCCGCAAGCCGCGTCGTCGAGCCAATCCTGAAACAGCTGTTGGCTAACAAAGCCAAGGCAGCGCAATAGCACGCCGTCATCCTGAGCGCAGCGAAGGATCTCGAGATTCTTCGCTGCGCTCAGAATGACAAGGTGCGCGATCGCCTCAGGCTTCGCGAATGTATCCGCGGAAGAGGTCGAGCAGTCTCTTTGTGAGCGGGCCGGCTTCGCCGGTGCCGATCGTGCGGCCATCCACCTTCGTCACGGGCATCACTTCCGCGGCGGTGCCGGTCACGAAGATCTCGTCTGAGACATACAGATCGTGTCGTTGGATGACCTTTTCCGCGAGCGGGATGTTGTTCTTCTTGCAGAGATCGATGATCACCTTGCGCGTCACGCCCTCGAGAATCCCGTCGGCCGTCGTGGGTGTCTGGATCTGGCCATCGCGCACGATGAAGACGTTGTCGGCGGTGCACTCGGCGACGTTGCCGTCGTGGTTCAGCATGATCGCTTCAGGCACGCCGGCGTCGTTTGCTTCGATTTTCGCGAGGATGTTGTTGAGGTAATTCAGGCTCTTCACCCGCGGCGGGCACGAATTGGGGTGAGTGCGGATGTATGAGCTGGTGATGACGCTCATCCCCTTCTCGTACATCTCCTTCGGATAAACCGCGATGAGGTCGGCGATGATGAACACCGTGGCCTGTTTACATTTTCGTGGATCAAGGCCGAGATCGCCGACGCCGCGCGTCACCACCGCGCGCACATAGCAATCCTTGAAGTTGTTCGCCGTCACCGTGTCGTAAATCGCCTTGCAAAACGCTTCGCGGTCGATGGGGATCGTCAGGCGAATCGACTTGGCCGAATCATACAGGCGCTTCATGTGCGCGTCGCACTCGAAGATCTTGCCGTTGTAGATGCGGATGCCTTCGAATACGCCGTCGCCGTAGAGCAGACCGTGATCGTAGACGCTGATTTTCGCGTCGGCTTTATCAACCAGCTTCCCGTCGATCCACACTTGCAACGACATCTCGGTCTCCTCAGCTCTGAGCTGTCCCCTACTCGTCATCCGGCCCCTGCGCCGGATTCTGCTTCGATACGTCGGCCGGTTTTTCCAATCGCCCTTCGCGCAGCACCAGCACGCGGTCGGCGCGGTGCGCGATCGAGCGGTCGTGCGTAACCATCACGATCGTCTGCTGCTGCTCGCGATGGAGCTTTTCCAGCACCGCCATGATCTGCCGGCCGGTCTCGGAATCGAGATTTCCCGTCGGCTCATCCGCCAGCAGAACACGCGGGCCGTTCATCAGCGCGCGACCTATGGCGACGCGCTGTCTCTCGCCGCCGGAAAGCTGCGCCGGCCGATGCTTCAGCCGATGTTCCATGCCCAACTGCTCGAGCACCTCGATGGCGCGCTTTCGAATCTGCGGCTTGTTCGACCGAAACCGCAGCCAGGAATTCTTCACCATCGCCGCGAGCATCGTGTTCTCGAGCACGTTCAATTCGGGCAACAGATGATAGAACTGAAAAACGAATCCGAACTGCGAATTCCGCAATTCACTCCGCGCCCTCGCGCTGAGCGACGCGATATCGCGGCCGTCGTATTCGACCGTCCCCGCATCCGCCTCGTCCAGCGCGCCCAGAATATGAAGCAACGTGCTCTTCCCGGAGCCCGACCGCCCTTCGATCGCAAGGAATTCCCCGGGACGAATCGTCAAATCAACCTGCTTAAGCACCACCACGCTGCTGTCGCCCATGCGAAACGATTTCTTCAGCCCACTCGCGCGCAGGATCGCCCCGTTCGCCGAACTTTGCGTCGAAATGGACTGAACCGTTTTCGTCACTGCAACTTCTTATGTGGCACAGCCGCCCTCGGCTGTGCTTCGACTTACAAGGGAGCACAGCCGAGGGCGGCTGTGCCACATATTTTGCCTACTACTCCCACCGCAACGACTCGACGGGATTCTTCCTCGCCGCGATCCACGCCGGAACGAGCGCGCCGATGAGCGCCGACAAAATCGCCACCGTCACGATCACCGTCACTTCTTTCGGGTTCATCGTGTTCGGGATCGTATCGAACGCGTACGTCTCCGCGTCCCACATCGTAAACCCAAACGTCCGCCCCACCCACGCGTGAATCTGGTTGATGAAGTGAATAAACACATACCCGCTGAGAAGCCCCATCGCCCCGCCGACGATCCCGATGGCGAGCCCGTATCCGACAAACACGCCCGCGACGTCGTTGCTCGTGGCGCCGACACTTTTGATGATTCCGATGTCGCGCGTCTTCTCCACGACGATCATGTAAAAGATGCAGAAGATCAGAAAGATCGCGACGACGCTGATCACGGCAAACAGCATCGTGACGAGGATCTTTTCCTTCTCGACCGCCCCGATGAACTTCGCGTTCACTTCTTCCCACGACCGCGTGGTCACCGGATCGCGGAAGAATTCGATTTTGTGATTCGCCAGCACGTCGTCGACGATTTGGCGCACCTTGTCGCGCGTCGCATAAAGATCGGCGTCCGGCTTGATACCCACGGTGATGTCTGTCGTCCGCGCCGGCAGCACTTCTTCCTGACCGGTCTTGGCGTCGGTGACTTTCGTCTCCTTCATGTTGAGCATTTCCTGCATCACATCGAAGGGGATGTAGACGGTTTGCGAATCGTATTGCCAGACCTTTGTGCGGCTGGCGTCGACGATCCAGAAGCGTCGCTCGGATTTGTCGCGCAGGTCGATGCTGACCCGCCGATCGCTCACGCCCATCACGGTGAGCTGCGCCCAGCGCGCGTAGAGATCGACTTCTTCTGGGCGAATGTAATCCGGCTTGCCCGCGCCTGCTTCGTCGCTTGGCCGCTTGTTGAGCCCAACGAGGCTCGCGCCGACGATCATGCCCGGCATCGTGTCGGGATCCATGTTCGGCTGGATCGCCTTGTACAGGTCGTCGGTGTAAACGTGCTTAAAGCTGGCGGGGGCATTGAGGATGGACTTCGCTTTTGCTTTTTCCTCGGGTGTCGCCTTTGGGTCATCCAGCGTTTCCTTACAATCCGAGTATTGCCGGACGAGCGAGTGGCGGAATTGGCTGACCGAATGCATTTTCTCCAGCGGATAACCAATCACCTGCACGCCGTCGTGAATCTGGCCATCAATGTTGATGAGCCCGAACGTCCGCAGCGCCGGCACGGCGCCCGCCACCTCCGGGAGCTTTTGAATCCGATCGAGCATCTCCTGGTAATACGGGAACCCCGCCAGCGACTGCCGGCCGACGACAATGTCGCCTGTAATCCCGTGATACGTCTCACGAAACATTCGCAGCCATCCACCCATCACGCTGATGACGACAATCACCATTGCGGTGCACAACATCACCGCAACGAGCGAAACCCACGCGATGCGGCGCTTACGCAGATACTTGAACATCAAGTGGCTGACGATCTTCGGCGCGCGGAGGACGAGCACGATCGCGATCAGAACAATCGCAATGCCCGCGGCGATGGCGTGAAACGTGAACGAGTGCAGCATGTCTGTAGGGTGTGCTTCAGCACACCGCGTCGCTCCATGGTGTGCTGAAGCACACCCTACGGTCTAAGTTTGCGGGCGCATCAGCGGAAAGAGAATCACATCGCGGATGCTTTCGGCGCCCGTGAGCATCATGATCAACCGATCGACGCCCAGCCCCATGCCCCCCGCCGGCGGCATGCCGTATTTCAGGGCGCTCAGAAAATCCTCGTCCGTCTGCTGCTGCTCTTCGCGCTCGCCGACCTGGTGGGCGAAATGCTTCGCCTGCACGTCCGGATCGTTCAGCTCGGTATAGCCGGGCGAGATCTCCACGCCGTTGATCGCCAATTCATACACATCCGCGAAGAACGGATCCGCCTTGTTCTCTCGCGCCAGCGGAGTAATCACGCTCGGCACGTGCGTGACGAATGTCGGATCGATCAGCGTCGGCTCGATGAGCTTCTCGTAAACTTCCTGCAGCTGCTCCGCGGCCGATCCGTGTTGCTTCACATCCTTGCCGGGATGCTTCGCGCGAATCTCCTGCAGCTGCTCGTTTGATAAAGGCTCTTTGTTGAACTTCCAGCCTGTTCGCTCTTCCACAAGCTGATCCATCCGCACGCGCCGCCAGCGATGTCCCGGCGGTTGGGTTGTGTCGCCTTCGAGATTGATCTCGCGGCCGTTTGGGTGCTTGAGCTTCAGCGAGCCGAAAATGTTCTGCGCGATGGTGCACGTCATGCTCTCGACGAGCTCCGCCATCGTTTCCCACGAGCCGTACGCTTCGTACGCCTCGAGCATGGTGAACTCGGGATTGTGCCGCGGGCTGATGCCTTCGTTGCGGAAGTTGCGGTTGATCTCGAACACCTTATTAAATCCGCCGACCAGCAGGCGCTTCAGATACAGCTCCGGCGCGATGCGCAGGAACAGGTGAATGTCGAGCGCGTTGTGCTTGGTGATGAACGGGCGCGCGGCGGCGCCACCGTGCATCACCTGGAGCATCGGCGTCTCTACTTCCACATATCCGCGGGACTTCATGAAGTTTCGGATTTCATCCACGATGCGGATGCGCAGATGCATCATCCGCATGACTTCGGGATTGGCCCACAGGTCAACGTAACGCTGGCGATAACGCAGCTCGACATCGCTCAAGCCCTCCCACTTCGCGGGTGGAGGCAGCAAGGCTTTTGACGAGATTTGTAAACTTGTTGCCCAAACCGTCGTCTCACCTTTATTGGTCTGTCCCAGCGCGCCCTCGACCACGATCTGATCGCCGAGGTCGAGCTGGTTACGAACTTCCCAGGCGGTTTCGTCGAGGCGTTTCTTGTCGAGTGCGACCTGAAGATCGCCGCTTTCGTCGCGCAGTGTGAGGAAGCTTAGTTTGCCCATGTCGCGCTTGAGCATGATTCGCCCCGCAACTTTCACGATCGGCCCGCCGTCGTGGCCCATGTCGGGGGTGAATTGGGCGCGAACGCCCGCGAGCGACTGCACGCCTTCGGCGCGCTGGCCGTACGGATCGACGCCGAGCTCGCGCAGCTTGTCGCGCTTGGCCCGGCGTTCCTGTTCATAGTGGCTGGCTTCAGACATAGTTGTGATTCAGAGCAAAAGAGAGAAGATGATAGACGAAGCCCGCCGAAAGTAAAAAGCGTTGGAGATGTGGATGTCGTTGGTGCCCCCAGATTATTCAGGAATTTCTTTTGATTCGGTGGCACAGGCATTCCTGCCTGTGACGGGGCGAGGTACGCCTCGACCCGATTCGGTCATGGAGTACCATGCCCGATCACAGACAAGAATGTCTGTGCCACCGATTGCCTGGCTGATTGCAGTCCTAGTTCTCGGATGGCACAGTCCCGCCTCCGCGCAAACCATGCGCGTGCTCAACAGCCAGCATTACCAGATCAAAACGGACCTTGATTCCCAACTCGCCGAGGACCTCGCCCGGCGGATGGATTTGATGTACGACGAATACACTCGCCGGCTCGTCGATTTCGCCCCGCCGACGGATGCATCCAAACCGTTTCAGGTCGATCTGTACGCCAAGCGCGACGATTACATGAAGCTGACGTCGAGTCGCTTTCCAAACACCGGCGGCGTGTTCATGCCCGCGCGGAATCTACTCGCGGCGTTTTTGGAAACGCAGGGGCGTGACGGTTTGCGCCGCACATTACAGCACGAAGCCTTCCACCAGTTCGCCTTCACCGCCATCAGCCCGAAGATTCCCGTGTGGCTGAACGAAGGGCTCGCGCAGTTTTTCGAGGAAGGCGTCGTCATCGACAACATCGTGACCGTCGGCCAGGTTCCCCCGCGGCGCATCCGGCAACTCGATGCGGACATGAAGGCGCATCGCCTCGTGCCGTTCGACAAATTCCTGGCGATGACCGATCAGGAATGGGAAACAACCCTCGCGGACAAAAACCGCGCGTCGGCCCAGTACAACCAAGGCTGGGCGATGGTGCACTTTCTGATCAGCGCGACCGATTTGGACGGCGAGCCGAAATATCGCTCGCGATTCATCGCGATGCTCAAAGCGATCCACAACGGCACCGATCCGCAGCTGGCGTGGCAACAGCAGTTTTCGACGAACATCAAAGGCTTTCAGGATCGCTTCCTCGAATGGGCGAGCGCGCTTCAGCCAACAGAGCTCGCGCTTTATATCGAACATCAGGATGTGCTGGCCGACATGCTCGTCGAGCTCAAATCCCGCGGAGTTGTTTTCTCCGACGTCGGCCAGTTCAAAAGCCGCCTCGAAAACTCCGGCTACCGTCTGCAATATGAAAAAGGCCAGGTCGCGTGGACCAGCGAACGCGACGTGAAAGTCTACTTCTCCGACTCCGCCGGCAGAGCGTTCACGCCCGAACAACTCCAATTCGAACAACACGGCGAAGTGCTTCCCGAGCTCGTTTGCCGCCCCGGTGGAAGAGTGCAACTCCGCACGCGGTTTCATCAGGAGGACGGCGGGATTCGGCATGAGATGATTGTGGAGCTGGTGAAGTAGCGATGGAATCGCAGTGTGCCATCGTCGCCTACATCGCATTCGGCGCGAACATCGGCGATCGCGAAAAGACGATCCGGCGTGCGTTGGATTTGCTTCGCGAAACCGATGGCGTTCGCGTCACGCGCGTTTCGGAGTTCATCGAGAATGCCGCGGTGGGTGGTCCGGCCGATTCTCCGGCGTTTTTCAACGGGGTCGTGCAAATCGAAACAACATTGTTGCCCGAGGCGCTGCTTAATCTTCTTCTCGACATCGAACAGCGGCTCGGTCGCATCCGGCGTGAAAAGTGGGAACCGCGGTCGATTGATCTCGATGTGATCCTTTATGGTGATGAGGTTGTGAACACGGATCGGCTCACGATTCCTCATCCACTCATGCAGGAACGACGGTTTGTGCTCGAGCCACTTGTGGAGATTGCGCCGGAGGTGATTCATCCGGTCTTGAAGATCAGTGCAGCAAAGATGCTTGAGCAGCTTCGACCTCGCTTGGCGGTTTCGCAGAACAAGCCGGATTGATTGCGAAACCGCGAAGCGACCACCGAGGCCCTTACCAACATCGCGTCGCGTTTGACCTCCTCCGATGCCCCCGATACAAAATTCATTATGGGCGATAAGCCTTCTCAGTCTCTCGAACCGTACCGCCTCCAGATCGACGAGCTCGATGCGAAGATTGTTGACCTGCTCAACGCGCGTGCTCGCGTCGTGGTTGAGATCGGCAAGGTCAAGCAGCAGAACAAGGCGCCGATCTATTCGCCCGACCGCGAGAAGGCGGTCATGGAGAAGGTGCGGAGGCTCAATCAGGGGCCGCTGCCGGATCGATGTTTGGAAGCGGTCTATCGTGAGTTGATGAGCGGGTCGTTCGCGCTCGAAAGACCACTCAAGATCGGGTTCCTGGGACCGGAGGCGTCGTTCTCGCACGCGGCGGCGGTGAAGAAGTTTGGCAGCAGCGTCGAGTATGTTCCGCTCAGCGCGATCTCCGCAGTGTTCGAGGAAGTCGTGCGCGGGCAGGTCGACTACGGCCTCGTGCCGGTTGAGAACAGCATCGGCGGCGGGATTGTCGATACGCTCGATGCGTTTCTGCACAGCTCGGCGAAGATTTACGCAGAGGTGCTGCTCAACGTGCATCACAACCTCTCCGCCAAGGAGCCGTGGGAGAAGATCACGAAGATCTGTTCGAAGGCGGAGGTGTTCGCGCAGTGTCGCAACTGGCTCGCAGCGACTGCAAAGGAGCGGCAACAACTCGCAGTCGACAGCACGACGACCGCGGCGCAGATGGCGCGAGATATGCCCGGCGTCGCCGCGATCGGCTCACGCCAGGCGGCTGACCTTTATGGTCTGCATGTGCTCTTCGAGAACATCGAAGACAACCCGGACAACGTTACGCGTTTCTTCGTCATCGGCCGTGAGACGACGAAGCGCAGCGGCGACGACAAAACCGCCATCATGTTCACAACCGCGCACAAGCCGGGCGCGCTGGCAGAAGTGCTCGACGTTTTCAAAGAGAACGGCATCAACCTCACGGACATCGAGAAACGCCCGAGCAAAAAAGTGAACTGGGAGTACTACTTCTTCATCGACGCACAGGGCCACGCGGACGAACAGGCCATGAAGAAGGCGATCGAACAGGCGAGCAAGCACTGCCTGCAGTTGACGGTTCTCGGAAGCTATCCTCGCGCCACCGAAGTGTTGTGAGGGGTATGTGGCACAGCCGCCCTCGGCTGTGCGCGCGGGAAGGCACAGCCGGGGGCGGCTGTTCCACATCGTTATTGCACTTCGACTTCGTCATTCAGAATTCGCGTGCCGACGAGCTCTTTCACGCCGCTTCGCACACGAACGCTCTTGACCGTTTTCACGTTGGTGAAGCGATATTTCTTGATCGTCGTCCGGCCGGCACCCAGGCCCGTGACAAGGCGCTCTTGCCGCGCTTCGTCGGGCATCGTGACGAAGGCGGTGTAATCGATTGGCTTCTCGCCATAATTGGTGATCATCTGCTGGACGACAACGTCCTTGCCGTCGCGGAGCGCGACCGTTTGCAGGCCGACATCGGAGAGGCCAAGCTTCAGCGTGATGGGTGTTTCGAAAGTGGAATTCGTGTCCGCCTGCACCTGGAATTCGGCGGCGAGAGTCTTGGGGCCGGCGTAGCTGTTGTAGGGGAATTCGATCGTAATCTCGCGGTCGAAGGTCTCGCCGGGATTGAGCGTATACGTCATCGTCGGCGGATTGATCACCCAGCCTTGCGGTGCCTTCAGGCGAATCGATCCGCTGATTGCCTGGCGGTACGGATTCATGAATCGCAGCCGGCGCGTGTGCGGTTTGAAACTTGATTCGAGCAACGGATTGTCGAGCGCGATGCTCGCGCGCAACTGCGCGAGTTGCGCATCGACGCCGAGCACGATCACCGGCAGCTGGCCGATCTGCAACTTCGCCTTGCCCACTTCGCGGTCGCTTGATTCCGAATACATCGCCGACGCGTTGCCCCAAAGATCGACACGCAGTGGATGCGGCCCGAGGTTGACCGCCAGTTCGCGCGATTCGCCGCTCGCGCCGCGGTTCCAGAGGATGAGCGCGCCTTGGCCGTAACGATCGAAGAGAAACGCTTCAACACCGTCCGCGATCGGAACCTTGCCTTTGAACTGCGCTCCGCCGAGGACGGTCATGAGCGTGCGAGCGATCATGAACATTTCCTGCGGCTGCTTTGCGATATGGCCGCCGTCGTGAACGACGGTAAACGGCAGCGGCAAATCGATGCGCTGCGCGTCGGCGGCGAGGGCATACACCACACGCTGAGCGAAATCGCGAATTTGCGTTTCCCGCCCATACGATTCGCGATCGAGCGGCATGAGGCTCAGCGAAAGGTTGTGCCCTTCGTGCGGCTTGAGGTCCTGCATGTACAGCGGCAGCTGCGCGGGCAAAACTTCCGGGCTAACCGAGAGCGCCACCGTCGCCGGCAGTTCACCGTCCAGCTCGTACCACGCCGGCCAGGGCATGGCGAGATCGGGTTTCTCGACCAGGTTCGCGAACTGGGTGTAAAGCTTTTTGTAGACCGCCCGCATCTGCTTCTGGGCGACGAACTGTTCGGCCATGTCGTCCGAACCAAACTGCCAGCGATCGAGATGATTCGCGTGCCGCGCGACCATGTACGCCAGCTGCAGCTGCCAGTCTTCTGTCTTCGCCTTCAGCAGCTGCAACCACGAGTCGCCCTGGATTTTCTTGGCGAGGTCCGGCGGAACGCCGACGAGACAGGCCGTCGGCGTGATGTGCATCTCCTGCAATCGCTCGAGCAGGCGATCGAAGCTGTCCGAGTTGCTCTGCTGCACGTCGCCGCTGCTCGTCCACACGCCAAGCTTGATTCGACCGGCGCCGAGAAATGGAAGGATATCCGGAAGCTCGTCCCATGCATCGAATGGCAGATTTGTCGCGATGATGCCGAAGCGGTTGTCCGGCGCCGACATCGGCGCATCGTCCGCGAGTCGCACAATGTCGAGCGACTGCTTGCCGAGTGATTGCCCCTGGCTGCTCATCTCCAGCGCGACGCGATACCAACCGGGCGCCAAATCAGGCAAAGCCAGCGGCATACGCTTCTCGCCGGGTCCCGTCTGCTGCGCCGACGACATCGCGAGGCCCGCGCTGTGCTGGTACACCTCTTTTCCCTCGGCGTCGTGAATCACAAGCTGCGCGGCGAGGTCGTCCGTGAAGCGATCATTGAGCAACACCTGCAGGCGAAGCGGATCGGACCGGCGGAAGATATTCCCCGGCCGCTCGGACGTGATCGTCACGCGCGGGACTTGCGAGATCGTCACATCATCAAACCACGCGGTGCCGTGAATATCCTGCGAGAAGAGTGCGCTCGTCCCAAGCGTGGTCGTCTCATACTGCGAGGGTTGCAGCAGCTGCAGTTCGAGGACGAGGAATGCCGCCTTCGCGTCGCTGGCAGACAGCTCGATGGTGAGTTTCTTCCACGGATCATCGTCGCTCTTCGCGGCAAACAATTCAGAGTTGACCGTACTATTCGGGATTTCGTTGCCGTCGAGATCGCAGAAATGCGCCGCGATCCGAGCACGGGCGTAGGTAAGCCGCGTGGTTTTGACGAAGCCTTCAATGCGATAGTGCGCGCCCCGCTGTACGGGGATTTGATTCGGATCGTAACGATAGATCAGTCCCCCGCCGTCGAGATCGAAACGGAAGCTGTGTTTCCCCGTGTGCGGCGTGTCGGTCGTGAGCCGACCTTTGACGTAATGCGGCAAACCTTCGCCGGTAACCTTCGACCAATACATCGGCAGCTCTTCGGTATTGCCAAGGCGTCGCTCTTCGAAATCAAACGTGCGGAGCGCGCGCGTCACACCCACCGGCTGCGCGCGAAGGAACGGCGCGAATATCGCGACCGCGAGAATGATAAGGATTAGGCGCATCGTCCGATAACATCGTTATCGGCAGACCAACACGGGAAACTCAAGCAAAGGATGCAACTGTGTGAGGCACAGCCGCCCTCGGCTGTGCTCGGGAATCAAGAGAAGCACACCGAGGGCGGCTGTGCCACAATCCTTTTGACCTTTCCTCGCTAAAAACTGACACTGCTCGTTATGGCTCGGCTGCGCGACTTCCCCATCGCGATTCGAAAAGTGGGCTTCATCGCCTTCGCGAAACGCGTCTGGGCGGAGGTCAACGACGACAACGTCTTCACCTGGGCGTCGGCTCTTGCCTATGCGTGGTTATTTGCGATTTTTCCGTTTCTGATCTTCGTCCTTACCCTGTTCCCCTACCTCCCGGAGCGTTTTCGCGGAAGCGCGGATCGGCAGCTGCATCATGCGATTCACGACGCGCTCCCCGCCCGATCGGCTGAGACAATTGCAGGAGAAGTCGATCGGGTGCTGAACCAGCCAAAAACCGGATTGCTCAGCATCGGGCTTTTCCTGGCGCTCTGGGGCGCCAGCGGCGGAATGTCGATGACGATGTCGGCGCTGGATCGCGCCTATGACGTCGAGCGGGCGAGACCCTACGTCAGACAGCGTTTGACCGCGATTTGTTTAACGATCTCGGTGGCGACATTGATCCTGGCGACGGTCATCCTCATTCCCGTCGGCACGACCGTTACGCGCTTTGGGCTGAAATACGTCATCGAGTACGCCGAGAAACTGCACCTGGGCAAATGGGTCGCGCCCGTGCACTTTCTGTGGAACTTCATGCGTTATTCGTTCGGATTTTTGTTCCTGCTGACGGCCGTGGCGCTCCTCTATCACTTCGGTCCAAGCCTCAAGCAGAAGTGGAGATGGATTACTCCCGGCTCTGCATTTTCGATCGCGGGTTGGCTTCTACTGGGGCTCGTCTTCCGCAAATACATCGATCACTCCGCCAGTTACGACAAGACGTACGGCGCCGTCGGCGGAGTGGTGATCCTGCTTCTGTGTTTCTACCTCAACGCGCTCGTGCTGCTCATCGGCGCTGAAATCAATGCGGAAGTCGATCTCATCGCGAGAAATATCCAGCCCGGCAGCCGCGACTTCCGCAATGATCCGGAATCGCAGCCGGTGGCTCCAGCGCCCTAGAAATCCACATTTCTTAGCGCAATCTTAACAGTGCGTCGATTGTTCATGCCCGACTAGCGTTCTTTAAGCACTTCTCTAAAATCCGGCGACAATGCTGAACCTGCTGCCCAAGGACACGACTTTTTACGACATGTTCGAGAAGCTCTCGTCCCACGCGGTGACGTCCGCGGAGCATCTGCGGACGCTGGCTCAGTCGTTCCCATCGATCGACGCCGGAATCCAGCGCATCCGCCAGGAAGAGCACGCCGCGGACGAGCTTGCCCATTCCTGCCTCGATCGACTCGACCGCACGTTCATCACGCCCTTCGACCGCGAGGACATTCACACGCTGGTGGGTGAGCTCGATGACATCGTTGACGGGATCGACGCGCTTGCGAAGCGATTTCCGCTCTATCACGTGAAAAAGATGGAGCCGACTTTTCAGAAGCAGACCGACGTGCTGGTGAAGGCGACGATCGCGGTCAGCGACGCGGTGCATCGCCTGCGAAAGAGCCGCAAGCTCTCGGACTTGAGCGAATGCCTGATTGAAATTCATCACCAGGAAAGCCTCGGGGACGACAATCACCACTCCGCCATCTCAGAACTCTTCGGCGACAACGCCGATCCGATGCGAGCCTTGCGATGGAAGGAACTGTATGACCTGATCGAAGACGCGATCGACGGCTGTGAGGATGTGGGGAATACGCTCGAGCGCATCGTGCTGAAGAACGGCTGATCGCACCAACTCTCTCGGAACATTCATGCCCGGCTTTTGTCACCTGCTTGCAGCGTCTTCGACCGCACCGTCCGCGTTCAGTTCCGGCGCGGGACTGTACTTCGTTCTGTTCATCATTCTTGTCGCGCTCTTGTTCGACTTTCTGAACGGTTTTCACGACGCGGCGAATTCGATCGCGACGGTTGTCGCGACGCGTGTTCTCACGCCGACGCAGGCTGTTATTTGGGCCGCGGTATTCAATTTCATCGCGGCATTCATCTTTGGGACAAAAGTCGCGGGAACGATTTCCGCCGACATGGTCGACAAAAACCTGATCGACATCTATGTCGTTTTCGCCGGACTGCTCGGCGCGATCATCTGGAATATCATCACGTGGCTGCTGGGATTGCCAACCAGTTCTTCGCACGCATTGGTCGGCGGACTTGGTGGCGCGGCCGTTCTGAAGAGCGGGATCTCTGCGCTTATCCCCACGGGATGGACGCTGGTTCTCGTCGGCATCGTGCTCGCGCCGGTCCTCGGCTTTATCGTTGGCACCGCGATGATGGTGGCCGTCGCGTGGATCGCGCGAAAGCAAACCCCGCAGCGGATGGACCGCCTGTTTCGAAAACTGCAACTGGTTTCAGCAGGCTTGTATTCTCTGGGTCACGGCGGAAACGACGCGCAGAAAACGATGGGCATCATCGTGATGCTGCTGACCACCGCAGGTCTCGGGAACTGGGCCCATGCCGATCCGCATTCGCCGCTCAACAGGCTTCACCTCTTCGGCGCAACCCACAACATCGCCTGGTGGATCATTCTCAGCTGTCAGGCCGCGATCGCGCTCGGCACGATGTTCGGCGGATGGCGCATCGTCAAAACGATGGGCCACAGCATCACGCGGCTGCAACCCGTCGGCGGATTCTGCGCCGAAACCGCCGCGGCGAGCACGATCTTCCTCTTCACCAAAGTTCGCGGCGTCCCGATCTCGACGACCCACGCGATCACCGGCGCGATCCTTGGTGTCGGCACGACCAAAGGTGTCCGCTCCGTCCGCTGGATCTGGGGACAGCGCATCGTGATGGCGTGGATCCTGACGATCCCCTGCGCCGCCTTCATGGCCGCAATTACGTACGGCTTGCTCCACCTGCTGGTTGAACCGTATCTGAAGTGACCCGGCGTGTTCCAAACTAGCACCCATGGAAAACCCGTGCTACGCTTTGTGCGTGGTCGCTCGAATTCTTTTCGCCCTTCTCATTCTTGCACCCCTCGCACCCGCCCAGCCCACGAGTGTTCCGACGAATGAACGGATGCCGACCGATGTGCTGCTCAAGATCGATCAGCAGGAACTAGGACCGCTGTATCAGAAGGTCACGCCGCAGCAGCTCGAGCAACTTCATCCGCTGATCGAGCAGTACTTCGACGCGCGCACCACCACAGAACGAAAGAACATCACCGCAGCGATCGAGGCGACGAAGATCGATCCGAACATCGTCGGCCGGCTCTGTCGCGTGCGGATGAATTGGCCGGCGCTTTCGGGCGGCGGCGTGTTTTACATCAACGAGCGGATCGGCCCGCACGATGTCGCGTATTTCCTCGGCGTGCCGAAATCCTACGATCGCACAAAACCCTGGCCGTTGGTGATACGACTCGCGCCCGCGGAGCCCTTTGTCACCGATCCCAAGCCCGATGCCGATCGGACGGCGAAGATCTACACCGATTGGATCAAAGACGAGCTCGCGAAACACGGCGACGCGATCGTGCTTATGCCGCTGCTCAATCTCGATGAGCTTTACGGTCCCAGTTACAAGGGAATGAACAGCGTGATCCAGCCGATGCTTCACGCCGCGGGGCGCGTGAATATCGATCCGGCGCGCGTGTACCTCGTCGGCCATTCACTCGGCGCGCACGCGGCATGGAATCTCGGCCTGCATTACACGACGTACTTCGCGGCGCTCGACATCATGGCGGGCTCGGCTTCGTCCGACTGGCAGCGGTTGCGTCTGATGAATTTGCGCAACACGCTCCCCGTGGTCTGGCACGATCGCGCCGATAAGGAAGTGAAGGTCGGGCAGGCCCAGGCGCTCGTGAATGCGCTGAAGCGGATGAAGATCGACATCGATTACACCGAAACCGCGAACGTCGGACACGTGCCGAATGACGAAATCATCGAGCAGCAATACGAGAAGATGCGCGCTCGCACCCGCTCACTGTATCCGACCCAAGTCGCGTTGCAGTCCAATCGCCCAGACACGATGTTCAACCGCCTCGACTGGGTACAGATGTATCAGCCGATCAATCCCGGGCAAGACAAACGAATGCTCTTCAACAAGGGCACCGGCACGATGGTGGTGCTCGAGAATACTTTCAGCGTGCAGGCAGCGTATGGCGGCAACCGCATCGAGGCGATCGCGGATAATGTCGATATGCTGCGCATTTATGTGAACGATCAAATGGTCGACTTCTCGAAACCGGTGACGATCGTCATCGCGAAGAATCCGAAGGCGAAATTCGAGGGGATGCTGAAGCCCGATATCGATACGATGCTGAAAGATCAACTATTTCTCGGCAGAGGCTGGCGCTACTTCACCGCCGCGGTCGATTTGGAACTGCGCCCTCAACCCGCGACGCGCCCCGTCCGTTCCGCCACGCGCGGCAGCATCATCGTGAAGTAGCGGACAAAAACCGCGCGACCGTGACACGGGCTTTCAGCCCGTGCTGGCGGTTCGCGCGCCAGCGAAAACGCGTCATAACTCGTTGTACTTCTTCGCGACGCCTTTGGATTTGTGCAGCGGATATTTCTTCTCGTTGTGCGCGAGCTTCTCGACGAGCGCTTCGGGCAGATCGATCTTCAAATCGTTCGCGAGCAGGAGCACCCAATACAAAACATCTGCCAGCTCGTGTGAGAGTGCGCGACGATTCTTGTTCAGATGAGCTTCCAGCTCCCGCCCGTTCTTCCATTGCATGAGCTCGAGCAGCTCATGCACTTCGAGGCTCAGCGACAGCGCCATGTCTTTCGGATTGTGAAACTGCTTCCAGTCGCGCGCATCGCGGAAGGCTTTGATCCGCTGCGTGAGGTCTTCGAGCGTGGGGGACTTTTTCTTCACCGGTTGTCATCCTTCGCGCGCAGCTCCGCGAACATCGTGCGCAGCGCTTTGTCGATTTTCGTCGTGATCTCCGCCGCCTTCATATTCGAAAGATCCATCGGCGGGCCGTACATGATCCGGATCGGATGCGAATGAAAGAGCTTGGCATGGCGCGGCCAGGCTTGGAAGGATCCGTCAATGACGACCGGGACGACCGGAACGTTTGCGCGCCGCACCACGAGCGCCGCGCCGGACTCGATCTTGCCAATTTCTCCATCGTCCGATCTCGTGCCTTCGGGAAAAATGTTCAGCAGATGTCCTTCCTGCAGCCGCTTGATCGTTTCCTTTACCGCGCCCACGTCGCCGGTGCCCTGGCGTACGGGAAACGCGTTCAGCGACGTGATGAGCTTCCCGAAAAACTTGTTGTCGAACAGCTCGCTCTTGGCGAGATAACTCATCGAGCGACGCAGCGGAACGCCGAGCAAAACCGGGTCGAGATAACTCTGATGATTCGAAACGAGCAGCACGCCCCCGTGCAGCGGAACGTTTTCGACCCCGTATGCTTTGAAGTCGAACATCAGCGTCGTCATGACGCGGCAGAACGCCTGCGCCAGCTTCCAGAACAGGCTGCGCTCGGACGGTTCGCGCGGCGGCGCCGAAACATGGCTCGTCGCGTAGTTCAACTGACTCATACCTTCACCGAACGAACGCGATCCACGATGTGATCCACGACCTGCGACTGTGTCATGTTCGTGGTATCAACAATCTCCGCGTCCTGTGGCACCGCCAGCGGACCGACCGAGCGACTCTGGTCGCGGCGGTCGCGCGACTCGATCTGATCCAGGATTTCGTTGAAGTCGACGATTTCGCCGCGAGCACGAAGCTGCGCGACGCGTCGGCGAGCACGCTCGTGCGGCGTGGCGTCGAGATAGAATTTGCAGGGCGCGTCGGGGAATACGATCGATCCCTGATCGCGGCCCTCGGTCACGAGGTTTCCTCGTTCTTTGCCGATCGCACGCTGCTGCTGCACGAGTTGCTCGCGAATCGCCGGCACGACCGCGACATAAGACGCGGCGCGCGTGGCCTCACTGCCGCGGAGCAAATGCCCGACCTGATCGCCATTCAGCAAAACGCCGGGCGGATGTTTCGACCACTCAAACTCGATCTTGCAATGCTTCGCGATGAAGGCCAGTTCGCGCGGATCTTCGAGATTTGCATTGCGATGCACAGCTTCGAGGCCGATCGCGCGGTACATCGCGCCGGTGTCGAGAAAGTCGAACTTCAATCGTTCCGCGACAGCGAGCGCGACGGAGGATTTGCCAGTCCCCGCCGGCCCATCGATCGTGATAACCATTCCCTTTCCGCCGTCCATTGCAGTGCGGGCAATCATGCGGAAGAAACGCGATCGTGCAAGATGGTTTTTTGGAGGGCGAGGCTCCTGCCGAGCCGTTGCTCGATTCGCACGAAGACGGCTCGGCGGGAGCCTCGCCCTCCCGTTTCGCATTCGATACAATTGGCGCGTTCACGTCCTTTGGGGAGGTTCGTATGTCGGATTCGATTGTCTGCGACGGGTGTGGGAAGAAATACAAGTGGCACGACAAGCTCGGCGGAAAAAAGGTGAAGTGCGCCTGCGGGCATGTGATTGCGGTCGCGGCGCGAACGGTGGAAGTCGTGCGCGAGGAGATCGAGGATGATCTCTACGCGCTCGCGTCGGATGCGGAAAAGAAACGCTCGTCCGCGGAAGCCGTCGCCATCGCAGCGCCTCCGCCCTCGCCCGTCGTCGGCAATCAAGTGAAGCCGGGGCTTGCGTCTGCGGGTATCGAAGATCCATTCATCGCGAAGGGCATCTATCGCCGCAAGGGTTTGGCCGAAGAACCGAAGAAGGAGTACACGGTCTCGCCGCTGAGGGATTACATCCTTCCGCCGGTGTTTCTCATCCTCGGCATCATCCTCTGCTTCGTCGAGGCGATGCATCACAAGGGGAACAACTACACGCTCGCTCAGGTGCTGCCGCTGACGATTCCGACGATCATCGCAAACCTCGCCCTCGTCGTCGGCGGAACGTTCCTCGCCAGCGCCATGGCCGGCGTGGCCTTTCCCGACAAAATTCCGATCACGATTCTGAAGATATGCGCCGTCGCGCTCGCACCGGGCGCAATCGGCGGAATCCTCGACCCGCTCATCGGCGGAATCAACGGCAACATCGTCGGCAGCCTCGCCGCCGTGGGTCTTTACTTCGGACTCTTCGCCCTGCTCTTCCGAATCGCCGCCGCGGAAATGGTCGCCTGCGTGATGGTCATCTGGATCATCCGAATCGGCGTGCTGTATTGCATGTACAAGTTCGAAGGGTACCGAACGGGATCGGAGATCTAAGAAACATGCTAGCCACCGATGGGGCACCGATTCGCACCGATAAAGGGGCATTTATCGGTGTGCATCGGTGCCCCATCGGTGGCAAGAATTCATGCGCTCTTCGCGAGTTTCTCGAATGACGGGAGGCGCTGCTTGAGCTTGAGCAACGGCTCATAGAGATCGCCCTTTTGTTTCACCCGCTTGATCACGTCATCAGTTTCGAAGGTGACGAGGCTCGGGTCTTTTTTCTTCAGGGCCGTTTCCAATTCCTTCCACGTGATCGGAGTTGAAACGGTCGGATGTTCTCTCGCGCGGAGCGAATATACCGTCACCGTCGTCTTGTACTCGTCGTTCTGGCTCCAGTCGACGAAGACCTTTCCGACGCGGAGACTCTTGAGCATTTTCGAAACGACGCGATCGGGGTTTTGCTGTTCGAGAAACAGCGCCATCGCGCGCGAAAACGATTTCGTGTCTTCGAAGGTGACGCCTGGCGCGTTGAGCGGCACGCCGAGGTGGATCCCCTTTCCGCCGGAAGTTTTGGGGAAACATTGCAGACCGACACTGGCGAGCAGATCCCGCAATTGAATCGCGATCTCCATCGCATCGAGCACGCCGGCCGGCGGGCCCGGATCGAGATCGAACACCATCATCGTGGGGCGCTCCGGGTGATCGACTTTCGACAACAGCGTGTGCAGTTCCAGCGACGCGAGATTCGCGACCCACACGAGCGTTTCTTCATCATCGACGACGCAGTAGTTGATGTGATTGTTACTGCGGCCACTTTTAACTTCTGCCGTCTCCACCCACTTGGGGCGATGAACCGGACAGCGCTTTTCGTAAAAGAACATCTGATCGACGCCGTTCGGATAACGCTTGAGTGTGAGCGCGCGCTTTTTCATGTGCGGAAGAAGCACAGGCGCGATGTTCATGTAGTAATGAATGACATCGGCTTTGGTGAAGCCGGTTTTGGGATAGAGAACCTTCTCAAGGTTTGAGACGCTAAGCGTCTTGCGACCAATCTTCACCGTATGCGTCGTTCCCATAAGCACTCAAATTATAAGAAAGCCCACGGCTCGAGCCGTGGGCTTGATAAGAATTCTATGCACTTTTGCGCCGACGATGGTGCGTTTCGTGATGCGCGACGTGGCGCGAGCGACGTCCATTGCCATTCGCGGCGCCGGCACCACCACCCGCGCCTTTGCGCGCTTCGGCTAAGCTCGCTTCGAGGGCGGCCATCAGGTTGATCACGCGGCCGGGCTTCTCCTGCGTCGGCGGTTGCGTGACGATCTTTTCGCCCTTCGCCTTCTTCTCGATCATCTCCATCACGCGCTCGCGGTACTCGTCCTTGTACTTCGTCGGGTCGAAATCCGTCGTGAGCGAATCGATGAGCTTCTCGGCCATATTCACTTCGCGATCGTCCACCTTCACCGAGGGCAGATCGATCACCTCTTGCGCGTCGAGCACTTCGTCGCCGAAATGCATCGTTTCCAGGCACAGCACGCCATTCACGGGACGGATCGCGCACAGATATTCCTTCTCGCGCATGACGAACGACGCGATCGCCGTGCGCTTGGTCTTCTCCATCGCTTCGACGAGCAGCTTGTACGGCTTGGCCGCGTGTTCCCCGGGCGCGAGGTAATACCCTTTGTCGTAATAGAGCGGATCGATTTCGGAAATGTCGACGAAATCCTTGATCTCGATCATCCGGCTCTGCTTGGGCGCGAGCGCCTCGAGCTCCGATTGCTGGATGATCACATACTGATCCGGCCCAATCTCGTATCCTTTGACCATGTGCTCGTTGTGGACCTCCCTGCCCGACGAAGAGCTCACACGTTTGAACTGCAATCGCGATTTGTCCTGGTCGTTGAGCATGTGAAACTGAATGCGATGCTCTTTCGTCGCGATGAACAGTTTGACCGGAATATTGACCAGCCCGAAGCTGATCGAACCTGACCACATTGCCCTGGGCATGATTCACCTGTTCGTAAGGATGAAGGATGAATTAGGAAGGATGAAACAAACGCATTCAGTTGCATTTACTTTCATCATTCTGCATTCATCATTCATCATTGCCTTCCTATCCTTCTCGAATCACTGCACAGGCTTCCTTGTCCGTGCGTAGTCCTTTGAACGACGGTTGACGCAAAATGTGTCCGCCGGTCCACCCGCGGTACTCGACCTCCGCCACCAGTTTGGGTTGCACGAAGAACGATTCCGTGTCGCGACGCGGGAGTTTTTCCGCGAAAGGATTCTCGTCCGTCGCAAGCTCTCGGAGCGTTCGCATGAGCGGGCCGTGATCCGCCTGCTTGATTCCCGTGCCCACTCGGCCGGCATAGGTGAGCTTCGCTTTCGTTCCGCAAGCACCTGGCTTGTAGTAACCGACGAGGAGCGCACCGATGCGATTGGCGTCGGTGCCGCGCTCGCGCGTCCATCCGCCGACGACAAATTCCTGCCTTGGGACGATCTTGATCTTGCGCCAGGTCGGCGCGCGTCGGCCGGGCTCGTAGGGGCTGTCGAGACGCTTCGCGACGATGCCCTCCAACTCAAGCTGCTTGGCGGATGCGTGAACCGCGCGGCCTTCGCCGACATGCGCGGGCGACAGCTGCCAGGAGCCACCCTGCAGCGTCAGGTCCTCGAGCATCTCGCGGCGATTCGACCACGAAAGGTGCATCGTCGACTTTCCGTCGAGATAGAGCAGATCGAAGATCAGGTATTGGATCGGAATCTCGCGCACCGCGCGTGCGATGAGCGAGGGATCGTTGCGATGCATTCGATGTTGCAATCGCGAAAAGCTTGGGCGATCGACGTCGTCGAAGGCGATGATCTCGCCGTCCACAATCGCACTGCGGTCGCCGATTGCTTTCGCGAGCTGATGGAGCTCCGGATAACGGCGGGTGATGTCGAGTTGGTTGCGGCTTTCGATACGGATCGCGCCGTGGTCGCAATAGGTAATCGCCCGTACGCCGTCCCATTTGTACTCGAACGCCCAGTTGCCATCGTCCGGCGGAAGGTCTGACAAAACGGCCATCATCGGCTCGATGCCGGTCGGAATGGGCGATCGCTTTGGCGATCGTGCGCGGGGGCGGATTTGTGCGGTCGTGCGCGTCATGGGCAAAAACACCTCGGAACTTTCGGCGTCTTCCATGACGGCCCGCGGCGGAACGAGGCGATCGCCCGCCACGCACTTGCTTAGAGGCAAGAGGCGCGCCAGAGACCGGATTATACCGCAGCAATCCAGTGAGATACGCAGTTGTCTAGACTTATACGTACAAGTGCGTACAATTACGCATCGCCCGCAAGGAGGCTCCGATGTCGAAAAAGAAACCCACGAAGATCACCGTTCTTCTGCCGGATGAAGCGTTCGACCGCCTCGATTCCTATTGCCGCGAACGGGGTTACAAGAAGAGCACGCTCATCGCCCGTTTGATTCAGCAGTACCTTGACCTGGAAAATTATCACCCGCAGAAGCCGGCGCTAAATCGATTTGGCCGTTCGTAATTTCGCGCGCCCGTCGCTCCGCCTTTACACACTTCGCGCGGATTGAAGCGCGCGTACGCTGCCCCTACGATAGCGGCATGAGTTCAGTCGCAACCGCTGCAAAGTCTGCCTCGCCCCTTCCCGACGCCAATGGCCATTTCGGTCAGTTCGGCGGAGTGTTTGTTCCCGAAACGCTCGTTGGCGCGATCCGGCAACTCGAAACGGAATACACCCGCGCGAAGAACGATCCGGAGTTCAAGCGCGAGTTCGATTATTACCTGCGCGAGTTCGTCGGTCGTCCGTCGCGCTTTTATTTCGCCCAGCGCCTGACCGAAACGCTGGGCGGCGCAAAAATCTATCTGAAGCGAGAGGATCTGAATCACACCGGCGCGCACAAGATCAACAACACGATCGGTCAGGCTCTGCTCACCAAGCGCATGTGCAAGAAGCGCGTGATCGCGGAGACCGGGGCAGGGCAACATGGTGTCGCGACTGCAACAGCGGCGGCCCTTTTCGGATTGAAGTGCGATGTCTACATGGGCGCGGAAGATGTTCGTCGCCAGAATTTAAATGTCTTCCGCATGAAGCTGATGGGCGCAAACGTCATTGAAGTCCACAGCGGTAGCAAAACGCTCAAGGACGCGACCAACGAAGCGATGCGCGACTGGATGGGCAGTGTCGAGCACACGCACTACATCATCGGCTCCGTCGTCGGCCCGCATCCGTTTCCCATGATCGTCCGCGATTTTCAAAGCATGATCGGAACCGAAACTCGCGCGCAGTGCCTGGAGATCGAAGGGCGACTGCCGGATTATGTCGTCGCCTGCGTCGGCGGCGGATCGAACGCCGCGGGCATCTTTGCAAGCTTCGCCGGGGACAAATCAGTCAAGCTGGTCGGCGTCGAAGCCGGCGGGCTCGGAACACAACTCGGCCAGCACGCCGCCACGCTCTGCAAAGGCGAGCCCGGCGTCCTGCACGGCTGCCTCACCTACGTCCTGCAGGATGATGACGGCCAGACCGCGATTGTTCACAGCGCCAGCGCCGGGCTTGATTATCCCGGCGTCGGCCCCGAGCATTCGTACTGGAAAGACAGCGGCCGCGTCGAATATCACTCCATCACCGACGACGAAGCGCTCGAAGGTTTCCAGCTGCTCGCGCAAACCGAAGGCATCCTTCCCGCCCTGGAAAGCGCGCACGCGATCGCGCAGGTCAAGAAGCTTGCGCCAAAGCTCGGCAAGGATCAGATCATCGTGATCAATCTCTCGGGAAGAGGCGACAAGGACTGCCAGGAAGTCGCCCGATTGCTGAATCGATCGTAGCTATGCGTGCGGGGGCTGAGATGGCGGATGATCGCAATTCGATCCTCGGTGTTCCGTCGCTGCAGTACCGTCGACGCCCGCGGCCTCCTGCTCATCCCAATCGAGGATTTCCCAGACGACTGCTCGTCCTCACATTGAGTGATCCCCTCACTTGGCTAAGCCTCACCATCACGTGGGTATCCTTCTTTAGCTACGTACTCGACGCCAAAGTCGCGGTGGGTTCGCTTCGAATTCCGACGTCGGCGATCATTGAGACATTGGTCACCGCAGCCGTCCTGCTTTGCGTCATCCCCGCGTGTCGCGCGTTTCAGTGGTATCGCTATGCAGTGGCGGTTACCGGCTCCGTGGTTCGGATGGGCGCTGGCTACACGTGTACGGTCCAATACGCGCTCGACGACATCACCTTTCACGGAACTGTTCGATTGCCCGAGATGCACGCGTGGACGATCTCGCCCGGTGATTCGCTTGACCTGATCGTAAATGCAAAACGGCCTGAATCGCCGAAATACGATCCGGAGTTAGAGCGCGACGTGCAGCGCGGCTAGTCAACGCACGAAACGCTTGCCCTGCGGCCGCGTCGTAGCGGGTTTGATGATAATCGGTTGCGTGGTGCTCGGCATCGTCCCGGCGGATTCGACGGCGTCGCTCAGTTGCTTATCGATCGGCCGCGGATCGCCCCTTACGGCGACGTGCGACAGGCGATCGGCTTTGCCGGTTTCGATCACACGCTCGACAACAGCCGGATGTTTCATCACGTCATCCATCGACCAGTTGCGCGTATCGACGTACGTGTCGGTAAATCCGAGCTGATTTTTCGGGACGACGATGACCTGCTTGTCGGGGCCGGGCACGCGAATGACGTACAACGCCGATGTTGCGAGCGTCGCCATTCCGAGGAACAGCATCAGGAAAATGAATCGCAGAAAGTTTTTCATGGCAGCCTCCCCCGCGGGCTTATCCACGCGGCGAAGACATTGTTATGCGAGTCGAAGTGGCTGGCACTTATATTTCGCAAGCGATTTTCAAGTGGGCTAACTCTTGGGCGCATCACTCGCCTCGTGCGGCGCCGCCTGCACGCCGAGCGCTTCGGCGATGTCGGTATCCGACGGCGTGCGCTCGGTCGTCGGCTCGGGCGGCTGCGCGGGAATCGGCCCCGGCCCTTGTGGCAAAACGCTGTTGTAAAATCCCACCGCGAAAATCCCGTGTTCCTGTTGATACGGAAAATTGATCAACTCGCAGAATTCCTTAATGAGCTGCTGAGCGGCCGGATCCGTGCGCTCGGCCTCCTGCACGATCTGCTGCTGCTTCTTGTCGCGGAAGCGCATGATCTGAACGTATCGTCCGGTCGCTTCGCCCTGCCAGTTTCCGCCGACCTGTTCGTACACTTCGAAACTGTCGCAACCGAGGCGCAAAAGCGTTTGCCGAAAGCGCGCGAGCAGGCGGCTGTGATCGGAGCGCTTTTCCTTCGGCACGATGTAACTGTTCGTCTGCAAAAGCATGAGAGCCGCGAATTGTGCCAGAATGTGCCCCGCCGTTCAAACTTGCGGCCGGTATTTCATTGCCCATCGGCCGTGCTATGCTCAAGACGATGAATGGAAAGCAGCGCGCAGCGGAGGCTGCGATCTCTTTATTGCAGAACGATCAAATCGTCGGCCTGGGCACCGGCTCAACCGCCGATTTTTTCCTCATCGCCCTCGGAAACGCGCTGAAATCCGGCCAACTCAACGGCATCCGCGGAATTCCGACCTCGGTGCAATCCGAGCGGCGGGCGCAGGAACTCGGCATCCCGCTGCTCGATTTTTCGAAGCAACCGTTCGCGGACATCACCGTGGACGGCGCCGATGAGATCTCACCACAGCTCGACCTCATCAAGGGCCTCGGCGGCGCGCTCTTGCGGGAAAAGATCGTCGCTCAGAACTCAAAGAAACTGGTGATCATCGCAGACAGTTCGAAAGAGGTGAGCGCGCTGGGAACGAAAAGTCCCCTGCCGGTTGAAGCCGCGCAATTCGCACACGAATTGCAGGAGCCGTTTCTCCGGTCGCTCGGATGCCAGCCAACGCTTCGCCGCAAACACGATGGATCGATCTTCGTGACGGACAACAATAACTTCATTTACGACTGCCGATTCCCCCGCATTGATCGGCCCGATCAGCTCGAACAGGCGCTCAAGAAACGCGCCGGCATCGTCGAATCGGGACTCTTCGTGGGAATCGCGCGAACGGTCCTAATCGGCGACGACAATGGCGTGCAGCGCCGCGATCGATGATCAGGTTTTCGTGTGTAGCCGGCGAGCTTGCTCGCCGCGGTTTTTCAAGCGGCAAGACGGCGAGCGAGCTCGCCGGCTACACGAGGATTGTGTCACGTTTCTTTCCGCTTCTGCAGCACGGTGTACGGTCGCGAGATGTCGAACCACATTTCCGATCCATCCTCAAACCGCATCACGTCGCAAACCTTTCCCCCCTCATCGACCATCATCTGGCCCTTCGCCTCTTTATCACGGCTCATCATGAGGTCGAACTCGTCGGCGGGATACGTGACGACAAACGGCTGCTGCCGCGAACCGTCGCCGGTCGCTTCGATTCCGCGGATGCAACCGAGCGCGATCATGCCTTCCATCTTGGCGGTGGTCTCATCGCCCATGCGGCTCGCGGCCATCGATCCGATCATGTGAATCCGCGGATTGAGCACCCAGCGCGACATGACCTCCGGAATCTGCTTCATGACATCCGCGAACTGCTGGGTTTCGATCAGGTGCTCGAGCGACGCGAGCTCGTTCGAATACGGATCGTAATCCGGGGCCGCCGCCATCATGTCGGCAAGGCGAATGTAGGAATCGCGCGTCGGGTTCTGAAGAAAACTCAGGAATTCGTCGCGTGAAATGGCCGGCATCACGTCCTCCTTCACGGCTTGCGAAGCACCAGCGCGCTGTTCTTGCTGCCGAAGGCGATGCAGTTGCAGAGCGCCACATCTGCCTGCATTGTACGCGCCCGATTGGGGATGTAATCGAGATCGCACTGCGGATCCGGATCGTTGAGATTGATGGTCGGATGAAACTGCCCGCGCTCAAAACCAACGAGCGTCGCCGCGACGCCGGCGGCGCCACACGCGCCTTGCGGATGTCCAATCATCGACTTGATCGAGCTCGATGGAATGCGGGCGGCGCGATCGCCAAAACATTTCTTGATCGCCAGCGTTTCCATCCGGTCGTTCAGCTCCGTGCTCGTGCCGTGCAGATTGATGTAACCGATGTCGTCTTTCGCGAGATTCGCATCCTGAATCGCGAGTTCCATCGCCCGCGCGGGCTCCGCGACATCGGGTGCGATCTGCACACGGTGATACGCATCGCACGTCGATGCATAGCCTTGAACCTCCGCGAGGATCGCCGCGCCGCGCGCCAGCGCATGCTCACGGTCTTCCAGGATGAACATCCACGCGCCCTCGCCGAGAATGAACCCATCGCGATCGCGGTTGAACGGCCGGGAGGCATGCGCAGGATCGTCCCACGAGCGGACCGAAACGACGCGCATTTTCTCGAAGCCATACAGAATGCCCGACGAAATCGGCGCGTCGGCGCCGCCAACGAGCATCATCGGAACCGATCCGTTGCGGATGAGCATCGTCGCATACCCGATCGCATCCGTGCTGCTCGTGCATCCCGTGGAAAGAACGTGCGATGGACCGCGAAGATGAAGTGCGATCGAGAGTTCGCTGGAAAGGTTGCCATGCGTTCCGCCGGTGATGGAGTAAAGCGATGGTGTGCCGCCGCTGAATGCGACGTGGTATTGCTCTTCGACAAACGCCAGCCCCCCGCCGCCCGTGCCGAGCGCCACGCCGATCTTCCGCTGTGATTCGATGTCGTTGGGATCGAACGCGACCTTCGCGCGCGCCAGCGCTTCCTTCGAAGCCGCCAGCGCCATTGGCACCATTCGCGGAACGCGACGCGCTTCTCCCGCATCCATCACGCTCAGCGGATCAAAGTCCCGCACCTGGGCCGCGATGGTCGAACGCAACTTGAACGTGTTGAGGTTTGGGAGGCGGCTCAGTCCGCTCCTTCCCGCGATGCATGCATCCGCGAATGCGTCGACGCCGATGCCATTCGGGCTGACAACGCCCATGCCCGTGATGACGACACGCCGGCGAGAGCCATTGAAGGACGAACCCACGAACTCATCTTAGGTGCATTGCAGGAATTGCACTACGAAAGAGTTCTGCGAACGATGAGATTCTGCGGATCAACCTCGCCGACCACGTCGAAGACGTTCAATCGGGCGGCGAAGTCGACGTCCGACTCCAATCCGGCGGCGATCACATTTTTCGCGCCGGTCGTCACACGCAGATGCCGCGGGAGGTCATCTTTGCCAGCGAGAAACAATGTTTGGGCTTCAGCCGCATTTGCCGATGTGTTGACCTCTGCTTTCTCCAACAATTCGAAGACGACCGCGCCCGCGCCGACAAGATCTTCAGGCGCGACCGCGCCGTCCGTCCCAGCGCATAGCAGCGTGATGTCGAGTTTCGATCGCACGAGAGCCTCAGCAGCGGCACGCGCATTGACCAGGGCGGCGACAAAAAGCTTCTGCGCTTGCCGCGCGGCGACGATGGCACGCGTGCCGTTCGTTGTGCTCATGAGCAGTGTTCTGTCGCGAACGACATCGGCGACATACGCGCCGGGGCTATTGCCGAGATCGAATCCTTCCGGCGGAAGACATCGCGTTTCGCCACACAAGAGCTTCGCGCCGGTGAAAGTCTTCGCGACCGATCGAGCCTCGTCAGTGGAGGCAAACACGCGGATCTCGCGCGCGCCCGCGGCGAGCGCAGCCGTCATCGTGGTCGTCGCGCGCAGCACGTCGAACACGGCGACCGCACGACCGCTCACCTGTGCTTCGGTCAAATCCTTCGGCAAAAAAACCACATCAACTTTCATCGTGCGACGAGGATAGCGCGGCCGATGACTTGACGCCACACGTCGCGCCCTCTACAGAAGCGAACCTGTGCACAGGACTGTCGTCATCAACGCCGTCGGACTCACAGCGTCACTCATCAGCGATCGCACCCCACGATTGCGCGACCTGGTTTCGCGCGGAAAGCTTGCGACGATCGATCCGGTGATCCCTGCCGTGACCTGCTCGGTGCAGGCGACGTACCTGACGGGCAGTTGGCCGGGCGAGCATGGAATTGTCGGAAACGGCTGGTATTTCCGCGACGAATGCGAGATCAAGTTCTGGCGGCAATCCGACAAGCTCGTGCAGCGCCCGCGGATCTGGGAAACGGCCAGGCAGCTCGATCCGAACTTCACGTGCGCCAACATCTGCTGGTGGTACGCGATGTATTCGAGCTGCGATTACGTCGTCACCCCACGGCCGATGTATCCGATCGACGGGCGGAAAATCCCGGATGTGTGGACGGAGCCATCCGACCTCCGGGAGCAGTTGCAGGAACGGCTCGGGCAATTTCCGCTCTTCAAGTTCTGGGGGCCGGCGACGTCGATCGAATCGACGAAATGGATCGCCGATGCGGCGCGGCTTGTCGACCAGCAGTTCGGTCCAACGCTTTCGCTGATCTACCTTCCGCATCTTGATTACAGCCATCAGCGGTATGGACCCAACGACTTGCGATCACTGAAGGACGTCGAAGAACTCGATCGCGAGATTGGCCGACTCCTGGATCATTTTGCGGCGCGCGATGCGCACGTGGTCGTGCTGAGCGAGTATGGCATCTCCCCGGTTTCGCGGCCGATTCATATCAACCGGATTCTTCGCAAGTTGAAGCTGATCGAAGTTCGCGAGGAACTCGGACGCGAGCTGTTGGATCCCGGCATATCACAGGCCTTCGCAGTCGCGGATCACCAAGTCGCGCATGTTTACATTAATGATCCCGCCGTGTTACCACTGGTCGAGCGCGAGCTGAAGAACACGCCGGGTATCGCGCACGTTTATGCGGGGGACGCGCGACGCATAATCGATCTCGACCACTCGCGCAGTGGCGAGTTGATCGCCGTCGCGGAGCCGGATGCGTGGTTCACTTATTACTACTGGCTCGACGAATCCCGCCGGCCCGATTTCGCGGACACGGTCGACATTCATCGCAAGCCGGGCTACGACCCGGTCGAATTGTTTCTCAATCCCGAGATCAAGTTCCAAAAGGCGAAGATCGCCTGGACGCTGGCGAAGCGGAAGCTGGGATTTCATCCGCCGATGAACGTGATCTCGACCGACGCGACCTTGGTGAAAGGCTCGCACGGCATCGCGCCGGCGTCGCCGGACCGTGGGGCCCTGTTCATCACGAGCCACCCCAATGCACTCGATTCTGCCCGCCTCAGTCCTCTCGCGGTGCGGGATGTGATTCTGAATCATCTCAAAAGCTAAAAAAACGCACGGCTGACCCGTAGGTCGGCCGTGCGTTCAAAACTTGAACTGGAAGCGATGCGCTAGTAGCGATTCGCGTTGTCGAGGATGCTGCCGGGGCGAGCGAAGCGTTCCCACGTTTCGCCGTGACATTTCGGGCAAAGCTTGGGCGCGGTTACGACATCTTCCGGCTCGAAACCGCAGGACCGGCATTGCATCTGAAAGACCGCGACGCGTTGCGGAAGGTTTTTATACGCGTCGTACGTTGCAAACTGACCCTCGGCCGAAAATCGTTCCATGCTGATTGACATTTAAGTCTCCTTCTATCCTTCAGTTACAAATACTGCGTTGGATTTCGATGAGACTTAGAGCAACGGGTGTACCAGATGAGAAACCAGTCCGTTTATCCTGACTTTGACCTTTAATTTTCGGCCGTTTTCCCATATCGGCGGCGCGAAATGAACCCGGCCGCCGCGTCAGCATGTCATGCCGCGGGAAAGAACGTCACTCTGTCATGCTTCCGTGAGAATATCGTTGGGAAAGGGTTTGGCGCGACGCTCAAGTTCATACTGCCGCAGCTTGCGCTGGAGGGTGCGGACGGAGATGCCGAGACGGTTGGCGGCGTGGGTTCGATTTCCGCCGAACTGGTCGAGCGCTTTCGTGATGGCGAGCCGCTCGAGTTCTTCCATGGTTAGACCAGTGGGGATTTCCTTGGGCGTGGCCGACGCCTGGGAGCCTTCCGCGATCGAGTCGGGGAGATCGCGCTCGGTCAACGTCTCCCCATCGGCCAGGACCATCATGCTCTCGAGCGTGTTTCGCAACTCGCGGACGTTTCCCGGCCAACGGTAAAGCTGAAACCGCCGCATCACTTCCGGCGAAACCTTTCGCAGGGGCGTGTGCTTGTTCTCGGCGATTTCCTTGAGGAAATGATCGACGAGAATGGGGATGTCGTCGGGCCGTTCGCGCATTGGTGGAAGCGTGATCGTCACGACGTTGAGTCGATAAAACAAATCCTCGCGGAACGTGCCTTCGGCGACCATCTTTCGGATATCGCGACTTGTTGCGGCAAGCACGCGCACATCGACCTTTCGATCTTCATGTCCGCCGACGGGCGTGAGTGTGAGCGTTTCGAGAACGCGCAACAATTTCGCCTGCAGTCCGATCTCAAAGTCGCCGATTTCGTCGATGAAGAGCGTTCCGCCGTCGGCTTGTTCGAAGCGTCCCATGCGGCGATCGGTCGCGCCAGTAAACGCGCCGCGTACATGACCGAACAACTCGCTTTCTACGAGGGTCGCCGGCACTGCCGCGCAATTTACCGCAACGAACGGCCCCTTCTTCCGCAAGCTATTGTGATGCAGCGCCTGCGCAACGAGCTCTTTACCGGTGCCACTTTCACCGAGGATCAGCACGGTACTGTCGACCGGCGCCGCCCGCTGAATCTTCGCGAAAACATCCTTCATCTGCTTCGATTGCCCGACGATCTGATCGAGACCAAATTTCTGGTCGAGACGGCGACGAAGGCTGTCGAGTTCCTTGTCCTTTTGCAGGCCATCCACTGCCCGCTTGACCATCATGCGCAGTTCGTCGGGGTTGATCGGCTTAAGCACATAATCAAATGCCCCCGCTTTCATCGCCTCAACGGCGCTTTGTGTCTCACGATCGCCAGTGAGGAGGATAAATTGTGTGTCGGGCTTGCGCTTCTTCCATAGGTTGAGTAGATCGATGCCGCTCACGTCGCCCATGTGCAGATCGCTCAGCACGACATCAATGTTTTCATCGAGGTATCCCATGGCCTTGTCGGCATTTTCAGCCCCGAAGATGGTGAAGCCGTCGGTCTTGAGCAAGTGACTCAGCGCTTTTCGTTCGTTCTCTTGATCCTCAACCACCAGCACTCGTCCTGCGTGCGCCATAATACGTCCTTTGTCGGAATGAGTCGCCTGAAACTCCGACTTACTGTCATATAGTAGGTCAGTCAGTTTGGACAACGGACAATTTTTCCGGATTTCTGGCAATCTGCGCAAGATGTCCCGCGGTTTTGCGCAAGCAAACCCGCCACGCTAGAATGGCTTTCGAATGCTGAAGTGGCTGCGCTATTCGAAGATCTCGCTGGCGGTGAAGTGCCAGATTCTGTTCGGGGCCGCCGTGGTGCTGATCATCGCCGCAGCGCTGTTTTGGCCCTGGCAGCGAATGGAGCAGTTGACGGGGCAGTTGAACGAGCGCGCCGCCGCCGCGGTGGCCCGGCAAGTGATCGGCGAACATATCTCTCGACCAACGACCGCTCCAACGAGCCATGTGCCACCTGTCGAACCGACGACCAACCCGACCACGATGCAGGTTCGCGGAGAACAGTATTTTCCACCGCGGCTGATCGCAGCGGCTGCGCGCGATGCTCTGCCAGATCGCCTGACCAAGTTTGAACGTGCCGCGATTGAGCGGTTCGTCGCGGATTCCGATCGCACCTTTTATTCCCGCGACTACGACAACGGCGAGGGCTATCGCTACGCGCAGCCACTTTATGCAACCGCCGACTGCCTGCGATGCCATCAGGAGAATCTGAGCGCGCTGCTCGGAACCGAACCCGCATCGACAACTTCGCCCACGACCCAAGCGACTCCGCAAAGCGCGCAGCTTCTTGCGATCGTGAGCGTCGACATTCCTTCGCAGATCTCGACGAACCAGCTGATCCTCAATCGCGTGTTCATCCTGACCGCCGGCCTGCTCGCCGGAACACTCGCCGTCGTGATCTTTTATCTCATCACCACGAAGATCATTCTCCAGCCCGTGCGCGTCCTTCAGGAAACCGCCGAGAAAGTTTCCGAAGGCGACCTCAACATCCGATCCGACATCAACACCGGCGACGAGTTCCAACAGCTCTCGGAAACGTTCAACACGATGTTGATCAACCTGAAGGCGAGCGCCGATCAGCTGAAGGCGGTGAACAAAGGCCTTGATCTGAAGCTCGGACAATTGGCCGAGAGCAACGTCGCGCTGTACGAATCGAATCGCCTCAAGACCGAGTTCCTGGCGAACGTTTCGCACGAGCTGCGCACGCCGCTCAATTCGATCCTCGGCTTCACCGAACTGCTCCGCGACGCGAATGCGGACAAGAACGACCCGAAGTTCAACCGTTATCTGCAAAACATCACGCGCAGCGGAAATCATTTGCTCGATCTGATCAACGATCTGCTCGACCTGGCAAAGATCGAGGCTGGACGGATGGAGGTGCGATCGGAACCGCTGAGCATTACGGACATGTTTGAAGCGCTGATCAGCCTGCTCAAGCCGCTGGCCGAGCCGAAAGGCCTCACGATCGTCCCCAGCATCGCGAGCGGCATTCCAATCGTGCATACGGATTCGGCCAAGTTGCAACAAGTGCTGTACAACTTTTTATCAAACGCAATCAAGTTCTCGCCGAATGGCGCCGCGATCGGTCTGTCCGCGGAGCTCGAGACCCTGGATCACGTCCGCATTTCGGTCACCGATCGCGGGCCCGGCATTGCACCCGAGCAGCACAGCGTGATCTTCGAAAAGTTCAGGCAGGTCGACGCATCCGTGACGCGGCAACACGGCGGAACGGGACTGGGTCTGGCGATCTCGAAAGAGCTTGCTGCTCTGCTTGGCGGATCGATCGGCGTTCGCAGCGCGCCCGGCGAAGGCGCGACGTTTTGGATCCTGCTGCCGCTTCGCATCGAAGCCGGCGCGCAGGACGTGCGCTCCGGCCTGGTGTTGACCTGATGCAGCCGACGGGGAAGAGAACGATGATTGATTTTGAAAAAGACGCACATCTTCTTCGCGAGCGGCTGACGCAAATCGTCGCGGATTATGTGAAATCAAACGGTACGCCGGTCACGCGCCTGGACCTGGACATCTGGCTCGGCGACGGCGGCGACAGTCCACCGGCTGCGACTGTTCACATCGATACGACCGCCCATGATTGGCCGGGCGACGGCTCGCACCCGGCGGTCGGAACGATCGAGTTTCCTCATTGGATGACCGAATACGATCGCGATGAAGGCGAGGTGCGTGCGATGGACGGATCGATGCGCCAGGTTACCTCGGCGAAGCGCGATCAGATCTTTCATGGGTTTTTCGTCGATGCGCTGCTGGCCGCGCGCGACGCGGGTGTCTTCGATCCGTTGCCGAAAAGTCCGAAGTGCGAGCTCGGCGTGGTAAATTTTGACTGCGGATTTTTCTGGCCTGAGGAAAGCGATCGAGGGCTGATGAACATGGCCGATGCTCGCAACAACGGCGCGAGATTGTCGAACGCTCCGCCAACTTCGCTCGACGAGCGGATCAAACTCGATGAACGCGCCTATGACTTGTGGGTAGAAGTCACGCCCACAAGCAAGACAACAGCAGTTGTGGGAACCGCAGCGGCGCTGGGCATCGGCTTGGGGGCGGCGCGCGAGGTGGTGGAATCCGGCGCGCCGGTGTTGCGCGACGAAAGCGCGATCGAGGTGCAACGCGTCGCGAAGCTGTTGCGCGAGCGGGGACTCGAGGTTCGTTTCGATCCGCCGTTCCCGTATCCGCTCAACGCGTGACGCTCAATACCACAAATTGAGCACGAGCGCCGGCTCGCGGACTTTTCCTTCGAACAAATCCACCGTGCTGGTGACGAATTTGATCTCGACGTCGGGATGCGCGTCGAGCCATTCGTTGATCGTGTCGTCGAGGTGTTCGAGGCCCTGGTCGCTGTACTTTCCGCGGAAGGATTTAACACGACATGCGCCGCTGCCGTTACACACGGTTTGGCGCTTCCACGTGTGCTGCTTGCGGACGCCTTCGGGTCCGAAGCGGATCATCGGCTTCGCCTGAGAAGCCGGTGCAGGTTGAATCGCGATGGGTTGCGCGGAAGCCGCGGCGGCTGCAGGAGCTGTCGGCGGATGCGCCTGCTCCTCTTCGAGAAACGCGGCGAACTCATCTTCGGCGGGGTCGTGCGTCGGACTACCCGGCGCAGGACTGACGCCTGACGGTTGATTCGGTCCATTCATAAATGCCCCTTGCCTGACGGCGATGTGACCGCCGCATTATACCCATGGCGAGCGAGGCGCTGACAACAAAAAGTGGGTCGTTTTTGAAAGGAATTATCCGAACATCGCGGCCGCGGACATCAGCGCGGGGATCGACTTTTTCACACGTTCGACCGACGCGGCATCCAAGCCCGTGGCCTGTACGAGCGCCTGATCGAGCGGCTGATGAATCGCCGTCAGGTTGAATCCCTGCCCTTCTTGCGCACAAAGCACGTCAGCGATGTGCACCAGCGTCACCAGCGTGCGATTCCCGTCCGCCAATTGAGTCGGTTGATGGTGGTAACCCGCCACGAGCTGGCATGGCCGCGGAAATTTCCACGTCTCCGCCAGCGCCATTCCAAGCTGCTGGTGGTCCACGCCCATCACTTCTCGTTCGATAGTGCAGAATTCCGTGGTCGAAGTCTTTGCCCGCTCGCACACCTGCTTCAGCTGCTCGGGCGAAGTCTGCAGCGACACCATGATCCCGATGTCGTGAATCATGCCGGCGAGAAACGCTTCATCCGCGATCGGCAATTTCAGCTGACGCGCGAGCTCGCGCGCGGTCACACCCACCGCCACGCAGTGCGTCCACAGATCCTTCGCGGTGAAATCTTCGCACAGTTTCACGCCGCGAAAAAGCTGACCGAGACTTGCCGCAACCGCGATGTTCTTCACGGCGTTCAAACCAAGCAGCACGATCGCGCGCTCGATCGACCCGATTTGTCCGGGCAATCCGTAGAAGGCGCTGTTGACGACCTTGAGGATGCGCGTCACGAGCGCGGGGTCGTGTGAAATGATCTGATGCAGCTGCATCGCGCTGCTTTTGGGATCTTCAACCGTTTTGATGATGCGCGTGGTCACTTCGGGAAGCGTGGCGATCGTCGTCACCTTCTTCACCATCTGCTGAACCAGTGCATTTGTATCTGTTGCAACTGCTGTCGCCATGCGCATCTCTCCCGTTTCTCTATCTTCTGTATCGAGACGTTTGAGACGCGACTTAATAGGAAATCAGCTTGCGCAGCAGCGAATTATCGAGCCTGACGCGGGCAAGAACGCTTGCGATGCGTTTGCCGGCGCCCTCGCTGCCGTAGACGTTATCCCCGCCGAATCGAACAGGATGACCCTTATTCCAGATGCGCTTGATCGCGCGGCGAATAGCGGCTTCGCTACACGGCACATCCGTCACATTTTCACTGCGCTCGCGACCGGCCTGGCGAGGACCGATATTCACGACCGGGGTGCCAAAACTTGCCGCCTCGATGATTCCACTGGAGCTGTTGCCGACAAGCACCGCCGCGTCGCGCAGCAGGCCGAGGAATTGGCTTCGCGCGGAGTTCTTGAGCAAGTAGCTGAGCCGAGGACGCCGTCGTTCCAGCGTCCGAATAATCCGATCCGCTCCCGCATCGTTGTTCGGATAAATCGCGACGATCTGCCCGATTCCCGCCCTCTGGATAACATCGAGGACCACTCCGGCATCAGATCGATCCCGATCCGGATGCATCACGAACAGCGCGTAGCGACGTCGCGTCAACTTTGGAAACTCCTCAATCGACCTCGCGAGCTGTTTGATGCCGTCGAGTCCAGGCGTTCCTACGAGATGAATTCGCTCGCGATCTTCTCCGAGGCGAAAGATCCGCTCGCGGCTTACTGCAGTCGCCGGTAAATGAATGTGTGCGAGCTTGGTGATCGCATGACGGAGCGAATCGTCGATGACGCCTTCGGCGCGATCGCCGCCATGCACGTGTGCGACCGCTCGCTGCGAGATATGCGCAGCGGTCGCCGCCGCGAAGGCTTCAACCCGATCGCCGACGACGAGCACAACATCGGTTTTGAGTTTCGAAAATGCTCGCGCGAGGCCAGTGATTGCCGTTCCGGTTGCTTCCGCAACCTCGCCCTTCCACGGAACGACGGCGTCGATTTTCCAACCGTCTCGTCGAATGCTCTCGATCGATTTTCCGTGACGGGGGTCGAGATGCATCCCGGTCACGACCAGCTGCAATTCAAGTTTCGGATGCGCACGAATTGCTTCGAGCGTGGAACGCATCAAGCCGAATTCCGCGCGCGTGCCGGTGACGAAGCAGATGCGCCGTTTACGCGGCATCGGAGAGCATGTCCCACTGCAGAAGTGTGCCGGCCTTGAGCGCCTGCTTGGCGGAGCGACCGATCGCGAGGGTTACGTCCGCGGCGGAGATACCTGTGCCGGGGCGTTGCACGCGAAGATCTTCGGCGTTGATCTCTTCGCCTTCGGCCTTGTCGTGCGCCAGAACCAGGCTTTGCCGGCTGACCGTGCGAACATCCTGTTCGATCGGCAGCACGCGCTTCTGTCCGCCACCGCGCATTTGCTCGGCGAAGTGAATCAATTCGACGTAGGTTGCAAAATCGGCGGCACTCGCGCTGGCGGAGTGATCTGGTCCCGCGGCGCGACGATCGTAGGTGAGGTGCTTCTCGATGATTCCCGCGCCCGCCGCTACCGCAAACGCCCCGGCCATCGGCTCATTCGTGTGATCTGAGAATCCGACAGGCACATTGTACCGACGAGCCATATCGCTCATCCACAGCAAATGCGCCTGCTCCGGCGGAGTCGGATATCCGCTCACGCAGTGCAGCAGCGCGAAGCGAACGCCCCACTCTTCGAGCCATTTCACGCTCGCGTCCACCTCGCCGAGCGTCGAAGCGCCGGTCGAAACGAGCATCGGTCGACCGAGTTTTGCGACGCGCTCGAGCAACGGCCGATTCACGAGATCCGGCGAGGCAATCTTCACCGCCGGCAGCTCAAGCTGCTCAATCGTATCGACATCCTCGATCGAGAACGGCGTCGCGATCGGCATCAGCTCGTGCTCGCGAATCGCCTTCACCACCTTCGCCAGATCCGTTTTCGAAAGCTCATACTTCCGCAGCATCTCCGCGGGATCGCGCGCGTCGGTTCGCGACTGTTGATATCCGGCGAAGTCCGATGACGCGTGCATGAGCCGATCACCACTGAAGATCTGCAGCTTCACCGCGTCGGCGCCAGTTTCGGACGCGATCTTCACGAGCTGCAGCGCGCGCTCGACGGATCCGTCGTGGTTCACGCCGATCTCCGCGATAACCAGCGCGGCCAGATCCGCACCAATTGTTCGATCACCAATTTTGAGTCGCTTCATGATGCCATCCTTCGCTGCTGCTGGTCTCCGCCGTTCGCACGTAGCACCGCCTCGGCCCAGTACAGATCCCGCAGTTGATCGATCTCCACGGTCTCGCCCACTTCTGTGAGGACCCCGCGACGGTCGACGCCGAAAAACGCGTGCGGATCGTTCGGTGCCGCTTCGCCACGAAGCATCGACGCGCGCGACACCGCCACCGCGGCGCCGTCGTGCAGATAGAGCGGCTCCAGATCCTGCCGCCGATGAATGCTGCCGGGATGCAATGCCGTGACATGATCGCCGTTCAGCTTCGACATCCACGCGGGATGCCACTTGCCGACAGGGCAAAAGGTGCGAACGGAATCGCATTTCGTCTTTTCGAGGAGCTCAATGGATCGATCGATCACGTCCGCCCCGCGGACGGGGCAGTTGCCATAGAGAACAACGAGCGCATCGGCGCGGAACGAAGATCGCTGCTCGACCACGTGCATCGCATGCAACATCGCGTCCTGGACCGAAGCATCGCTTGTCGCCAGCTCTGGCGGCCGCGCAACGGTTTCGAAAAACTCCTGCTCGGCAGGGTGACGAATCTGCGGACAATCGGTTGAGACGACAACGCGCGTCAGCAGCTTGCTCGCGCGGGCGTGATCGAAGGTGTAACTGATTACCGGCCGGCCCAGGAGCGACAGAAGGTGCTTGCTCTTAAGCCCCTGGCTGCCCGCACGGGCGAGGATGACTCCGAGTACGTTCACACCACTCCTTACGGCCTATGCCATTCCGTGCACGAATCGCAGATCGAATACTTCGACCAGCGCCCGCCCGCGTGATCAATCCGAATTGGCGACATCTTCTTTTGCCACACGCCCACGACCGTGTCATTCGCCAGATGGCCGATCGGATTCTTTCCGAGCACGTCCTGCTCGCACTGAACGAACGCGCCATCGGAGAGAATCGTCATGCGCGAAGAAAGTCGAGCGCAAGCGCGCCGTTTCGGCGGCGACATGTCCGCGACAGACGTCTCCGGAATCTGCCCGGCGTAGTTGCTCGGGCCGACGATAACCGCGCATCCGATTGCGCGGAGCCATTGGTCGTACCACGCTTCCATTTCGCTGAGGTTTTGCGTGCATTTCGTGAAGGTCGGAACGATCAGCGGAATTCCTCGACGAAATGCGGCGCGGAGTTTCACCAGCGTGCGAACGTTTTCGATCACCTCGTCGAGGCGATCGACGGCCATGATCAACTTGTACGTTTCACGCGTGAGGGCGGGGATGTGAACGGAGATGATGTCCACCGGTGACTCCGCCAACAGCGTGAGGCGATCGGGGTCTTCGGGAAGAAGATCCGTTTCAATGTGGATGGCGCGTTTGGATTGCGCGGATTTCAGAATCGCTGAAAAATTGTTCGCGAGAAGCGGATCACCGGCCCCTGCCAGAGTGATTCGAATATCATCGATCGACGCGAGTTCACCGAAAAGCTTTTGTGCGCTCTCGAGATTCATTTCCTCGCGTTGGATCTGAAGGTGCGAAGTCGGCGAAAAGGTCGGCCGCGTGACGCGGCGCGTGTTCAGCTCGAGAACGATCTCACGCGGGTTGGCGTCGGTGTATTGATGTGCGTCGAGTCTCGCCACGAGCTCGGCAGCTGGCGTTTTGATGAGCGTGCCATTGAGGCTGACGGATGCGGCTGCGACGCGATCGATCTGGCGATCGCTGTCGAGCTTGAATCGCCACGTCGTTCGCGCCGCGCTCATCGGCACTGGTACGCAACCCGGGCCGCCGAGGGGATCGCGCATCGGCTGCTCGGGCATGTAATGCAGCATTCGGCCGGGATGAATCGACGTTTGCGCCAGACGTTTGAGGAGCGATCGCTTGATCAGCGCACCCCCGAGACCGGGCGCGACCGGTCCGAAGAACAGCTCGGCATTTTCTTGTTCGAGCGCCCGATCGACGGCCGCATCGATGAGACCTGGGTCGACAAGAGCCGACGCGGGATCGATCAACACGATCGCTTCGGATTCCAGATTCCCCGCGACTTCTTCCGTCCATTGGCCATGGAAACCGAGATCAAAATCGCAGGTGCTGAGCAATCCGCCGCGCCAACCGTCCGCCCAGCGCTGCGCCGCTGCGATCGCTTCGATCGACGCGATATTCGTCCGTGGGCCCTTCGTAAGCACGAATGCGCTGGCTTCATCCGCAAGTGGTGCGACATCCGGCAGCTGATCTTCCCAGCAAATGATCGCGATGTGTTTGAGGCTTTTGGCGCGCGAGAGGCGATCGAGCGTCCAGCTCAGCACGGATTCCTGCCGAAATACGCGCGTCGCACTGTTGCGATCGGGCGACTCATGCAGCATGGACAAAACCGCTGTCGCGTTCATGCCGCCGCCTTGCGCGCGTTGCGCTCTTTGAACTCGTTCAGGTTGCCGATCACTTCGGCCATCAGCGTCTGAAATTCCTTCGCCGCGTTGATGACACCTTCGACGTTCGCGATGTCGCGGGAGACCTGCCGGCGCTGTTTTTCGGTCGCATTGATCTTCGCGGCGGTGATTTTTCGGTCCGCTTGAAAACGTTGCAACTCGGTCAGCTGCGTGAGCGACGTGATCAGCTCGTAGCAGTCGTTAAGGGCATGCATCCGCGCCCGCAGCGCATCGATCTTTCCAATCGCGCGGTTGACCTTCACCTGGTCTTCAATCGAATCGCGAATCTCTTCGAGCAGGGGAAGTGTTTCGCGACTGATCTTTTCGATCTGGTCCGCTTCTTCGACACGCAGTTTCACGCACGCAATTGCTTCATCCAATCGATTCCAAGTCAGCCCCTTGTGAACGGGCGGCGCCGAAACCGCTTCGCCGCAGAACTGCTCGATCGCGTCGGCGAACGTCATCACACGTGCCCCACGTTTCAGCACTCCGCCTTCCGTCGCGTCGATGATCGTTCGATCGCTGTTGGCGAAGTCTCGCTCGAATTGCTGGAGATATGTAAAGAGTCGCTCTTCGGTGTACGTCGGATTGCCCTTGTAGTCGGTCGTCTTCCGCAGAATATTTCGATCGCGGACGATCTGCTCCCACTGCTTCATCTCGACGGTGCAGAATCGCGACAGCTCAGGCCGCCACACATCTTCGTAGCTCGTGCCGGGCGCGTAGCAGAGGCCATCGGAGAAGCCGAGATCCTGGCCGACGAAAATGATCGGATCGCAGCCGAGATGCTCCGCGAGGTAATACGAGAGATGCGCCACCGTTGCGCCCGCGGGGAGACGCGACTTGTTCAGCTTCATCTCTTTCAGCAATCGCTCGGCAAAGTCGTTGCCGAGGAGCGAAAGCGGACCTGGGTTAAGATCGAAGATCGCACTTGTGGCTTTGGGTTCCGCGACGAGCTCAGTTTTCACCGTCGGCGGAAGTTTCTCGAAGAATCGCGTGCAGATCTCGTGATAGTCGAGCGACGTGACAAAGTGCGGCTCGACACCCAACTCGAGCAGCGGTTGGAAGGTCGTCTGGACCGCGATGATGACGGCGCGGTTGTTCAGTTCGCCCAGCAGGTGCTTGTTCTTTCGAAGCGACGGGCCCGCCGACACGATCACCGCCGGCTTGCCGCGATAGCTGTCCTGCAAACGCGAAAGGCTCGGCGTCGCGACGTACCACGGAAGATTGCGCGAAACGTTCTGCGACGTACGACACCCATTGGCGATGAGCGTGCTCACCGTCGTGCGGCAATAGGCGACGAACTCCGCCACCCACGTTTGCATCTGGCGGTGGAATTCGGAGTGAAGCTGCAGGCTCGGCGCGTGAGCGATGTTGCCAAAGCCGAGGGCGATCGTCGCGGTATTCGGCGTGAGGCGATTGAACAGCTCCGCCTTGTCGAGATTTGTGAAGAAGAGCAGCCGATGGCTCTCGATCAGGGTTGAGAGATCGCGCGATTCGAAGGCCGCGCGAAGCACGCGCACATCCGGTTCGAAGATGCAGAAGATCGCCTCCGGGCTGGCGCGATCGAACGCCTGCTCGACGTGATAACCAAGCCCGAAGCCGTGGACGTAAAAGGCAACCTTCCCATCGAGATCGGTTGCGTCTATCAACTTCGCCGCTTCGGTGACGGGGTCGTAGCGGCTGTGCAAGGAAACGGTTCGCGCGTCGGCCGTGATGAGCGAGATCGTCGGCGGACCGGACTTCGACGGCTCGACCTTCACACCAGTCGCATCGTTGACCGCTTCAATCTTCGCGGCAAGAGCCGGATCGCTCGCCCAGAGCGCGCTAAGATTCTTCAGGTAATGCGCATCGGCAGGAAGCACGTAGCGGAGCGATGGATCGTTGGTTGCTGTCATCGGCGCGTGGCTGTAGCGTGTCCGGTGTCGACACGCCGGGTCCGTATCTTTATCGGACGTCGAGCTGCGAAAGGTTGAATGATGGCGAGCCAATTGCTCTTTGAGACGCCGTGGTGGCTGCTGACGTTGGTTGCGATCGTGGCGATCGCGTTGCTCGTCTCGGGGAATAATCGCCAGAAAAACCAGCTGAAAGTGGCGGGTTTTATCGTGCTCGCGCTGGGAATCGCGCTCGCCGCGGTGAGCTTCTTCGTCGATACCCCCCGGGAGAAGGCGATCAAAGGCACGCGCGCATTCGTGCACGCCGTCGTCGATCGCGATCAGAACACAATCCGCTCGCTGCTCCATCCGAACGCGTCGCTACTGGGATGGAACAAGGAAGACATCGTCTACGGCGCGAAGCAATACGCCGATGATTTCAATCTGAAGGACGCGATGATCACGCATCTCGACGCGGTGCAGACCGACACGCTGGTAACGGTGGACCTGAGCGTGATCAGCCAGCATCCCGGCGGAAAGCTGCCTTACGACAACATGAGCAGCTCCTGGCAGATCACATGGATGGATACGGGAACCGGGTGGCTGATGAAGGATATCCGTCCGATCCAGATCGGCGGGGTCGACGCGCAAGGAATGAAAGCGATCGAACAACGCTACTTCGCCAAAATCTCACACAAGTAAACCTGCCGATTGCCGCTTCATCGCGCGGCGGTTGCGCATGAACGGTTGACGTCGATGAAGGCGTGCGGGTGAATATTGAGAATCGCCTTGATGCCGTGAACGAAGTTATAAATTCGCGGGGTTGATTGAACGATTGGGCAATCCGCCGGTATTGTCAGTCGATGCTTCATCGATTCGCACTCGGATTTGTCGCAATCTTAGCGCTCTCCGCCCGAGCGGCCGCTCCTGCGACTCGCCCCACGGGAGATTGGCCGGAGCCTCACCAGAACGCGTTTCTCAACTCGATCCAGCCGCTGCCCGGCGCGTCGAGCGGAACACCCGCGAAGATCGCACAGATCGATCTCGGGCGAACTCCGATCTCGGTGACGCCGGCGAAGGCATCGGATGGCTCGACCATCGGTCTTTCCATCAACGCCGGCGAGCTGATCTGCTGTGACACAAATGGAAAGATTCGCTGGCGGTCACATCCGGCCGGGCTGAACTTCACGTCGATCATCACATGCGAAGATCTGAACGGCGATGGCCACAACGAGATCCTTCTACAAGCCGGGCGCCCCGCGGATCCGTACGCAGCCGCGTGTCTCGTCTCCGCGGACGATGGGTCGCTCACCTGGCGCTACAACGTCGATCCGATGTCGTACGCCTGGTACCTGTATGCCGGGAATTATCTTCCGCATGCGACGACGAAGCAGATCGTCGTGATCATGCACGGCTATCCGCCGGACAAACAGAATGGTTACATCGCGGTGTTCGACACGTCGAAGAACGACCCAAAGCCGCAGCAGAAATGGCGCTACGATTTCGACCAGTACACGTGCTTCCCGGGTTTTTATCAGGCGGACATCGATGGCGACGGCGTGAATGAGCTGATCGTCGAGACGCACAGCCGCATGTGGATCTTCGATGCGCCGACGGGCAAGGTGAAACAGTTCTACGGCTGGGATACGTCGCCCGCGAACGTCCGAAGCTACGGGCTCGATCAGTTTGTCGATCTCAACGGCGACGGGAAAGTGGATTTCCTCTGTATCGGCAACTTCGCTCAGCATCACGAGGTGCTGCTCAACGAGAACGGAAAGCTCAAGGAGGCGTGGCATTACGGTTGGCCGGAAAGCGTCACCACTGGCACGGTGGCAACGAACTGGCCGCTGCCCGCGTACGCAGACGTGGACGGCGACGGCAAGCTGGAAATCGTGCTGTCGATGTTCAATTCTGAAAACGAGCATGCGTGGCTGATTCGCGTTTACGACGCCGCGACGGGGAAGCTAAAGTACAAGATGCCGGGAATGATTGCGTCTTCTCTGGTCGATGTGGATGGAGATGGCGCCGCGGAGATTTTGGCGGATGTTTCGACGGACTCGGCGGCCGCGTTGCCGGACGGAAGTCATCGCACCACGCCCCATGCGGGCGCGGTTGTGCTCAAGGCGAAGGATGGAAAGCTCACGCCGATCTGGAAAGACGCCGAAGCACATGCGGAGCGAAGCGCCGACCATCGCGTGCAGTTTACGCGTGGGAGCGAATCGCTCGTTCTGTCGAAAGCAAAAGACGGATCGCTGAAGGCGACCGCCGCCCCACCGGCGCCGGCGAATACGCAGCCAACGTTCGCGAATCTCCCCGCGCTCGTTGGATTGCCCGCGCCGGAGCTTCTCGCGGCCGACCTGCTCGGCACGGGAAAGAACGACATTGTCTCGTTCCGCAACGGCGTCGCGACGCTTTATCACCTCGATAAGCAATCGATGAAAAAGGTCGGGGAGTATCCCTCGACCGCGACGCCGGTAATCGCGGATTTGAACGGCGACGGCGCGCTCGATCTGATTCTTTCCGACGCGGCGCCGACGCATCAACCGCGGATCAAAGTGATCACGCCCTCGCAGCACGATCGCGTGGTGTGGGATGTGACCCTGCCCGCGCCGAAAGAGCCCACGCTTCCCAAGCCGCGGCCGGCGTATCTGCGTACGGTTCACTTCACGGGCAAGAAGACGCCGGACCTTTACGCGTGGTTCGCGACCCCTTCGGTGCGGAGCGTTGCGATTGAAGGAACGTCGGGTCACGTTCTCTGGGAGACCGGCGAGTTCAAGGACATCGAGCGCTACGATGCGCCGACGACGAACCTCGCGTCCGCGTTCGATTTCAATGGCGATGGTCATGAGGACCTCGTCTACACCTGCCCGGACTATTACTGCGTTGCGTCGGGTCTCGATGGGAAACCATTGATTGGTCCCCTTTATCCGCCAAAGATTTTCAATCAGCCGAGCCAGGGGCTGTACACGTTTCCGGCGATCTTGCCGAACGAAAACGCGCGGCCGACGGTTGCGCTGGTGGATGGTCACTACTTTCAAGCCGCGATGTCGATCGACGCCAAGCCGGACTGGTATCAGCTTCCGCCGGTCGGAGAGAATCGCGCGTCCGCCCAGGGGTTTGCGAAGCTTCCGGATGGTACGTGGCTGATGGGCGTCGGCCGGCAGAATGGAAAATTCGGCTGCATCAACATGAAGGATGGCTCAACTCGATGGGATCTCGACGTGCAGGCGACTTGCAGCGACACCATCGCGTGCGACATCAACGGCGACGGCAAGCAGGATTTCCTCTTCGGCACCAGTCACGGCAAGCTCTACGCGGTGACGGATAACAACGGGAAACCGCAGGTCCTGTGGACGGTGGACCTGAGCGCCGGCGCGGGAAATCCGATCGCTGCCGATGTCGATGGCGACGGCAAGAGTGAAATCATCGTGCCGACGGTGGATGGGCACATCACGATCTTGAAGTGATTACGCGTTATCGGATTCCATCAAAGCTGATCCGCAGATTTCACAGATTGCGCAGATTCAGAAAAGGGCCTTTCCGCCGAATCTGCGAAATCTGCGCAATCTGCGGATCATGATTCCTGCTTGGCAAAAGCCACGCCCCCAGAATCTTTCACCTCGGCAGAATCGCCAGCGCCATCACGGCCTGCAGGATTCCGACGAGCGCGACGGCGAACAAACTTTCCTGGATATCGAGCTCGAACATCGTCGACAGCAGCACCCAGTGCACGAGCAGCACGATGTGCACCGCGATGAGCGGCGCTTGGGGGCCGTCGACGGGGATGAACACGATCACGATTGCGAAGACGACGTTGCCGATCAGCGCGATGCCGAAGAGCTTCGCGGCCGCGACGGGCAGTGCGCCGATGTCGGTTCCCATGAACTTCGCGACGATCCCGACGCCAATGAACATCGTCAGCGCGCTGAGTGCGACAGCCGCGAACATGATACCGAACGCGTTGGGCAATCCGCTCGAACCAGGCTTAAGGAACACCACCGCGAAGCGCGCAACGAACCCGATAACGATCAAGACTAATGGCAACGCCATCGCCTGCATGGACGTGTCGGCCATCGCGTCTTTGATGATGTCGACCTTGGTCGGATTCTGCGACCGCGGTTGATAGGCGAGCACACGCCCGGCCGGCTCCGGCGCCGCCGCGGTCTTCACCGGTACCCGCACCGGCGCGACCGATTCATCCAGGTCGTACACGTCCTCTTCGGCAGGATTGTTAAACGGCATCTTGAACGATCGCCCGCACGGGCATTGCACTGCGCAGCCCGCCAATTCACGCGACCATTTGAGCTCGCGCTTGCATGCCGGACATGGAACGGTCGAATCGGTACTCACAGCCATGTTGCAAATCCCCTGAAATGTCGCCAAGATCCACTATAGCCGATAGAACTTCGCGAACGAATTGAATTCTTTCCCTGCACCGAGGGGCTACCGACCATGCCAATTCCGATTCAGTGCACCTGTGGATTCAAAGGCAACGCACGCGATGATGCCGCGGGCAAATCGCTCAAGTGCCCGACCTGTGGCTCGATCATCTCTATCCCGCTCCCCGCCGGGGCTGCGCGAACACCCGGTGCCTATACGAATTACCCAACCTCGAAGCGCCCGCCGGCGCAGGGGAAGGCTGCGAAGTTCGAGATGTCGCCCGGCATCAAGATCCTCCTCGCACTCGCGATCATCATCCCTGCCATCATCATCTGGGCGAAGATGGGACCGATGGCCGCCATGAGCAAACTCGATGCGTTGTACGATCCGCTCGACAGCGCCATCCGCGACACAGTCAACCACTCGCTGCAGGAGCGTCACCGCCAGCTCGGTTACAAGATGGACAAGCCGCGTGACATTCCGCAGGTGCGAAACGTGGTGATCGACAAACCGGTGATGCCCTTCCGCATGCCGGATCACATCGACTTCCAGGGCACGAGCTCCGAAGGCAAATACTGGGGCACGTACACCGTCGCCAACGGAAAGATCAAAGCGCGCGTCGAAGACAGCTTCAACGGCGAGCTACATGTTGAATCCACGACGGCCAACGGCAACACGACAATCGATTCCATGACGCCGTAGAGTAGTCGTGACACGGCCTTTCAGGCCGTGCGGACGGTGCAAGCACGCGCCAAAAGCCGTGTCACGAAGGCGCTTTATTTACTTCGGATTCATCTTCGTCCCGCACTGACACACAAATGGTTTGAGCTGATGCGGACGGATTTTCGACGGCACTTGCACCTCGATGGCGCACCCGCATTTCGGACACAGGAACTGATCCCCCTTCTCCGTCGCTCGCGGTGACGGCTCATCGATCGGCGATTCATCCGCGTCCGTCACATCCTTCCGCCGATCCATCGCCAGGTTCGCAAGCTTGTCCGCCAGTTCATTCTTGTGCCGCAGGTTGTGCTCGATGCGATGCTCGCGAAATTCGCCGAGCAGCGCCTGCGCTTCGTCGTATAGCATCTTCATGTCCGGATGCTTCACACGATATTCGCCGCGCATTTGCTTGATGATCAGCTCGCTATCCCCGCGAATGATGATCTTCTGCGCACCGAGCTTCAGTGCTTCCTCCATCGCAGTAATGAGCGCCTTGTATTCCGCAACGTTGTTCGTCGCGGTGCCGATGAAGCGCCCGAGCGTGACGAGCGGCGTGTTGTCGGCGGCGCGCACCACCACGCCGATCCCTGCGGGGCCCGGGTTTCCGCGGCTCCCTCCGTCGAATTGCAACGTAATCCATTCGTTCATGGGCCGAAGGTTGTACCATATCCGCCATTATGAGCACATCGTTTGACATCACCTCTTCCGAACCGATCTTTGCCGTCGCGGACGTCGTCCGATCCGTTCGCTTCTATCGCGATGTTATCGGCTTCGAACACGAATGGCTCTGGGGCGATCCGCCTGTGCATGCCGGCGTGCGGTGGGCAAATATCCAACTGATGTTTTCCAAGCGTCCCGATCTCGCCGAACGATCAGCGGGTCATCAGCATTTCTTCCGCGTGCAAAACGTCCGCGCGCTGTACGACCGTCACAAATCAATCGGCGCGCCGATCGTTCACGACCTCGCGAACAAGGCGTGGGGCCTGGCGGAGTATGTCATCCGCGATCCCGATGGTTACGAACTTCGCTTTGCAGGGGGAGAGATCTACGAGCGCCCCAAGACGGCGACGGAATCGCTTCCGCCCCATATCATAGTCGAGGTGCACACGCCGTCCGTCGACGACGCGCGCATGCTCATGCGCTCCGTCAAATGGGGCGACGATGAACCCACAACCGAAGCGTCGCTTAAGCAAACGCTCATCTGCATCACCGCGTTCGACACGCGCCAGGATCCACCGCGCGCCATCGGTATGACGCGCGTCGTCGGCGATGGCAAACATTACTCCATCTGGGACGTCATCGTTCACCCCGACTACCAGGGCCAGAAGATCGGCACCGCCATGATGGAGCTCGCCCTCACCGAGCTCCGCAAGATCGCGAAGAGGGGCGCGTTCGTCGGCCTCTTCGCCGCCAAGCCCGGGTTCTACGAAAAGCTCGGATTTGTAAAAGGATGTGGAATGCACATCTCGCTGTGACGACTACAATCCGCGAACCATGTGGAACCGCATCGCGCCGCGATTGCGACGCGCTATCTTTACTGCACTGGAAGACGCCGGTCAGCGCGGTGCGGACGAGGCGTCGATCGAAGATCTCGTTTTCCCAGTCCTGCGCGATCGGGAGAGCGCGGCGTCGTTCATCGTCGACTTCGCAGGCGCAGACGCTCAAAAGATCCTCGCGCAATTGAGCTCCAACGGCGCTGCCCGCTTAAGCGGGCAGCGCCGCGAACGCGCCACGCATTTCTCCTCATCGGCGATGCACGTGTTCGACGTTGCCAAGGGTGAGGCGGACCGGTTCGAAGATCAGCACATCGGTTCGGAGCACATTCTGTTCGCGCTGCTTCGCATCGGTAACTCCGATGCATCGCAAGCACTCGCGAATGCCGGCCTCACCGTCGATAAGGTCCTGGCCGGCAAGAAGCAATGGATCCGCCTTCGCATGCCGCGAAGGCGAAGCGTCATCACGCGGCTCGCGGCGAAGGCGCGACTTCCCGGACGCGTGCATCGCGTGCTGACAATGCCAATGCTCGCGTGGCAGGTCTTCGTCAACAAAAGCCTCGCGCATCCGGCATACTGGAAGAATCCCTATCCGCTGTACCGAAAGTTTCAGCGGACGGATCCGGTGCGACGCGATCCGCTCGCGCCGGTATGGGTGCTCACGCGGTACGTCGACATCGTCGCGTATCTGCGCGATCCGCGGTTCAAGAAGGATCCATTCTCGATCGACGTGCTGCCCGATCGCTTACGCTCGCAGATGGAATTGCCGGACGAGCCGGCGCGGCCGGGCATGATGCCGGGTGGACCGCAGTCGATGCTGTTTCTCGATCCTCCGCGGCACACGCGCATCCGCGCACTGTTCAATAAGGCCTTCACTCCGCGGACGCTACAAGTGCTTCGTCCGCGGATCGAGCACGTCGCGCAGTCGATGCTCGACAAGGTGGAGTCGCGCCCCGGATCGATGGACCTCATTCGCGATCTCGCCTATCCGCTGCCGACGGTCGTGATCGCGGAATTGCTCGGCTTTCCGCCGGAGGATTACGAGCGGCTCAAGAAATGGTCCGACGACTTCGCCGCGACGCTTTCGTTCCGTCCGACCGAAAAGCAACACCACGCCGCCGCACAAAGCCGCGAAGAGATGCGGCAGTACTTCGACCGGATCACGGATCGCCTGCGTAAGAACCCCGAAGACAATCTGATCAGCGGACTTCTCGCCGCCGAGTACGAACACAGCAAGCTTTCCCAGCAGGAGCTGTTCGCGAATTCCGTGCTGCTGATGGCGGCGGGTCACGAGACGACGACGAACCTCATCGGCAACGGCATGCTCGCATTGCTCCAGAATCCCGGTCAGCTCAAACTCCTCCGCGAGAATCCAAGTTTGATTGATTCTGCTATTGATGAACTATTGCGCTACGACAGCCCGGTCCAGTGGACAAGCCGCGTCGCGGGCGAGAACGTCACGATCGGCGGAACAAACATCGAGCGCGGCGAAATGGTCATCGCGTCGCTCGGCGCCGCCAACCGCGATCCGGATCAATTCTCCAATCCCGACCAACTCGACATCACGAGAAAAGACAACCGCCACATCGCCTTCGGCGGAGGCATCCACTTCTGCCTCGGCGCGGCGCTCGCGAAGATGGAAGGCGAGATCGCGATCATGGCGTTGATCGACCGGTTCCCGAAGATCGAGCTGGCGACCAGGAAGTTCGCCTGGCGCTCCGGCGCCGTCTTTCGAGGATTGCATCACCTCCCGCTGCACGTGTCGCGCTAACTGTTTCGAACATCTTGATTGCTCACAACTTGCGCAATCGGTGGGTTCGTTTCGCTTTTTTCATCGGCGATCACTTCGGAACATTTTGGAACATCCGGGAACACAAACAGGCCCGTAGGTCCGCTTCAGCGCTGATCTTTCCCCACATCTATGCGCTGTTCAACTCATAGCCGCGGACGAGGTGGTTGAGGGTTTGCCAGCCACGCCACAGCGTTTGCCATCCCGGATCGCCGTCACCTTTTCGGTTCATGAATCCGCCAAGCTGTGC
>JAICIO010000011.1 GCA_025924315.1 Phycisphaerae bacterium
CGAAGCCTGTGGGAAAGTTGCCTGCTGCGAACCGTGCTCCGCCAAGCCCCCCGAACCAGATTAACCGCCTCCGCCAAACGCAAGCTCATCACGTATCTGGCCGAGGCAGCGTGAGACAAAAGTGCAGAAGTCGAGGTTGACCGCCATTGACCCCGGTTGACCGCCGTTTACCGCTGTTGACCAGCGGAAGGGTTTGGCGAAACGAAGCCACCGCGTTCCGGACATGTCATGGTCCCCGCTCGGGATGGGCGACGCGGTCGACAACTCAATCCGCAACCCCGCCCCAAAGTCCCATCCCGACCCCGCCCGCGCGCCAAGCGCGATGGACGCGAGAAGGATGGCTAACTCAAGAATCAGGCGGAGCGACATGCGGTACTCTCGTCTCTTGTAGGGTCCGCTTCAGCGGGCCGGTTACTACTTCCCGTCGAAAAGACGAATAACCGGTCCGCTGAAGCGGACCCTACAGCACAGATCCGCGCCGCCGGCTCGATCACTGTTTCCCAAGCGTCAGCTCGTAGATCGGTTGGCGGCTGGCGCTCTGGCCTTTGAAGATCACGACCGTTCCGTTCTGCACCTGGGCCAGATGCTCTTCGTCGAGCCTGCAGACGTTCGGCGCGAATTTGTCGACGTCGGATTCGTTGTAGCCGAAGACGTCGATGTGGCCTTTGGCGCGCAGTTCCTGTTGCTGCACGGTCGCGACGAGGGAGACGTCGTGGCGGATCGTTCCGCTGCTGCCGGGACGACTCAGTTCGACATCCGTTGGCAGGTGATAGGGCTTGTTGTCGATGAACATGACGGTGCCGGGCGGACCTTCAAAGTTGATGCGCGTCGTCGAGCAGCCAACCGTCAAGAGCAGCATCGCCAGAGCGCTTAACCGTCCCAGATTCGTTTGCCAGCGATTCATGATTAAAACCTGTATTGAACGGAGAACGAGAGCCGGCCGTCGTCGCCCGATGCGCCGCCTTTGTCGTTGCGCACGCCATAGAGCAATTCGAGACCGAGCCACAGCCGCGGAGTTGGGTAGTACGCGATATTCGCGACACCGTAATGGCCGGAGTCGTACGCATCGCCGGGCTGATCGGACGAGGTATCCACCTTCAGGTAGCTGTAGCCAACCGTTGTCGCCCACTTCGAGGTCCAGAAGTGCTGGTAGGCGACGAACCCGCCCCAGATGCCGAGCGCGTCGAGGTTTCCGCTGGCGTTCACGAAGCCGTCTTCGCCGATGCCGTTCGTGTCGTTGAAGTAGTTTCCGATTCCCTGTCCGCCGGTGACTTCGAAGAGCAGGTTGTCCTGCTTGCCCTTGTCGACTTCCTGGAAGAGGTTCACGGCGCCGGTGAAGTTCACGCCCCAACCCAGCTCGCTCGTGCGCGAGCCTGAATCGGGATCGAACGTGAGATCGCGCAGGATTCCGGCGAGCTGCAGGTGCCCCCAGTCCGGCGACCATCGAACGGCGGTCGTCAGATCCGGCCAGAGCGACGTGTCGGTTCCGGGCGTCGCGACTTCCGTTGAAAGATCCGGATTCGGGTCTTCCAGCGCGATCTGCCATTGCAGGTCATGTTCGAAGAACTGCGTGAAACGGACCATCGGCTGGCGCACCAGCACCATGCCGTTCGGTCCCTGGTAATCAAAGATGGCGGGATAGACGGATGCGTCCATGAAGGTCGTCCAGGTTTGCCCCGCGAGGAGCTGTGATTTCTCACCGATCTGGCCATATGCGTGACGCAGGCGGAAATCCGTTCCGTCGGGGCCAAAGAAGTCGCCTTCGACGTGCGTGATGAGCGAGCCCCAATCGGTTGGGGCGCTCGTGCGCACGAAGAGGCGCGTCTGCCGCACGCTGAAGTTGGTCTGGCCGGCGGCCTCGCCGTTGGTTGGGATGCTCGAAACGACAAAGCTGTCTTTGCTGCCGATGCGGTTCGTGTCGGTGATGGCATCAAGCTGCACAAATCCGCCGACCTGCAGCGAGATGTTCGTTCCGGGGAGGACGATCGATCCAGGGAAATCACCTTCGGCGACGTACTTGTGCACGTCGAACGTCTCTGGCGTCGTAACCCCGCGCTGCTGCAGTGTGAGCGCCTCGCCCTGATGCGCGGCGTCGTTCATCACCGCTTGTTTCGTCTGCGAAACGCGCCCGACTTCCTGGCGAAGGTCGGCGTTCTCCTTCTCCAGCGCGTTCATCCGCTGCTCGATCTGCGTGCGCCATGCAGCATCATCGGTGGTGTTGGGCGTGTTCTGAGCGCTCGCAATTGGGCACACAACTGCCAGTACAGCAATTGCAATCGCGGTCGCGCCGTGCGGAGCACCCGGTCGGGTTCCTGATCCCATGTCTTTTCCCTCACTTAGAAGGCGAGAACTTGAGCTCATCGTTACAGCAAGGGGGTGCCACAACATCGGACTTTGGTCCAATCGAGGATGTGTTATGCGTGGTTTGTGTCGGACCTGATTGAGGTTAAGCCGTCTCTTTGCTCACCATCGACTTCTTCAGAAGCGCCAGCAGGCTTTCCGCGTCGAACGGCTTGCGTAGAAACGCGATCGCGCCGGCCGACATCGCGCGCTCTTCCGAGCGCTCCTCGTCAAAGCCGGTGATGATGACGACGGAGAGATTCGGGTGATCGCGCGCGACGATCTGCTGCAGATCGAATCCGCTCTTGCCCGGAAGATGCACGTCGATGATCGCGCACCCGCGGGTGTCGGATGGGACCGTGGCAAGGAAATCCTCGGCATTGGGAAACATCGCAAACGGCAGATGGGCTGACGAAAGCAGGCGCGCGATCGAGCTGCGCACGGCGGCGTCATCGTCCACCAGGATCACCATATTTCGGTCTTTTGTCATGGCGACCTTCTGGTGAGACCGGCAGGCAGCGTTGCGAATTCGGCGCGAAGCTCATGCCGTGTCGTAGATCTGCCCCAGGCAAATGCGATCCCCGCGGCGCCGAGCGTCTGGACCAGCGCATAGGCCGTTGCGGCGCTGACGGCGGCCGTTCCAGGAAGCATTTCGATCGCGATCAGCAGCGCTACGCCCGCATTGCGCACACCGGTGACGATGGCGAGCGTCTTTCGATTGATCGGGTCGCTGCCCGCGAGAATCCATCCGGCGGCCATACTCGCCACCAGGAGAAGGAGCATCGCGAGATAACCCGTCGCGCGGATGCGCGCGAGCGTTGGGAACTGCACGATCAGCAAAAGTACAACGAGTATGAGATTGAGCAGCGTGCTGATCCGTGACGCGGGTCGCTCAGCGCGCGCAGCGAGCGCCGGTTTCCAATGCTTCACGCCCAGTCCAATGCACAGGGGAACAAGTTGCCCGACCGCCAGCGTCCGCAGAAGCGCGAGGAAGTTCACGTTGACGTTCTGCCCGCTACCGACGATCGGAAGGAGAAACCGTAGCAGCAGCGGCGCGAGCACCGCCGACGACGCCGCGAGGAGAAACATCAGGCCGACCGCGGTCACGAGGTTGCCCTTCGCCATCGCCGTAAACGGCGGGGCGTACGGCGCCCCCGGGCAGACCGCGACGATGAGAAACCCGGCCGACACCAGCGGATCCGCGCCGAAGAGCAACAGCAGCGCGATCGTGAGCATCGGCACCATCGCGTAGTTCGCAATCGCCGCGCCGATCAGCAATCGGCCGTTGCGCGCAACCGTGCCAATCTCCGCAATCGTCACGCGCAGACCGATCGTGATCATCATCTCAAAGAGCGTGATGAACGCGAGGATGTTGATGAGCCTGGCCACGTTGTTGGTCTTTGCGTTACACGACAGGGCACGGCCTGGCGTCCCAGATCTCCGCTGCGTACTGGGAAATCGTGCGGTCGGATGAGAATTTCCCTGAATGAGCGATGTTGAGGATCGCCTTTCGCGCCCAGGCGTGTGGATCGGCGTACAACTTCAGCAACGCCTCGTCCGCCTTCAGGTACGACTGCAGATCGGCGAGGTGCATGTAGCGATCCCCGCGGGCGAGCAGCGTTTCGTGAATCGGCACGAACGCGCCGCGCTCGTTCTGGCTGAAGTCATCACCGGCGATCTGATCGAGGGCTTTCCGCACTTCAGGATCGTTGAGGTAATGCCACTGCGGGCTGTACCAGCTTCGGCTGTCCGCAACCTCTTGCGCGCTGAGCCCGAACAGAAAGAAGTTCTCTTCGCCCGCTTCTTCCGCCATCTCGATCGTCGCGCCGTCGCGCGTGCCGATCGTCAGCGCGCCGTTCATCATGAACTTCATGTTGCTCGTGCCGCTCGCTTCGTAGCCGGCGGTCGAGATCTGGTTCGACACGTCGCTCGCGGGAATGAGCCGCTCGGCGACGCTTACCGAATAATCCGGCAGAAAGACGACCTTGATGCGCTCGCGCGCAACCGGATCGCCGTCAATCGTGCCCGCGAGGTTGTTGATGAACTTGATGATCACCTTCGCCAGGTGGTAAGCCGGCGCCGCTTTTCCCGCGAAGAAGAATGTTCGTGGAGGCAGATCGAGCTTTGGGTTGTCGCGCAGGCGGTTGTAAAGCACGAGAATGCGCAGCGCGTTGAGCAGCTGCCGTTTGTATTCGTGAATGCGCTTCACCTGCGAATCAAAGATCGAATCGGGATCAACCGTCACGCCGCACGTTGAATTCAGCCACTGCGAAAAATCCTCCTTGGCCTGTCGCTTGGCGGCGAGAAACAGCTCGCGGAACGTCCGGTCGTCCGCGAGCGGCGCGAGCTGCTTCAATTGCGAAAGATCCGAAATCCAGCCAGCGCCGATCGCGTCCGTGATTGCAGTTGCGAGCGCTGGATTGCAAAGGAGCAGCCACCGCCGTGGGGTGACGCCGTTGGTTTTGTTATTGAAGCGATCAGGAAAAATCTCCGCGAAATCTTTCACCGTCACGTTGCGCAGCAGCTCTGAATGAATCACCGCGACGCCGTTGGTGCTGTGCGAACCGACAATCGCGACGTTCGCCATGCGCACTTTGCGCGTCGCGCCTTCTTCGACCAGGCTGATGCGCTCGATGCGTCCCGCGTCGCCGGGATATGCACTGCGGACGTCGCTGATCAGCCGGCGGTTGATCTCATAAATGATCTCGAGATGCCGCGGGAGCATCAGCTCGAACCACGCGAGCGGCCATTTTTCCAGTGCCTCGGGAAGCAGCGTGTGATTCGTGTAGGCGAGCGTGCGGCGGGTGATGTCTATTGCATCGTCCCAGCCGAGGTTCGCCTCATCAAGCAGGATCCGCATGAGCTCCGGCACGGCGAGCGACGGATGCGTGTCGTTCAGCTGGATCGCGGCCTTTTCGGGTAGCGCGTTCCAATCCCCATTGCTGCGACGGAATCGTCGAATGAGATCCGCCAGCGAACAGGCCACGAGAAAATACTCCTGCACGAAGCGCAGGCCCTGGCCCATCGTCGTGGAGTCGTCGGGGTAGAGCACGCGCGTGAGCGACTCGGCCGTGAGCGATTCCGCGAGGGCACCGATGAAATCTCCGCCGCTGAAACGCTGGAAGTCGAACACATTCGGCGCCGCCGCGGCCCAGAGGCGGAGCGTGTTGATCGTCTTTCCGCCGTAGCCAACGATGGGACGGTCGTACGGAATGCCGATGAGCGTCGAAGGTCGCCCGGGAATCGTGCGCAGCGATCCGCCCGCCAATTCGAACGAGCAGTTGAGCTTGATTTCGACCTGCTCGTGCACGCGCTGAACTTCCCAGGGGTCCGGGCGCCTGAGCCAATTATCCGGCCGCTCGCGCTGCCAGCCGTCCTGGATCGTCTGCGTGAAAATCCCATACTCGTAGCGCAGCCCATATCCCATCGCGGGTAACTGCATCGTCGCCATGGAATCGAGAAAGCATGCCGCGAGGCGCCCGAGCCCGCCGTTGCCCAGGCCCGCGTCCGGCTCCTGTTCGAGCAGCTCGATCCACTCGAGTCCCTTGTTCTTCGCCGCGTCGCGCGCCAGCGGCTCGACCAGCAGGTTCGTCACGTTGTTCGCCAGGGACCGCCCGATCAGGAACTCCATCGAGAGGTAATAGATCCGCTTCGGATTTTCGCGGTCGTAGGTGGCTTCCGTGCGAATCCATCGCTGCGAGAGAATGTCGCGAACCGAGCGCGCAAACGCCTCGAACTTCTCCCGCGAGCCGGACTCGGCAAAGCTGCGGACGTTATCGAACAGCAGATGGCGGTCGTAGAGCGCGTTGTCGGTGCCGGCGAGAGGAACTGGGCCGCAGCCGTATTGCTTGATCAATGCCGCGACGTCAATCCCTGGAATCGCGCGAGTGGCTGGCGATGCGACAGTGGTTCCCATGGCGGACCCTCGGCAAAGCGCTCACCTTAGACACCAGCACCGGCCGCGACATGGGACTTTAGTCCGAAGCGCGATTGCCGGATTTCCTCAGACGTTCGATATTTCCAAACAAGACGACAACCGATCGCGGCTGGACGAGGTACGTGTCAGCCGAGACCGGCACGCGTTCACGCCAGCTGACGATGTCGTTCGGGGAATCGAGGCCGGTGTCGATCCAGCGGCCCCATGGGTTTTTTGGAGCGGTGCACGACGGCGGAAGCTCGAACTCCAGTGCCTGCGGCGAGGCATTGAAGATGAGGTGGACGCACAACTTGTCCTTCTGAAGCTCGGTGGTCAACGCGAAGCATTGCGAGCAGTCGCTCCAATCCGGCTGGTCGAGCTTCGTGCCATGCCACGCCTTGGTGGCGGCGTCGATCATCTCGCCGAGCGTCGTGCGCTTCTGTTCATGCTCGATGCTGCGAAGCATGCGGCGCTCGGCGAGCAGCCGCATGAAGCGCACCAGATCCGCGTGCTTCTCAACCAGGGTCCAGTCGAACCAGTTGAATTCGCTGTCGTGGCAATAGGCATTGTTATTGCCGAGTTGCGTGCGGCGGGCTTCATCGCCCATGAGAATCATCGGCACGCCGAGCGACAGCATTGTTACGGTGAGAAGATTCTTGCATTGTCGATTCCGCAGCTTTTCGACCTGCGGATCATCGGAAGGGCCTTCCACTCCGCAGTTCCAGCTGAAATTGTCGTTCGAACCATCGCGGTTCTGATCGTTGTTCGCTTCGTTGTGCTTGTCGTTGTAGCTGACGAGATCGTTGAGCGTGAAGCCGTCGTGACAGGCGACGAAATTCACGCTTTGTTCCGGCTCGCGGTGTTCCTGGCGGTACATTTCGGGGCTGCCGACAAAGCGATCCGCGAAGCGCCGGTGCGACCCGGGCACCCCGCGGAAGAAATTGCGGGCGTCGTCACGAAAGCGGCCGTTCCATTCCTTCCACGTATCGCCGACGAATGAACCGACCTGATACAGCCCCGACGCATCCCACGCTTCGGCGATCAGTTTCGTGCCGGCCATCACCGGATCGGATTCGATGTCCCAAACGATCGGCGGATTAGGCAGCACGTTGCCGTCAATGTCGCGGGAGAGGATCGATGCGAGATCGAAGCGGAACCCGTCGACGTGCATTTCCTCGACCCAATAGCGCAAGCTGTCGAGAATCATTCGCCGAACGACCGGATGATTCGCGTTGAGCGTATTTCCGCAGCCGCTGAAGTCGGCGTAACGCGATTGATCGTTTTCGAGAATGTAATACGCGCGGTTCGCGAAGCCCTTGAAGCAGAAGGTGGGCCCGTTCGCGCCGCCCTCAGACGTGTGGTTGTAGACGACGTCGAGAATGACCTCGAGCCCCGCGCGATGCAGCGCCTTGACCATGTCGCGAAACTCGTCGATCGGCCCGAGCGGATCAGTGCGCGAGCTGTACGCCGCGTGCGGCGCGAAGAACGACACCGGTTGATAGCCCCAGTAATTCACGACACCCGGCGGACAGTCCTGCGCGTCGTACGCAAAGATCGGCAGCAATTCGATCGCGGTGATGCCGAGCTGCTTGAGGTACGGGATCTTCTCGATCAGCCCCGCGAAGGTGCCGCGCTTGGCTTCGGCGACGCTGGAGCTCGGATGGCGCGTGAATCCGCGGACGTGCATCTCGTAGATGATCGTGCGCGCCGATGAGGTGCACGGCCGCTCGTCGCCTTCCCAGTCATAGGCTCCTGAATCGACGAGAACGCTTTTCATCGCGACGGCGGTGTTGTCGCCCTCGCGCGCGCCGGCCCAGCGATCGTAGTTCTTCGTCACGACAACACCGCGGCCGTAGGGGTCCAGCAGCAGCTTGGTTGGATCGAAGCGCAGTCCGTTGGCAGGATCGAAGGGACCCGTGACGCGATAGCCATAGATCTGGCCGGGCTGAAGATTCGGCACGAACGTGTGCCAGTAGTGATACGTTCGATTGGCGACGGGATCGATCGAGATCACGCGCGAAGGCTTGGCGTCTGCGACGTCGTCGAAGAGCAGCAAATCGACCGCGGTGGCGTTTCGCGTAAAGACGCTGAAGTTTGCGCCGCCGTCGATCGGGGTTGCGCCGATCGGAAAAGCGCGCCCGTGCGGAGAGGCATGCGGCGCCTTCGAACGCGCGACCGGGCGATCCGGTAACGGCCCACTCCGATCGCGAATCTCGCGGGTCACCGGACGCTCGGATCGCTTGATTGGCTTGATCATGTGAGAACCTCCTGCGGGACGGCGCCTGAAGGCCTCGTTGCGCTCGTGAGATTGTCGATCACATCCGCGACGGAGCTAAAGCGGTTGATCCCGCCCAGCTTTGCATCGACGTGGGCCGCTCGGATCCGATCGCGGACGGATGAGCGCGCTTCGACCGCGTGAAGCTCGATGCCATCTGCCTTCAATTCATCCGCGAGGCCACCGAGTGCTTCGGCGCTTTGGATGTCGATTTGTGGCGCGGCGGAGAGGTCGAGCACGACGGCGCGCGGCGGGGTGGGCTGCGCGCGGACGCTATTGAGAATCGCGTCACGAACGTGATCGATGTTGAAGTAAACGAGCCCGGATTCGGGACGGAAGATCATCAGGCCGGAGATGCCCTCATTGTCCGGATGTCGATCGAGATCGGAGAACCGCCCCGTGCCTGGGATGCGACCGAGGATCGCGACGTGCGTGCGGCTGGCACGTCGGATGATTTGCACGAGCGAAATAATCGCGCCGATGAGCACGCCGCGGAGAAGGCCGGATGTCAGCACACCGAACAGCGCCGCGAAGGCGGTGATGAATTCGGCGCGGTCGGCGTGCCAGAGGTGCTTGAGCGCATCGCCCTTGAAAAGCCCCGTGACCGCGACGAGCACGATCGCGGCGAGCACCGGCTGAGGCAGATTGCGCAGCAGATCGGTGAGGAAGATCGAGACGAGCAGGATGACGAGCGCTGCAATGAGCCCGGAAAGCGGTGTGCGTGCGCCGGCGTTTTCGTTCACGACGGATTGAGACATCCCACCGCTGACCGGAAATCCTTGTCCGATACCCGCAGCCAAATTCGCGGCGGCGAGGGCCAGAATCTCCTGGTTGTTGTCGAGCCGCCCACCGTACTTCGCGACGAAGGTTCGGCCGATCGCCGCGGTTTCGACGGCGCCGAGAAGGAAGCATGCGAAGGCGAGCGGGATGATCTCGTCCGCGTCGCTCCACTGCACGCGCGGCAGGCGCAACTCGGGCAGGCCTTGTGGGACGTGGCCGATGAGCTTCACTCCGCGGTTGCCGAGCCCCAGCGCGCCGGCGGCGATGATTCCGCCGATCACGACGAACAGCGCGACCGGTTTGTTCCGGAAGAAGAGCTTTCCCGCGATCAAAACCGAGAGCGCGACGAAGCCCGTAATGAGCGATGGGAAATGCGTCAGCTGCAGATGCGTAAGAAAATGTCCGAATTGTCCCCAGAATCCGCCGTGCGACCCGGCGAAGCCGAACAGTTTCGGAAGCTGCGTGCTGGCGATGAACAGGGCGACGCCGCACTTGAAGCCAACCATCACCGATTCGGAGATGAAGTTGACGATGCTTCCGGCGCCGAAGAGCCAGGCGAGAATTCCGATCACTGCGACGAGCAGTGCACAGCACTCGGCGAGCGCGCGAAAGCGGCTCGTATCACCATGCGCGATGCCGCCGAGCGATGCGCCCAGCAAGAGCGAAATCGCCGACGTCACGGTGATGCTCGTTTGCCGTGAGCTGCAGAACAGCCAGAAAACGAGGCCGGAGAAGAGACACGCATAAAGGCCGGCTTCCGGCGGAAGGTTCGCGAGCGATGCGTCGCCCAATCCCGACGGCAGCAGATACGCCGCAAGCGTGAGCCCCGCGACAAAATCGCCGATGAGCCACGCCCGCGAATAACTCCGCAGCCACTTGGTTGCCGGCAGCCATCGTAAAGAGGCGGTCGGGGTCGGCGCGACGAAAGGGCGAGCGGATGCGGTCATCGTCGTGCCCTAAACTCTGCCCGCCGTCTTCGAACTCTTTGCGGTCTCGACTTTCTCAACCGTGTCCTTCACCACCGTAACTTCGATCGCCGCGGCGAGCTTGCCGACGTCGATGAATTGCTTCGCGGTGCTCGTGGCGAAGACGTGCATCGCGCGCGCGATGACGCCGGTCCAGCCGGTTTGGTGGCTGGCGCCGAGTCCCGCGCCGTTATCGCCGTGGAAATACTCGTAGAAGAGGATGAGGTCGCGCCAGTGGGGATCTTCCTGGAACTTCTTTGTCGCGCCGTACACGGGGCGATCGCCGGAGTCGTTCTTCAGGAAAATTCCCGCGAGGCGGTTCGTCAGCTCCTCGGCCACCTGATACAGGCTCATCATGTTGCCGGAGCCGGTGGGGCATTCGATCTGGAAATCGTCGCCGTAGAACGTGTAGTACTGCAGCAGCGCGCGGATGATCAGCGCGTTCACCGGCATCCAGATCGGCCCGCGCCAGTTGGAGTTTCCGCCGAACATGCCGGTGTCGGACTCGGCGGGCAAATAGCAAACGCGATAGTCCTGCCCGTTGGACTTGAAGACGTAGGGGCACGTGTCGTGATACTTCGACAGCGCGCGGATCCCGTACGGGCTGAGGAATTCGTTTTCGTCGAGCATCCGGCTCAGCACGCGGCGAAGCTTCTTCTCGTCGAGCACGGAAGCGAGCACGCGATTGTTTTTCCCGCGCTTGTTCGGGTCATGAATGAATGCAACCAATTCAGGGCGCGTCTGCAGAAAATCTCGCACGCGCGCACCGAGCTCCGGATATTTCTCGATCAGCTTCCCGTCGGTAACGTTGACCGCGCACAGCGGCAACAAGCCGACCATCGAGCGGACTTTCAATCGTTGCGCTTTCCCATCCGGCAGCCGCAGCACGTCGTAGAAGAATCCGTCTTCCTCGTCCCACATGCCCACATCGTTTCCGGCGTGGTACATCGATGATGCGATCCAGAGGAAGTGCTGCGCGAATTTCAAGCACATCTCGCCATAGCTCGACTTGTTCAGCGCGAGCTCCGCGGTGATCTCCATCATGTTCTGGCAGAAGATCGCCATCCATGCGGTGCCGTCGGCTTGTTCGAGATATCCGCCGGTGGGAAGGGCGGCGCTCCGGTCGAACACGCCGATGTTGTCGAGGCCAAGGAATCCGCCTTCGAAGACGTTGTTTCCGCTGCGGTCTTTGCGGTTCACCCACCAGGTGAAGTTAAGCACGAGCTTGTGGAACGAGCGCTCGAGCCATTCCAGATCGGCGCGGCCGTGGCTTTGCTGGATGCGATATAGGAACAGTGTTGACCACGCATGCACCGGCGGATTTACGTCGCCGAAGTTCCACTCATACGCTGGAATCTGTCCGGTCGGATGCAGATACATTTCGCGGAGCATCAGGTCGAGCTGCTGCTTGGCGAATTCTTCGTCGACCATCGAGAGCGCAAGCACGTGAAACGCCAGATCCCATGCCGCGTACCAGGGATATTCCCACTTGTCCGGCATCGAGATGATGTCGGCGTTGTACATATGGTGCCAATGCCCGTTTCGCGGCGCCTGGCGTTTCGGATTGAACGGATCGGATCCGCGTTCGGTGAGCCATCGATCGACGTCGTAGTAGTAAAACTGCTTCGACCAGAGCATGCCGGCGAGGGCTTGGCGCATGACGTTCTTCTGATCGTCATCGAGCGCCGCGGGGATGACGACGTCGTAGAACGCGTCGGCTTCAGATCTGCGCGCCTCGAGGGTCTTGTCGAATGAAGCTCCAAACGGCCGCGCCATCCCGAGCTCGTCGCTGAGGCGCAGACGGATCGTTTCTGACTTTCCCGCCGGCACGCGAATCGTGTAGTGCATCGACGATTTCGTGCCGATCTTGTCGGGATTCACCGCGTTCGCGCGGCCGTGGACGATGTAATCATTGATGCCGTCTTTCACGAAGCGAACGGAGTTCGGCACAGCAACTAGCTTCTGCGTGTTGGTTTCATTTTCCGTAAAGAGCAGCTCGGGTTTTCCTTCGCCATAGAGGCAACGCGCGCCGAGATCGCTGTGCTGAGCCAGAATCGCGCCGCCGGCGAACGTCGGCGGGGTGACGGCCTGCAGCGTCGGATGCAATCCGCCGGTGCTGCCCCAAGTGTTCCGATACCAAAGCGTCGGCAACACGTGCAGCGTCGCGGCGTCAGGGCCGCGGTTGTGAACGGTGATCTCGATGAGCGTGTCTTCCGGCGAGCCTTTCGCATATTCCACGAACACGTCGAAGTATTCGTCATCGTCGAAGATTCCGGTGTCGAGCAATTCAAACTCTTGCGCGTTCCGGTCCCGCAGCCGATTCTCACGCACGATCTCGTTGTACGGATACGCCCGCTGTGGGTACTTGTACAAATACTTCATGTACGAATGCGTCGGCGTAGAATCGAGGTAGAAGTAGTATTCCTTCACGTCCTCCCCATGATTGCCCTCGCTGTTGGTGAGGCCGAAGAGGCGCTCCTTCAGAATTGGATCGTGCCCATTCCACAGCGCCAGCGAAAAGCACAGGCGCGCGTGATCATCCGAATACCCCGCGAGACCATCTTCGCCCCAGCGATAAGCGCGCGACCGAGCATTGTCGTGCGTGAAATAGCTCCACGCGTCCCCCGATTCACTGTAATCTTCGCGCACCGTTCCCCACTGGCGCTCGCTGAGATACGGACCCCACTTCTTCCACGGCGCCGCGCCCGTGCGCGCTTCTTCGAGCCTGACATGTTCGGGGGTCTCTTTCATCGCAGTGTCCTTTGCTCTTCGCTTGATGAATTGGTCAGCCAGGCGCAACCCAGTTGTCGACCTCAGGCTTGTCGATGCCGAACTCGTATGCGTAGCGCTGGCATTCGATCTGCATGTTGCGCAGCTTTTCCTTCGCATGCGCGCCCGCGACTTTCAGCCGGGGGACGCGGTCGATCACGTCGATCGCGAGGCTGAAGCGGTCGATCTGGTTTTGAATCGCCAGATCCAGCGGCGTGTTGATGTTCCCTTTTTCCTTGTACCCGCGAACGTGGATGTTCTTGTGGTTCGTCCGCCGGTACGTCAGCCGATGAATCAACCACGGATAGCCGTGGAAGTTGAAGATCACCGGCTTGTCGCAGGTGAAGAGGCTGTCGAAATCTTTATCCGTCAGGCCATGCGGATGCTCGGTCGATGGGGTGAGCTTGAACAGATCGACCACGTTGACGAAGCGTATTTTCAGATCGGGGAAGTTCTCGCGCAGCAACACCGTCGCCGCCAGCGCTTCTTTCGTCGGAATATCACCCGCACAGGCCATCACCACGTCCGGTTCGACCCCTTCGTCATTGCTCGCCTTGCGCCAGATGCCCAGTCCCTTCGTGCAATGCGCGATCGCCTCGTCCATGTTCATGTACTGCAGATGCTTCTGCTTATCGGAGACGATCACATTGATGTAGTTGGTGCTCCTCAGGCAATGATTCGCGACGGGGAGCAGCGAGTTCACGTCCGGTGGAAGATAGATGCGACACACATCCGGGCTTTTGTTGCACACGATATCGAGGAAGCCTGGATCCTGGTGTGTGAACCCGTTGTGATCCTGCCGCCATACGGTCGAGGTGATCAGCAGATTGAGCGACGAGATCGGCGCGCGCCACGGCAGCTCGTTGCAGATCTGCAGCCACTTCGCGTGCATGTTGAACATTGAATCGATGACATGCGCGAATGCTTCGTACGTCGAGAAGAAGCCGTGGCGGCCGGTGAGCAGGTACGATTCGAGCCAGCCTTCGAGTGTGTGCTCGGAGAGCATTTCCATGATTCGGCCATCGGGCGCGAGCTCTCCGCCATCCGCATCCTCCGGCAAATAATCCGCGAGCCAGACCTTCTTGCTCGCTTCGTACACCGCCTGAAGACGGTTGGACGCGAGCTCATCCGGGCATAGGACGCGGAAGTTGGTCGGATTCAGCTTGATGATGTCGCGGAGAAATTGGCCGAGCGGGAAGGTGTTCTCGGCCGAGACTTTCCCGGGCTTCTCCAGCTTAATCGCATAGCTGCGGAAATCCGGCAGCCGCAGCGCCTTGCGAATCAACCCGCCGTTGCCGTGCGGATTGGAGCCCATTCGCCGCGTGCCTTTGGGCGCGAGCGCGCGCAGCTCTTCGATCAACCTTCCGCTGTGATCAAACAGCTCTTCCGGCTTGTAACTGCGCAGCCAATTATCGAGCAGCTTCATGTGCGCCGCGTTGCCGTGCAGTCCCGACAGCGGCACTTGATGCGAGCGCCAAAACCCTTCGACCTTGTGCCCATCCACTTCCTTCGGTCCGGTCCAACCCTTCGGCGTGCGCAGCACGATCATCGGCCACCGCGGACGCGACGGCTTCGCGCTTTTGCGCGCGTCGTCCTGCACACGCCGAATTTCGACGACGCATGCTTCGATCGTCGCCGCCATCTTCTGATGCATGGCGAGCGGCTCGTCGCCTTCGACAAAGTACGGCGTCCATCCGTACCCCTTCAGCAGGTTCTCCAGCTCTTCGTGACTGATGCGCGACAGCAGCGTGGGATTCGCGATCTTGTAGCCGTTGAGGTTCAGGATCGGCAGCACCGCGCCGTCTCGAACGGGATTGAGGAACTTGTTCGAATGCCACGAGGTGGCGAGCGGGCCGGTCTCGCTCTCGCCGTCGCCAACGACGACCGCGACCAGCAGATCCGGGTTATCGAACGCGGCGCCGAACGCGTGCGACAGGCTGTATCCCAGCTCGCCACCTTCATGAATCGATCCCGGCGTTTCCGGCGTGCAATGGCTTCCGACTCCGCCGGGGAAACTGAATTCCTTGAAGAACTCTCGCATTCCATCGAGGTCTTCACTCTTGTTCGGATAGATCTCCGAATACGACCCTTCGAGATACAGCGGGCCCAGCACGCCGGGCGCGCCGTGACCAGGGCCAGCGAGAAAGATCGCGTCGAGATCGTATTTGTTGATCAGCCGGTTCAGATGAATGTAACAGAAGCTCAGTGCCGGACTCGCGCCCCAATGCCCGAGCAGCCGCAGCTTCACGTGCTCTTCTTTCAGAGGCTCGCGCAGCAGCGGATTGTCGCGCAGATAAATCATCCCCGCGGCGAGATAACTGCAGGCGCGCCAATACGCATGCGTCTTGCGCAATTCATCCGCCGAAAGCGGCCCGCCCGCCGTCGCCTGATCCATTCCCGAAACGCGCAAATCGTTCAAAATCGAAGTCATGGCAAGGTCCTCGTCATCGACCAAAGCGCGCAACCGCACGCGCCGGCCGTGGTTCGGCACCGTACCGCTTCGCACATCCCTTCAAATGGGACTTTGGTCGTACGCGTTTTCCCGTCCGCCGCGCGCCGCACCTGTGCGGCCTGGCCGCGCGAGCCCATCGCGATAGAATGCTTGAAATTCATCTGCCCATTCTCTCGGGGAGGACTCGTGCGAACCCTGCCGACCAAATGCTCAGACGATGAAATCCGCAACCTCGTGATCGAGTGGTGGGAGCTGATCGCCGCCGGGAAATACAAAGAGGCTTTGGAAATGTTCGCGCACAAGGACGACGGCGGAATCGTCTGGACGCCGGAAACCCTCAAGGAAGGCATCGCCACCGGCTGTTCAATGGAGCCGCCGCGCGCAAAGCCCTTAAGTCTGCGCAAGCAGAAAGATTTTGACCGGATCTTCAAAGCGATGAACGTCGATCGCGAACACCTCTTCGGCCTCGATCCGAAGAAATACATCGGTATGGTTCATTTCGAGTACCTGCCGATGAAGCCGTACATCGGCGCGCTCACCGCACGATTTGCGATTTTGAAAGTCGGGCGAAATCAGCTCACACTGGAGTTTCACGACGCGCACGTTATGTGATTGGAGTGAACCCATGATCCGAATGCTCTTCAACCGCCTCTCGCTCGTTTCGCTGGTTCTCTGCTTGGCCACGATCGTTTTGTGGGCGCGAAGCTATCCGCGGCGGGACGTTGTTGTTTTCCGGTACGCCAGCGGCAGCGCAAGCAGAGAATGCGCGATCGGAACCAATCGCGGGCTGCTCGCGGTGTCGATCTTCACGGTGCCCGATTCCGAGCGCGCCACCGTCGAGCACCTGACCGGCGAACATCTCGACAAGAGCCTCTTTTACTACGTGCGCGGCGAACCGACCCGCGGCCCCGAGCCGTCGCGCTGGTGGAACAGCCTGGGCTTCGCCGCAGAAACGAGCCGTCTGATCACGGGCTTCCGCACCAGTTCCACGATCGTGTTCGTGCCGATGTGGCTGCTTGTGCTTGTCACACTCGCCGCGCCAAGCGCCCAATGCATCCGCCATGTCCGCCGCCGCAGACAAGGCCGCTGCGCCGTATGCGGCTACGACCTCCGCGCCTCCCCCGACCGCTGCCCCGAATGCGGCGCGATCCCACTCCGCCGCTTCCTGCTCGAGCTATGGCGGCCTTTTTCCACCGCGAGGCTCGCGCGGAACGCGATCGAGCATCGCGTTGGCTAATCTTCCGGCAGGTCAATCATTGACGGATCGTCCTAATGCGATCCCCAAGGTCCAGCAAAAAACAAAGGGTCCTGTCCCCTTTAATTAAAGGGGACAGGACCCTTTAATTTGATCGCAGCAGTCGTGAAGCTCGGCATAGAAGGTGGCCGGCGCGCAAAAGGCGGCGTCCTAGGCGCGATGTGACGGCGGCGGGAACGAGTCGGGGCACGCGCGATTTAATCCCAGATGAGACGCGCTGCCGGCGGCTGCGCGACGGTTGTGCCGGCGGCGGCGGCGGTGGCGTCGAGGGCGCGCAGCTCGTCGCGGAGCGCGGCGTGACGCGATTCGGGAATCGTTTCGAGCAGCTTCAGCACCATCAGGCGCAGGCGGTTCAGGATGCGCGGAGTCGTCGCGCCGTACAGGCGGATCTCCTCGCAGGCGGTCGAGACAAATTGTTCCCACTTTGGCGTGGGGAAGAGAAGGCGCACCGTGCCGGACGCGTCGGCCTGCCGGCCTGAATGAATCTTTCTTCCCGCGACGGTGCGCAGCAGTCGCTGCAGCTGGTCGATGCCGAGCACCGCGGTGGTGGGGTCGTTGATCGCAGGCGAAAGCGCTTTGTTGGCGATATCGACGATGTTGCGAAACGCCAGCGTCGCGTCCTGCTCGAACGTGCGCTCGGCGCCAACGAGAATCATCCCTGCGAGCGGGCGAACGTCGATTGCTCGCTCGCAATGAATCTTGAACAGCGCCTCCTCGCGCGAAACGAAATTGCCGACGTGCGGGACAAGCTCGATCACCGCGTCCTGCTCCGTTGCGAAGTCGACGAGGCCCTGCGCGTCGAACGCGAGCAGCACGCCGGAGGTTCCGACATGCGGGACGAGGGTCACCTTCCCGTTATTCGAAGGCAGTGTACGCGGTTCGCGCTCGATCTCATCGGCGTCGTACGCGTCGGGGTAGACCTCGAAGATCACCCGCCGGCCCGACTCCGCGAGCCGCGTGAGCACGAAGGCTGGCCGCAGGCCCATTCCAACCGCCATCACGAAGTAGACGAAAAACACGACGCTCGCGACGTTCGCGACAATCGTGACCGCCAGCGCGATTTGCGGAACGAAGTCCGGGCGCATGCGACCGATTACCGCGATCGAGAGGGTGTAGGAAAAGAGAAACATGCTCAGCGCGATTCGAATCAGCGGATTGCGAAATGTCGGCAGGATAATGCGCGGGGTAAGGGCGGCGCTGGCGAGCTGCACGACCAGAAGGAGCGTCGATGCGACCAGCACCAGAAACGTCAGCATCGCACCGATGAATGCGCCGAGCAGCGCCTGAGCGCCGTCGGGCGTGAAAGTAAACACCTTCCAATGCAGCGCCTGATCGCATTCGCGCAGCAAGCGTCCAACGACGATGGCGAGAATGATGGTGGCCGCCGGCGCGATCCACAGGCTGTTGCGGAGGAACTCCCGAAACCGCGAACGTCGCCGCCAGTTGGTCATGACACCAAGTCCAAAGCACCGTTACGCCGGCATTTGACCCTGCGATTGCGATTGCAAAAACGACGAGATCGCGCTCTCGCAGATCTCGACCTCTTTCTCGGCCGAGCGCAACGTCGCCGCGGCGTCGGTTCGTTGCTTGGCGTCCATCTGCTCCAGATCCTTGAACTTCGCGCGGGCCTCCGCGAAGGCATTGTTGGCATTGTGAAGTCGCTGCATCAGATCGTCGGGAATGCAAGATGACATGAGACACCTCCTGCGGCACGAGCCGCGTCAGTATTTCTCTGCAATGAATTTGTGCTTCATCAGCGGTGTTTGATCGTCATAACTGTTTTTCATCGAGCGCTTCGGCAGCTTGATCTTCTCCCGCGGGAGCTGTTTGTAGTCGATGAGGCTGAGGAAATGCCGGATGATATTCAGGCGGGCGCGTTTCTTGTCGTCCGATCGAACAAGATGCCACGGCGCGTGCTTCGTATCAGTTGCCTTGAGCATCATGTCGCGTGCTCGCGAATAATCGTACCATCGGCTGCGCGACGGCAGGTCCATCGGGCTGAGCTTCCACTGCCGCAGCGGGTCGGTGATGCGCGCTTCGAATCGCTTCTTCTGTTCTTTGTCACTTACTTCAAGCCAGTATTTCACCAGCTTGATGCCGGAATCGGTGATGTACTTTTCCGCCGCAGGGCAATTGTCGAGAAAGCGCTTGTGCTGTTTCGGATTGCAGAAGCCCATCACGTATTCGACGCCCGCGCGGTTGTACCAACTGCGATCGAAGATCACGACCTCGCCGGCGGCCGGGAAGTGGGCCATGTAGCGCTGCATATACATCTGCGTCTTCTCGCGATCCGATGGGGCGGGCAGGGCGACAACGCGAAAGACGCGCGGGCTGACGCGCTCGGTGAGCGCGCGGATCGTTCCGCCTTTCCCCGCGCCGTCGCGGCCCTCGAACAGGATCATCACGCGCATGCCGTTGTGCTTCACCCAATCCTGCAGTTTGCAGAGCTCCGCCTGGAGGCGGCGCAGCTCTTTGCTGTACGCCTTCTCCTTCATCTTCCCGTTGCCGTTACCGTTGCTTTTGTCTTTGCCGTTTTTCTTACTCATGTCAGTGCCCGCTTGCTGGATATGGGTCGGTCGGCAGCGCGCCCTTCGGCCGCTGGAACAACATCAAGTCCTTCTGCATCTCGTAATCGGAGCTGATGATGTTGCCCCAATTGGTGCGATGCCGCATGCGCTCGATGATTTCAGGCGCGACCAGCTCATGCCCCTTGCGCAGCTCCCATCCGCCGCCCAGGGCCTTGTTCAGCGCGATGACGGCCGACGCTTCGTTGATCTGCGCGACCGCGAGCGCGTCCTGCTGCTGAACGAGGAACTGCGTCGCATTGAGCACGCGAATGAAATCCGCGCCGCCGGCTTTGTACTGCGTGCTCGAAAGTTGGACCGACCGAAGGCCGGCGGTCACGCTGTCCTGGAGATATCGCTCCTGCTCGCGTGTGCGGATAAAGGCGTTCACCGCGTCGGCGACTTCCTGCTGCGCCTGCAGCACCGTGTTCTGATACTGCACGAGCAATTCTTCGAAGCGCGCATCCTGCACGCGGACGCCGGTCTCGAGCCGGCCGTAATTGAAGATGTCCCAGGTTGCGCCGGTGCCGCCCCGATAGGCAAAGCTCGAACTGTTGAACAGATCGCCCGGATTTTCCGCGAGATAACCAACACTCCCGAAAAGCTGGAAGTGCGGCAGCAAATCCGCGGTGGCGACGCCGATCTGCGCGCACTGCGCCGCGGCCAAACCTTCGGCGCGTCGCACGTCTGGCCGGCGACGAAGCAATTCCGCGGGAATGCCGATCGCGATGCTGTCCGGTGGTCGCGGAATCGGTTGCTCTGTCGAACCCATCAGATCGTTCAACCGTTGCGGTGGGATGCCGAGCAAAGTACAGAGTTGCAGCTCGGTCGTGCGCCGCGCTTGCTGGAGTGAAGGAACGAGAGCCTGCGTATTCGTCAGCTGTGAGCGCGCCTGCTGCACGTCGAGCTCCGTCGTTCCGCCGGCTTTAAAGCGCACGTTCGCGATGCCGAGCGAGTCCTGTTGAACCTGCACGTTCTGCTGCGCCAGGCGGATGCGCTCATCGATTCCGCGCAGGTTGACGTACGCCGTTGCGACGTCGGCTGTGAGGGTTACGAGCGCGTCGTCGTAATTCATCACCGACGCGTAAAGGCTCGCGTCGGCCGACTCAATCCCGCGGCGGAACTTGCCCCAGACGTCCAGCTCCCAGTTCACATCAAACGTCGCGGAGGTCGCATCGAAGTACGGATTGCCGGTAATGAATGGGGAATTGCGGCTCAGTCCAACTTTCTGATAACTCGCATTAATCGACTGCATCTGTGGAAAGAATTGTCCCACCGCGATGCCTCGAATCGCGCGAGCTTCGATGACGCGCAGCCCCGCAATCTGCAGCGTCAGATTCTGCTTGTAGGCGGTGCGAATGAGTTGATCGAGCACGGGATCGTTGAACGAATCCCACCATTGCGTTTGCTCCGATCGCTCGGCCGCCTGCGTCGCGGCGGTCGTCTCGTTGGTCGTCGGCGCTGTGGTGGGCAGCTCGATCCAATCGGAAGCGACCGGCGCCGGCGGGGTCTTGTAGTTCGGACCGACCATGCAACCGGTGAGAAGCAAAGCGGCGACAACAGCAACGACGAACAGATGTTGAACACGACTGTTGTGGCTTCTCATGTTGTACTGGCCCTTTTGGTGGTTCCGGTCCTTCTTTGTTAATGAACGGGTTGCAGCGGCGGCACCTCGGCGTGCTCCGGCGCCGGGAAATGGTTCTCTGCCGGCGGGTGCGGCTTCGCGTGCTTGAATGGTTTGTTCCCGGTGATCCAGCGAATCGACAGATAAAACGCCGGCGTGAGGAAGATGCCGAAGAGCGTCACGCCGAGCATGCCCCAGAACACCGCGGTGCCGAGCGTGCGGCGCATTTCCGCGCCCGCGCCTTTGGCGAGCATCAGCGGCACCACGCCAAGGATGAACGCGAAGCTCGTCATCATGATCGGACGCAAGCGCAGCTTCGACGCCTTGTAGGCCGCGTCGTACGGCCTCAGGTGCTCAAACTCTTCCGTCTGCTTCGCGAATTCGATGATGAGCACCGCGTTTTTACACGCGAGGCCCACCAGCACGATGAACCCGATCTGCGTGAAGATGTCGTTGTCGAGATGATGGGCCCACACGCCGAAAAGCGCGCACATAATGCTCATCGGCACGATCAGGATGATGCCCAGCGGCAGCCCCCAGCTTTCATATTCGGCCGAGTGCGTGAGGAAGACGAACAGCAGGCAAAGCGGGAAGATGTAGACGGCGGTGTTGCCTTCGAGCTTTTGCAGGAAGGCGAGCTCCGTCCACTCATGCGTCATCGTGCTGGGAAGTTCCTGCATCGACAGCTGATCGATCGCGTTGATCGCCTGCGCGCTGCTGACGCCGGGCCTCGGCGCGCCATTCACCGCCGCCGACGGATAAAGGTTGTAGCGCGTGATCATCAGCGGCCCGGTCGTTTCGCGGATCGTCGCGAGCGTGCCGAGCGGAACCATCTCGCCGGCGCCGGTGCGGACCTGCAGGCGCTCGATCTGCTTCGGCTCGATGCGGAAGGGCGAAAGCGCTTGCAGGTTCACCTGCCACGTGCGGCCGAATTCGTTGAAGTCGTTGACGTAATATCCGCCGAGATAAACCTGAAGCGCGTTGAAGACGTCGCTGAGCTGGATGCCCATGCGCTTGCATTTCACGCGATCGATGTCGGCGTACAGTTGGGGAGTTTGCGCGCGGAACTGCGTGAAAATCCCCGCGATCTGTGGCAGCGTTTTCGCCTTGTCGACCAGATTGTCCGTCTGCCCCTGCAGTGCCGGAAGTCCAGCACTTCCGCGGTCTTCGATCATCACCTTGAATCCGCCGGCGTTGCCGATGCCGTCCACCGGCGGAGGACCGAGGATGCCGATCGCCGCTTCTTCAATTTCCTTGTTCATCTGCACGGCGAGGGTCTTTTGAATGGCGGTGCCGTACAGCTCCGGCGTTTCGCGTTTCTCAAACTCATCGAGCGTGACGAACATCGTGCCGAGGTTCGAGCCGTTGGCGTTGAGGATGAACGACTGGCCGGAGATCGTGACGGTGTGCGCCACGCCCTTGGTGTGGAGCGCGATCTGCTCCGCCTTCTTCACCGCCTCCTGAGTGCGCTGCAGCGACGCCGAGTCCGGCAGCTGTAAATTCGCAAGTAGATAACCCTTGTCCTGCGCAGGGATGAAACCGACCGGCACTTTCGTGAAGCCCCAATACGTGAGGAACAGGAATCCGAAGTAAATCAGCATGCAGATCGCGGCGCCTTTCAGGCACCAGGTGACCGCGTTGCCATACAGTTCAGTCGTGATGTGGAATGCCTTATTGAATCCTTTGAAGAACCAGCCGAAGAACAGATTGATGAGCTTCGTGAAGATGTCCTTCTTCGCCGTATGTGGCTTGAGCAAAATGGCCGCGAGCGCTGGGCTGAGCGTGAGTGAGTTGAACGCGGAGATCAGGGTAGACGTCGCGATGGTTAATGCGAACTGGCGATAGAACTGACCGGTGATGCCCGAGACGAACGCGGTTGGAATGAACACGGCGCTCAGGCCAAACGCGATCGCGATGACAGCGACCGTCACTTCCTCCATCGTCTTATAGGCGGCGTCGCGCGGCGACAGGCCGTGCTCGATCCAGCGCTCCACGTTCTCAACGACGACGATCGCGTCATCGACGACAATGCCGATGGCGAGCACCAATCCGAAGAGAGACAAGTTATTCAGCGAGAACCCGAGCACCGCCATCACCGCGAACGTGCCGATGAGCGAGACCGGCACCGCGATCAGCGGAATCAGCGTCGTGCGCCAGTTCTGCAGGAAGATCATCACGACCAGCGCGACGAGGATGAATGCTTCGAAGAGCGTGTGGATGACGGTCTTGATTGATTCGCGCGTAAACGGCGTGGTGTCGTAGACGATGGCGTAGTCGATGCCTGGCGGAAAGCGCTTCTTCAGCTCGTCCATCTTCGCGCGAATTCGATCCGCGGTCGCGAGGGCGTTGGAGCCGGGCAATTGGAAAATCGCAAGGCCTGCGGACGATCTGCCGTCGAGCGTACAGGTCTGGTCCTGTGCTTTCGCGCCAAGCTCAACTGTCGCGACGTCGCGCAGGAAGGTAATGCGGCCGTCTTCAGATCGCTTCAGGATGATTTGTCGAAACTGGTCGGGATCGGTCAATCGGCCGAGCGTGCTCATCGTGTATTGAAAATCGATTCCCTTCGGCACGGGCGGCTGGCCAATCTGCCCCGCGGCCACCTGCACGTTCTGTTCCTTCAGCGCGTTGATGACGTCGGTTGCCGTCATCTGGCGGGACGCAAGCTTGTCCGGGTCCAGCCACATGCGCATCGAGTAGTCCTGCTGGCCGAACATGTTCACGTCGCCGACGCCTTCGAGCCGCGCCAGTTCGTCCTTCACCTGGATCGTCGCGTAGTTGCTGACGTACAGCTGATCGCGGCTGCTGTCGGGCGAGTAGAGGTTGACCAGCAGCAGGATGTTCGGCGACTTCTTTTTCGTCGTGACGCCGGTGGATTTCACCATGTCCGGCAGGGTGGGCATCGCGATCGACACGCGGTTCTGCACGAGCACCTGCGCCATGTCGAGGTTCGTGCCGAGCTTGAAGGTGACGGTGAGGTTGTAGCTGCCGTCGTTGGCGCTATTCGACGACATGTACAGCATGTTCTCGACGCCGTTCACCTGCTGCTCGATCGGCGCGGCGACGGTGTCGGCGACGACGCGCGCGTTGGCGCCGGGATACGTCGCGGTGACTTGCACCGTCGGCGGTGCGATTTCCGGATACTGCGCGATCGGCAGCACGAGAATCGCAACGCCACCGGCGACGACCATCACGATCGACAGAACCGCGGAGAAGATGGGGCGATCGATGAAAAAACGTGCGAACATGGGAGGCCCTTCGTGCGTTCCGAACGTTGGTTGTCATCCGCCGAGCGCGACCGATTGCGTGGTGGCCGGCGCGGTCGTCGATGTGATCGATTTCTTCTGCGGATTGACCGTCGCGCCGGGTCGCGTGCGCAACAGTCCATCGGTGATGAACCATTCGTCGGGTTTCAGGCCGCTCTTCACCACGCGCATGCGGCCTTGCTGCGAGCCGGTTTCGATCGGACGCAGCTCGACGACGTTCTTGTCGTTCACCACGAGCACATACTTCTGCCCCTGGTCGACGCCGATCGAGCGCTCCGGCACGAGCACCGCCTGATATGCAGCGCCATCCGGCACACGCACGCGGCTGAAGAAACCGGGTGTGATCATGCGATTCGCGTTCGGCAATTCGCCGCGCACTTTGATCGTGCCGGTGGCTGGATCGACCTGGCTGTCCACGAAATCGATCGTGCCGGCGGAACTGAATTTCCCCGTGTCCCCCCGCGCCAGCTGCAGCGGAAGGTTGATCTTGCGCGAGCCTGGCTGTTCGCCGCGCTCGATCGAGCGCGAGAGGAAGCGCTGCACCGTCGGCTCATCGACGTAGAAGTAGACATAGATCGGATCGGACTGCACGATCGACGCGAGCAGCGTGTTACCATCCGATCCGACGAGGTTGCCGACATCCACGCGGCTCTTGTCGATGCGGCCGGCAAGCGGCGCGTAGATCTTCGTGTAGTTGAGGTTGATCTGCGCCTGCTCGATCGAGGCCTTGGCGGCGGCGACTTCCGCGGTCGCGGTGTTCACGCTCGCTTGGGCCTGGATCACCTCGAGCTTGCTCGCCGCATTCCCGGCGGCCATTTCCTTTTTGATGTTCAAATCCGCCTGCGCCTTGGCCAGCCGTGCTTCGGCGCCCTGCTGATTCGCTTTCGCGCTGTCGACTTCCGCCTGGAAGATGTCCGGCTCGATCTCGAAGAGCAGGTCGCCTACCTTCACCATCGCGCCTTCGGTGAAGTCGATCTTCTTCAAGAAACCTTTGACCCGCGCGCGAACATCGACGGTCGCATACGCCGCCGTATTTCCCGAGAACTCGACGAAGTCCGTCACCTGCTGCTGAATCGGCTGCGCAACGCTGACATCCGTCGGCGGAACAACCGTCGCCTCCGCCTGCTTCTCGCACCCGCTAACGAGCGCCAGCCCCGCCAACATCATCCCGCCAATGACGACAAGAGGAATTCGCGTAACCATGCCCCGGACGCTACCGACCCGCCGGGCGGGCATGCATCGGACTAAGGTCTGACTAAGGTTTCTGTCCTACCTGTAGGCGATCTTCGCTGACCCCGCACCGGACGGCGTCGACGACGCCGTCTACAGAGGGCGAGCCCGCTCGTTTGCCGATCCCCGCGAGAGCGATTAACTTTGCGGCATGGGGAAACGAATTCGTACGGGGAAGGGCAACACGGCCGAATCGATCGACGCAAACCCAAAACCCGGTAAGCCCTCGTCCCTGTTCGACACACGCGTCATCTACTGCGGTGACCTCGAACAACTCGCCAAGCTGCCGGAACACTGCATCGATTTGGTCTACATCGATCCTGTCTGTGAGGAGATCGAACAATCCTTCAATTCGAACCGCAACTACGAAGTCTTCTGGGGCGAGACCAAGGAAAGACGGCACCGCCTGCGCCCAGTCGAACACGAGAGGGGGCACTCATTGGCTATACCACCGGTTCAGCAGTTTGGCGTATGCTCGGATCGCACGTTCGAAATTTGCATCCCCCGGTTTGAGCAGAAGATCCCCGCGGTTTAGGATTATGTTCTCTGACTCATGGTCTAGGTGGATCGACGCCCACCGTTCAGTTGCATCATCCGCAATTTCGGCATCATTGGGGACACCGTGCAAATAGATGCGGGTTGCCTCGTGAAATAGGGCGACGACATCCACAAAATCCTCAACCTGCTCACGGCTTGGGAGGTGAAACTCATGTTCGATCAGGTTGCGAGCGCGATTTAGCTTCGTAAGAACACGGGGCGCGATGACGCCCAATTGGGATATTTGCTCGAGCTTCCTCGGGACACTCCAGCGATTGCTTCGAGCAGTCTTGAAAAGGCAGAAAGCAATCAATATCGCGTCCACTCGAGCATCAAGTGACCGCTTGGCATTCGACAGAGCATTTACCGGTCCGCGCGGAGGGGGGTCCTTGAGATCCGGCCTCCGCAAACGCCAGATATTCTCGCGGCGAAACCGGAAATGGTACGGGCACGTTCGAATACTGGTGTGAATCGAAACGTGCGGCGTCGCTCTCGAACACGGCTAGGATTTCATCGATTTGGGATACCCGAACCATACGACCCTCCCTCACTTGGCATCCACCCGTAGCTTCAGAAGCGCAATTCTAGGCTCCAGTCCGCCAGAACACGAACGAGACGCACCGAAGCGCACGCCAAGGCAAAGAAGGGCGAGACCGATCACATGTGGGCCGAGGATTGGTTCCCGATCCAGGTGAAGCAGATGGACAAAGTCGGCCGCCCGGACATCGATCAATTCGCGCACGCCATGGATCGCGAGAATCGCCAGCGTGGTTTCTTCGTCGCCTTCGATTTCAGCGAAGACGCGCACCGCGAGTGTGTGCGATATCAAAAGCAAACGGGACGGATCATCAAGCTGTTGACCGTGCAGGAGATTCTGGACGAGGAGCATGTGCAGAAGATGTAAGAACAGAAAAAGTGACATCCAGAGGATTTGCGGCTCGACACGTCGTTGCAGTCGCACAGGTCCCACTGTGCTGGACCAATTCGGAGCGTCTGGAGGCACCGGCCTACTTGAGGCTGGGACACAACCCTACTACTGGTTACCCACTCAATTTGGCGCGCGTACCCAGGTCTTTCCTATTGAATTTATGCTTGTAGGGGTTCCACTGATAAGGTACCATCTCGCCTCGTAATGCGGCATCATCGGGGGTGCCGCGGGCGACGGACCGAATCGGGTGCCACCATCGGTCCGTTTTCTTTTTCCCGAGCCGGGCACGCGACGCCGAAATCTGGATTTCCGCTTTTTTCCTGCTTTGCCGATCGATTGTGAGTGATTAGCTTTACCCGCCATGGCGAAGCGGGATCGTGTAGCCAAGGCCGCGGCCGAAGACGTCGCCCACGCCGCCATGCGGACTCACGATGTTAAGCGCAAGTACGCCGAGCTGATTAAGCGATTCAAGCAGATCCAAACGCGCTTCGAGAACGCCAAGACCGAGCACGAGCGCAAGGCCGCACTTGCCGCGATGCAAAAGCTCAGCGACGAGACGCATGCGCTGCTCAGCAATCGCCCCGCGCGCTTCACCGGCGCTTAGCACCTTTAGCTTCTGGCCCGGCTTTGCAAAACAACTCGTGAAGATTCTCGTCATCGATATCGGCGGAACGAACGTCAAGATGCTCGTCATGGGCAAGGACGAGCCGCGAAAATTCCCATCAGGGCCGGAACTCACCCCGCAGCGCTTAGTCGAGGGCGTTCTCGCGGCGACGCACGATTGGGACTACGACATGATCTCGATCGGTTTCCCCGGGCCGATCCTCTGCGGACAAGCGATCATGGAGCCGAACAACCTCGGCACCGGCTGGATCGGCTTTGATTTCGAAGCCGCCTTCCAGAAACCCGTTCGCGTGATCAACGATGCCGCGATGCAGGCGCTCGGAAGTTACAACGGTGGGAAGATGCTCTTCATCGGACTCGGCACCGGTGTCGGCGCCACCGTGATCCTCGACGGAGCGATCGACGCGCTGGAGATCGGCCGATTCCGTTACCGCAAAAGAACTTTGGAAGAGTACCTCGGCAACCGCGGCCGCAAGCGCCTCGGGAACAAAAAGTGGCGCTGGCATGTGAACCACGTCGTCGAACGAATGATCGCCGCCATCAAGCCCGACGACACCGTCATCGGTGGCGGCAACGTCAAGCACCTTCCCGAACTTCCTCCCGGCACCCGCGCGGGCAGCAACGCGAATGCCTTCCTCGGCGGCTTCCGCCTCTGGCAGGGAGAAGTCGCCGAGGCGCATGGCCACACCGCGCCCGAACATCGATCTGCCGCTCCGCGCGAGTAAGGCCATTCCTCGACGATTGACCGCCCCCGGATTTCAGGGGACACTGTTCGGTGCGATGTGGCGCACCTATTGGATCTGGCTGCTGATCGTTGCCTTCGCGGTTTACCCTGCACTGTGTGCGTGCCGGTCAATGACGCGTCCCGCCAGCGCCAAAACGGTCGCGCACGCCTGTTGCAGGCACGACGCCGATTCCTCTCCGAAACGCCCGCATGACACGAAGGATTGCCCCTATTGCGCCGCGGGGCAACATATCGGCGTTATTGAGAAGAATCCGGCGGCGCCGCTTGCGCCGGATTTCGCGCATCTCGCGCCCGTCCATTTCGCATGTGATGAGCAACTCATCGCGCCGGCATCTTTCGATGTCTTCTCGCCGCCCTTGCTTCCCGCCTCCACACTTCTTCGGCTGCACTGCGCGCTTGTGACGTGATCGTCATTCTCCGTTACGTCACAGCCGACTCCGTTTCTTAAAGTACTGAAGGGATTCCCATGCAGCTTTCTCTTCGCGCGCCGCGTATCGCGGCCGCCGCTCTGGTTCTCGGCGCGCTTGTTCCGCACGCTTTTGCGCAAAACCATGACATGCACGACATGAAGGACATGGGCGACATGAAAGACATGTCCGACATGCCCGGAATGTCTCACGACGCGCACGAGATGAATTCCATGCCGGGCCTCATGTTCGACTCGATGTCTCTCGAATCCTCCGGCACGTCCTGGCAACCACAATCGACACCGATGGTTTATCCCATGATCCACATCATGTCCGGCCGGTGGATGTGGATGCTCCATGGCAACGCGTACCTCATCTATGACCAGGCCGGCACCGGCGGGAACGAACGCGACTCCAGCAAGACGTTCAGCACCAACATGGCAATGGTCATGGGCCGCCGCGAGCTGGGCCCCGGCGTGCTCGGGGTGCGCGCGATGCTCTCGCTCGAACCCGCCACAATCGGGCGCAGCGGGTATCCTTTGCTGTTTCAAACTGGCGAGACCGCGAATGGGCACGATCCGCTCGTCGATCGGCAGCATCCACACGATTTGTTCATGGAGCTCGCCGCCAGCTATTCGCTGCAAGTCAACGACACCGATCGCGCGTTCGTCTACCTCGGCCTGCCCGGCGAGCCGGCGCTCGGCCCCGCAACGTTCATGCATCGCTTCAGCGGCATGGACAATCCCGAGGCGCCCATCACGCATCACTGGCTCGACTCGACGCACATTACCTTCGGCGTCGCCACCGTCGGCTACTCGTGGCAGGACAAGCTCAAGCTCGAAGGATCGGTCTTCACCGGACGCGAGCCGGATCAATCGCGCTGGGACATCGAAACGCCGAAGATGGATTCGCAATCCGTCCGACTCACGTACAACCCGACCGACGACTGGTCCTTCCAGGTCAGCTACGGGCACATCAACAGCCCCGAGCAACTCGAGCCCGACGTCGACCAGAACCGCATCACTGCATCGGCGACGTACAACTATCGCTTCGGCGCCAATGAGCGCAACAATTGGCAGACGACGTTCGCATGGGGGCGCGACATGAACGATCCGGGCAACGAACTCGATGCGTTCCTGCTCGAATCCGCCGTCGTCTTTAATCACACGCACACGATCTTCACCCGATTCGAAAACGTGCAGAAAGACGAGCTGTTCGAAGCGCCCGAGCCGCGCGCGGGCGATATCTTTCGCGTCAACAAGCTTTCGCTCGGCTACATCTACGATTTCCCGGTGACGCACGGCGTGCAGTTCGGTCTCGGCGCGCTGGGCAGTATCCACTTCATCCCCAGCGACATGGAAGACGTGTACGGGCACAACCCCACCTCCTGCATGCTCTTCGGACGTGTGAAGTGGTGACGCCGCTATGACAACGATTCACTTAACCCGATTCGGCCGGCTTCGATCGCGACGACGGATGAGCGTTTCATCCGCGCACGCGATAACCGGACCCGCCGACCACAGGAGTTCTATTCATGAACCGGATTCTGATTCTGTCGTTTGCCGCACTCACGATCTCGATCGCCGGATGCAAGTCGCATTCGGACGACATGAACGGCACGCATGACATGCACACGGGAACAAGCAGTTCCATGTCGCATGCGCAGGACGCCTCCGCCACCGACCTGCACAACACCGTCTGCCCGGTGAGCGGCGAAGCCGTGGGCAAGTCCAAGCTGACGGAGGTCTACAATGGCAAGGTGTATCACTTCTGCTGCGAAGATTGCCCGGACAAGTTCAAAGCCAACCCTGACAAGTACGCCAGCGAAGTGGCCGCCAACCCGGCGAAGTACGGCGTGAAGTGATCGCAAGCAGCCGCAAAGCTCTCGTAGGGTGGGGTTCACCTCGCGGTGAACCCACCCTACAGGAAGAAACGAAGAACGTGGCGTCCTCAAATTCTTGCTGAATTTTCAATGTATACCGTCGTTCTCGCGCCTTTTACCCGTGGATTGCTTGGAAGCACTTCGCCAACGTGGCCCGTTCCAGGGGAAAACCCCAAGTCCGCCAGACGGGAAGGCGAGGCGACATGCTGACCGACAATACTCAACGAGAGCATGAGGAACTGCTCGAGCGGTTTAAGCGCATACAAGCAAAGTTCAAGAACGCGAGGACGAACGGCGAGCGGCAAACCGCACTCGCCGAAATGCAAAAGCTCAGCGATGAAACAACGGCCTTGCTGCGCGCCCGATTCACCGAACCCGCGCAGGCCTAGCGCGCGTTTGCATGAGTAGCTTTTTTGGCATGGGGAATTCCACTCGCGCTGCCCAGCGCCGAGACCTCATCCCCGGCATGCGGATTCTGTCTGACGCATCAATTTCCGCGCTTGCACGTGAGCTCCGCGCCGGTATGGTTCGTCCTCTATGGCGAATTTGTTGATCGTCGACGACACGGCTGATTCCCGCGAAGTGCTCGCGAAATTTCTCGCGCACGCCGGACATGAGGTCGAACAGGCGCCGAACGGCCGCGAGGCGCTGCGGAGCATCCTCAATCGCACGCCCGATCTGGTCATCCTCGACCTGCTGATGCCGGAGATGGACGGGCCGTCGCTGCTCGAGATTCTTCGCTCGTATCTGCGGTTGCAGTCGCTGCCGGTGATCGTATGGACCGCATATCCCGACAGCCCGGTCGCTCACCGCGCGACGCGGCAGGGGATTCTCGCGCTTTTTCAGAAGGGGAAGACCAGCTTCGCCGAGATCAACCAGCTTGTCAGCGATTTGTTTCCGCCCTCTCGGGATCAGAATTGATCGTCCGCGGGTGCGGCCTGTGCCACGAGTGCTTGCGATCAGGAATAGCGGCCCGGACAATGCTTCCATTCATCGAGGGAGGCTGCCGATGTTCGAATCACTTTGCAAGCGGGCATTTCCGTTGATCTGCGTCGTCGCGATCGTCGCGAGCGCGGCTGCGCCGAGCGCAACGAAGCAGCCCGCCACCAAAGCAACCGCCGCGCCCATTGACGTGCGTTCGCTCAGCGACGCGAAAGCGAAATACGAAGCTGCCCGGCGCAGCGCAACCGCCCAATACTTGCGCGAACTGCAGGAATTGAAGCGACGATTTCTTAAGGCCGAAAACCTCGACGAAGCAAACGCTGTCCAGCAAGCCATCACTGAAGTCGAGCGCACGTCGGACGAGAGGACCGCGAGCGAATCGCGGCCTCACCGATTTGTCGTCAAGGCAAAGGATGACTGGCAGCAAACGCTCCCGGTGAAGAAAGGCGACGTGCTGGACATCAAGGCCACGGGGGAGTGGTGCATCAACGACCAGATGCGCAGCCAAACGACATATCAACCCGACGGATTGCGCGCCGACGGTACGGCGGAGGTACACGGGCAGTGGGCGATTCTGATGGCGAGAATCGGTTTTAAGATTTATCTCGTTGGCAAAGAGTGCAGGATCACCGTGCCGCAGGATGGCGTGCTGGAGTTCCGCTCAAACGATTTCAACCCGACAGACAACGACGGTTCCCTCGCCGTCTCCGTGGTGCAGAATTAGTCGCCACGCGTGCGCCTTCGGGGACCGCGCGATTAGGAGCGCGATCAGATCCGTGCATCCTCTGGCCTTGAGCCCGCGGCGCGGCGCTCTTCGAACTCGCGCATCATCTCATCGACTGTCTTCGCCCGCTTCGGCGCGGTCGCGGCGCCTGGCTCGTCCTTCGAAATCGTCACGTGCTGGATGAACTTTGCGCCGATCGCGAAGATCTCGTCCGCCAGGCGCTGACAGCGGACGACTTCGCAGATGATTCCTTTCATCTGTTCGGCCACGACCTTACTGCCGAAACAAAGCGTGAAGCGTTTCCCGATGGGCCACGCCTCGTGTTGCACAATTCCAACCCCAGCCTGCGAAAGATCGCGCACCGCGACCGGGGCAAATGTGCCGTCGTCCAGTCGGATAAGTCCCTTCCCGCTGACACCCACTCGCGGCTTCGCTCGCTTTTCGTTGGCGCGCTTTTGATCCGTGCGCAACGACTCGACAATCGCCTGGAATGTTTCCGCGGATACGAGCATCATCGCAACCTCCCGGGCAAAAGAGACCTCGCCGCGAACGCCGGCACTCGGAGGTACCTACGTTCGCGGATCCCGCATGGCGGTAACCCGCTTATCGACGGAAACATGCGACACATATAAGTTGTCGCATGCGACATTATTGCGGGGCGCGAACCGGCCCATTTTGTCGGCGTATCTCCATCAATCTTTTCGGGATGGACACCGATGATTCTGCTGATCGAAGATCACCAGCCGACGGCACTCGCGCTCCAGCGGTTGCTACGCATCGCGGGATATCAGTCGACCATCGTCACAACCCTCGCCGCCGCGCGTGCAGTGATGGCACTTCCTAACCATCTCCAGTTGATCATCAGCGACGTGCACCTGCCGGACGGAAACGCCATCGACCTCATTCGCGAGCGAAAGAATAAATCCTGCCCCGCGATCGCGGTCACCGGCTCCCTTCACACCCGTGACGAAATCGATCAATGCCTCTCAGCCGGCTTCGCTCTTTGTCTACGCAAGCCGATCGAGTTTGATGAATTGGTCCGCGCGATCAAGCGCGTCCACCAGATCGACGATCTTGCCCCGGATAGCGCGGCGAAAAATGGCGACCCCCAACAACCCTCCCGCCCGGCCGCGCGGTAAGCGATGTCCGCTTTTCCTTCCTTCGCCCGTTAACTGGTAGCCGCGTGCCGGCGTTGGTCTATGTTTGTCGATGGGGTCGCCGACCCCGTTCCCGCCAAAGCGGGGTCAGTGGTCCCGCCTGCAGAGCGCGTCGTCCAGTGAAAGCACATTTGTTGGGGAACCGCATGAAGCGATGGGCTGTCGTCACGAGCATCATCATCGCTATCGGCGGGATGCTTCTGGGAGGAGGAGCGTGGCGGCGGAGTCATCGAACAGTCGATTGGATTTCGATCGGCGACACGCACTTGCTTGATCGCGGGCTACTCGTCTGGAGCGCTGACGGTGCGGTCGCGATATCGCTCACTCGGCCATCGTCCGATCCTTCAACGACATTCCATCACTCGTTTGCGTTCGATCCGGACGATCACGCGTGGCGCGTCCAACGATCCACGTACTCCGCTTTCGAGCTGTTTGGCTTCGCGAGCTTCAGCCTGTCACGCGTGCCCGCCAAATACAACGGCGGCCCCACCAGCGTTCGCGAAACTTTACTGATGCCCTATTGGTTGCTTTGTGCATTGTTTCCGATCGTCGCGGGCATACCGCTGGGAACGAGATATCTACGCCGGCGGCTTCGCATGAGTCGCGGACGGTGCGCGGGGTGCGGCTATGACCTGAGGGGCTCGCCGTCGAGCGCTTGTCCAGAATGTGGGACCCCGCAGCCACCTGTTGGACATTCTCCGGATGCCGCGAAAAACCTGCTAAATTCCGCAGATTTTCGCGGACGCGGGGGCGCGGCGGTGGTATGAAGATGGGGTGTCGCGAGCCCGGTCGCTCGCGATGGTCTGTTGAGATGTCCAACAATTCGAAGGGGTGATGGGGGTGGGAAATCGAAATGCGACCGATTCAAATCCTGCACCGTTCGCACCAACCGGCTCAGCAAACCCGCACGCGGTTGCTGCAGTGGTTGACGCCCATTTACCGCCATTGACCGGGGTTGACCGCCATTTACCAAATCGGGAAAAATCAAAAACGAACCCACCACGGTTTGATAGGCGAGCCCGCCGCGAGCGATTGAGCTCACCTCGTGTTCCAATTCCTTCCGACGTGAAAAATGCAAAACGAACCCACCGCGGTTGATGCGGGATCGCGGAGCGCCTGTTGCGTGAATGGGTTAGGTCGAAGGGGAAGTCGATTCAGGGAACAACACGAGCGTTCGCAAATGTTCAGAAACGTTCCAATCTGTTCCGCGAACGTTCCACCGCGGCGTGGTCGGCCCTTTTGAGCTGACCACGCCACGCACGAAAGGAGGGAGAAATCTAAAACGAAGCCAACGCCGATTCACATCGCCCAGGCGTTGCCGGCGGCTTGGGCGTTTTCGGCTTGCTCCAGTGCGCCGGCGGCGCGGACGAGGTCGGCGACGGATTCGACGTCCATTTTTTCCATCACCCGCGCGCGATGGATCTTCACGGTCTTTTCGTGAATGCCCAGCTCGGCGCCGATCTGCTTGTTGAGCATGCCGGCGACGACCCCTTCAAACACGTCGCGTTCGCGCGGCGTGAGGCTCGCGAAGTGCACGCGAAGGTCCGCCAGCGCAAGGCTTTCATCGAGGTAGCGCGCGTCGATGTTGATGGCGCGCACGACCGCGGCGAGGAGTTTCTCCGGATCGAATGGCTTGGGGAGGAAATCGATGGCGCCTGCCTTCATCGCCGCGACGCTCATCGGCACATCGCCGTGGCCGGTGAGGAAAATGATCGGCACGCGTACGCCGCGCGCCAGCAGCGATCGCTGGAACTGCAGCCCGTCGACGCCCGGCATGCGCACGTCGAGGACCAGGCAACAGGGTTCCGATGGCCGGCCGTGCGCGAGCAGCTGCTGCGCATCGGAGAAGGTCCGGACGTCGTATCCGACCGATCGCATCAGCCGCTTGAGCGCGTTGCGAACGGATTCATCGTCGTCCACCACCATTACCAGCCGAGGTGTAGTTGACATCGTGGGTCTCCCTTTCGGTCGGCAGCACAAACGTGAAACAGGCGCCACGAATGGTTTCCGGTTCTGCCCACAACCTTCCACCGTGCGTCTCGACGATCGTCTTGGAGATCGCCAATCCCATCCCTAATCCCTGTAGCTTGGATGTGTAAAACGGCTCGAAGACGCGGCGCACATCTTGCGCCGACAACCCAGTCCCATTATCTCGAACACTGAGTCGAACATGCTTTCGCTCGGAATCAAACGACGTATCGATCCGCACCCAGCCTTTTTCCTCGCGGCCGGCTGGAATCGCATCGATTCCGTTCACGATGAGGTTCACCAGCACCTGCTGCAGTTGCACCGCGTCGCACATGAGCTTCGGAATGCCGGAGCCGAGCACCGGCAGCACCTCGATGCGGCGAAGCGTGGCGTATCGCTCGACGAGCGGAAGCGATTCCGTCACCAGCTCGTTGATGTCGTGCAGGGTGAAGGCAACGGAATGCCGGCGAAGCATCGCGTTGGTGCGTCCGATGATCTCGCTCGAACGCTTCCCGTCGCGAATGATGTCCTTGATGGCGGCGACGGCTTGCTCGAGATCCACTGGCGGGCCGGAGAGGAATCCGAGCGCCGCCTGTGCGTTGCTGACGATCGCGCACAGCGGCTGGTTCACTTCGTGCGCGATCGAGCTGGCGAGCTGGCCCATCGTCGAGACGCGCGCGAGATGTTCGAGCTGTACTTCGGTGCGCTTGAGCTGCTCGTCCTTTCGTTTGCGCGCGACGGCATTGGCGAAGATCTCGCCGGCTTGTTTGAGATAGGGGATCAGATCGTCGGGCCACTGCCGTTCGACGTTCGAGCAGACGCCGAGCACACAGACGGGAATTCCACCAACGGAAAAAGGCAGTGTGATGATGGCGCGAATCCCGCTGTTGCGCGTGAGCTCGCGCTCTTGCTTCGCGTCGTTGGGGAGATCGGTCCGCGGATTCAGACAGACGGTGCGACCTTCGCGCAGCACCTTCGCGAGCCACGGCATCTCCTGATCGAGCAGCGCCTGCGGCATCGGACGGAACCCGCGCGCGGCGTAAGAATGCGTGATGTGCAAGCGATCCTGCTCATCGACCACCGCGAGCGAGGAGCGCTGCACGCCGAGCGTTTCGACGAGCTGTCGCAGACCATCGATGATGCGCTGGTCAAATTGATCGGAAGGCGCGGTGATGAACATCGACGACAGCGTCGCGAGCATGTCGCGATAGCGTCGCGCGTCGCGTGCGGTGAGACGGTGCTTGGGCTGCGTAGAAAGGATTGCGCGCCGCACCACCTTGCGTGGTTTGGTCAGTTTGTTCATGCCCGACGCCCTGACTTGTTTCTCACCCGCCCGAACTGTCCATTGTGGCGCGCAAGAGCATGCGCAATCAAGAAAATTGCAAACTCGTAACTATTCTTATTCTTCAATTTAAGACTTCATCCGATGGAATGCGGCAAAATCCTGAGCTATGCAATGATCGAAATGTATAACCTCGTGATGACACAGCACCGCTGCGTCTGTATGCAAAGCCCCTCCGAACAAAGTGGTAAATCAATTGTAGTATATACAATCACATGAAGCTGGCGGTTCACTGAGTTGGGGCTTCCGTCAGCCACGAGTTGGGATCGGCGCCCATCTTTTCGCCGAGATCGGCAAGCTTGTTCATCGTCTCTTTAATAAAGGTGCCGGTCTTCGGTGGACGCCAATCGTCGGGAACCGCGACATAACGAATCTCGATGTCTGCATGCCGCTTCAATCGCGCGACTTCACATTGAAGGAAAAGCTGCCGCATTGAATTGAGCGAGCTCGATCGCGCGGACACTTCGACCGAGCGCATGATGATGTCGTACCACCGCGGCTTCACAACCATCGGCGGGGGACGAAGCTGGTTGTTGAAGATGATCCAGTAGCGCATCTTTGGTATCGGCGTGTCGGGATAAAGCTTCTGCCAGACGGCTGGGATGCGACGCTCTTCGGGAACGCGTCCGCCGAAGAGAACGTTGGCGGTGACAGCGCCGTCGACGAACATCGCACCATCAATCTCGCGATAGGGAAAGGCGCCGGGGATTCCCGACGACGCGAGAAGAATGTTGTGGAAGCGGTCGTAGTCGCTCGTCTCCACCGCGCGGCGCGCTTCGGGAACGAGATAAAAGACACACGGGCTGCCATCGTCGAGGTTGCTCGTGTTGACGAAGAGCAATCGGCCATCTTCGTCCGGTGTCTGCGCGATGCGCTTGATGAGGTCCGGCGTGACGTTCTCGCGCAGCTCGCGCTCGAGTCCAGGCACCTCCGCGAAGGAAAGATTCGAGGGAAGGAAGTAAAGCGGCCAGCGCTCCTTCACCCAGTCCTTTCTCGGATTGCGATAGAGCTGAACCACGCGCTCGTCCGCCTCTGCATCTCCAAGAAATGCGAATGGCGCGATCAGCGCGCCGGTGCTCACGCCGGTCACCACATCGAACTGCGGGCGCGCCAGCGGATTGCTTTTGGGAATGGTGCTCCAACCCTTAAGGAACCCCGCGCCGAACGAGCCGATGTCGCCACCGCCGGTGACGATGAGATAATCAATGACGGGTGGTTCGGAAGCGCGGCCCGCCTTGTAGTCATCCAGATGTGCCTTGATGCGGCGGCACAGTGCCGAATAGCGGTCTTTCGTCAGCGCCGCGTAAACATCCTGATACTCCGCGCGGCGCTCCAGAAGTTCCGCTTCCGTTTTAGTCTTGCGTGTCGTTCCGCATCCCGCGAGTGCGACCACGAAAAGCAAGATAAGCGTTTCACAGAAGTGGCGATTGTGCATGCCCGGGAGCTTATCGTGACGTGCTCTCGCTCCGTGTTAGACCAAAGTCCGATGCTCTCAGCGGTTGCGGATGACACCATCCGGCCATGCTTCGCTCTCGACTGATCCTCATTGCATTGGTGGCCCCGGCGCTGTGGACGGCGAACGTGACGGCGCAGCAACCGAAGTACACCTACAACGGTCAGCCGCAAACCAGCGCCACGGCGCCCGCGACGACCAATGCGTCTGACAAGAAGCTCACGGAAGCGGAGATCAGCGCTATCGTCGCCCCGATCGCTCTTTATCCCGATCCGCTCATCTCGCAGATTTTCATGGCCTCGACGTACCCGCTCGAGGTCGTGCAGGCGGACCGGTGGGTCAAGGCGAACAAAGGACTGAAGGACAAGGCCCTGACCGATGCGCTGGAGAAGCAGGAGTGGGACGCGAGCGTAAAGTCGCTGGTGAACTTCCCCGACGTGCTGTCGGCGATGAACGACAAGCTCGATCTGACGATCAAGCTCGGCGACGCGTTCATCGCGCAACAGGCGGATGTGATGACCGCCGTGCAGAAGCTGCGGGCCAAGGCGCAGGCGCAGGGGAATCTCAAGTCGAACGAGCAGCAGAAGGTGACGGTGGAAGCGGCGCCGGCGCCGACGACGACCGTCACCAACGCGCAGCAAACGGTGGTGGTCGAGCAACCGCCAGCGCAGACGCAGGTCATCAAGATCGAGCCGACCAATCCGCAGACGATCTACGTGCCGAGCTACAGTCCACAGGTCGTGTACGGTGGTTGGCCGTACCCGGCATATCCGCCGTACTACTACTATCCGCCGGCGCCGTCGTACGGATCGAACCTCGTGTCGTTCGGGCTCGGCGTGGCGGCGGGCGCGGCGTGGGGCTATGCCTGGGGGACCTGCAACTGGGGCGGCAACGACGTTGATATCGACGTCGATCGCAACACGAACATCAATAACAACATCGATCGCTCGAAGTATCGCGAGAACAATCGGCAAACCAACCGCCAAACGAATCGAGGAGCCGGCGCCGGCAATGGCAGCAGAAGCAGCTTCCAGCACAATCCGGCGCACCGTGGAGGCGTTCCGTATCGCGATTCGGCCAGCGCGCAGCGCTTTGGTGGCGCGAATACACAAGCGGCTGCCGCGCGCGACAGCTACCGCGGCCGCGCCGACGCCGGACGAAGCGAGCTTTCGCGCGGCGGAAGCGCCGGAACCTACGGCGGCGGCGCGAACCGCACCGCAGGCGCCGGGGCGAACCGAACGGCCGGCGGGGGACTCAACAGCGTCGGCGGCGCCAGTGGAAGCCGGTCGGGCAGCTATGCGGGCGGGGCCAGCGGGGCGCGAACGAGCGGATCTTCCAGCTTCGGCTCCGGCGGCGGAACGCGCAGCGGATCATTCGACGGCGTGAGCAGTGGCGGAAGCGGCGCCCGCGCCAGCAGTTCTCGAGGCCAAGCCAGCCGATCAAGCTCGAACTACTCGCGCTCCGCGCCAGCACGCAGCGCGCCCTCGCGCAGCGCGCCCTCACGCTCCAGTGGCGGAGGTTCCCGCGGCGGTGGCGGAGGCGGACGAGGTGGCGGGCGTCGATGAGCGGTTTCTTTGAGTGTGCCTTATGAATACGAATCAACGAATCCGATTCGCGACGTACCTCTTCGCGGGCGCGACCGTCGCGATCACCATCATCTTTGGGTGCACGCATCAGAGCAACAACGGCTCGCAACCGTCCCAGGAGCAGTTGTTTAATTCTCCAGACGACGCGGTATCGCAGATCCTTACCGCTGTGCGGGCACATGATCGAGCGACGGTTCAGAAAATCCTCGGTCCCGATGGCGATCAGGTGCTCTCGTCCGGCGATGAAGTGCTCGACCAGATCAATCGCGAAAAGTTCCTCGCGGCCTACGACCAGAAGCATTCGCTTTCGCAAAATGCGGATGGGAGCTACACGCTCGTCGTCGGCGACACCGATTGGCCGATGCCGATCCCGATCGTGAAGGACGACGCAAGCGGAAAGTGGTACTTCGACACGATCGCGGGGAAGGATGAGATCCTCAACCGCCGGATCGGACGGAACGAGCTCGACGTTATCCAGGTGTGTCATGCGATCGTCGACGCTCAACGTGAATACGCCGAGCGCGACCCGCAGGGATTAGGGTTGCCTGTTTACGCCGATCGCATCATCAGCGATCCCGGACAGCGCAACGGCTTGTACTGGGAAACGAAAGACGGCGAGGAGGAAAGCCCGCTCGGTCCGCTCGTCGCGGGCGCGGTCCAGCAGGGCTACGGCTCGCGCAAATCCGCAGACGAGCCGCCCAAACCGTATCACGGTTACTACTACCGCCTCCTGAAAGAGCAGGGTCCCAGCGCGCCCGACGGCGCTCGGAATTACGTCGTGAACGGAAAACTCCTCGCCGGATTCGCGGTGGTCGCTTACCCGGCGCAGTACGGCAACTCCGGCATCATGACTTTCATCGTCAACCAGGATGACGTGGTCTACCAGCGTGACTTCGGCGACGACACCGAGGCGACCGCGTCAAAGATGACCGCATTCGATCCCGAGCCGCAGTGGAAGCGTGTCGAAGAGTCAACGATTGCGCCATCAGACCAAAGTCCAATGACGGCTCCCACCGCATCGCGATAAACAAAAGCGACGACATCATCGCCATGACAATCATCAACTTGATTCGAAAGATTGCCCCCCGTCGAATGCTGATTGCGTTCAGTAGCATTGCATTAATCGCACCCGGCTGCAACAACGCCGGGCAGGGCGCCATGAGCGGCGCGGGTATTGGCGCGCTGTCGGGTTTGGCGATTGGTTCGATGACCGGCGGCGCCGGCACGGGCGCGGCGATCGGCGCGATCGCCGGAGGCGTCGGCGGGGCGGTCATCGGCGATCAAAACCGTCGCAAGGATGAAGCTGCCGCCAAGAACATGACGCCGGCGACAAAACCCACCGCCAACCCGCAGTATTCGACGGGTTACGCTCTGGGCAATCTCGTCGGCACATGGAACGTTCGCGAAATGCTCGCCAGCAACGGGAAGACAACCGCCGAAGGCACCGCCAACATCACCGCGGAGAAGAACTACTTCATCCGCATGGAACTGCGGTTTCCCGACCCGAAAACAGGGCAGGTGGCTGAGGGCACCAGCGTGATCAGCCAGACCGGCGGACGCGGGCTCGAGATGACCAACTCCTTCTCGACGATGCCGCAGGTCCGGCACTTCAAAGGCGAGATGGATCCGACCGGAACGGTCCTCAGCTTCACTGAAGCTCAGCCGTCGTCGTCGGCGGCCGTACGAAAAATCATCCTGCGCGTTCCGGGTCGAACCGGATTCTCCGCCGACGTGTGGGAAGGATCGACGCGCATCGAGAGCTATTCATTTACGCCCGCGAGCGCCGCCGCGTCAGCTGCCCCCGCTCATTGAATATGAAACAGAGGAAAGGAAGATTCATGCTTCGCTCAACTCATCGCCGGCCTCTCGTTCCGCTCATCGCACTCACGGTGCTTGTGCTGACGGTTCTCGATCTCGGCTGCGCGTCGTCCGAGGTGGTGTCGTCGAAGGGCCCGCGCCCGCCGACGGATCCGGCCTACGTCGCGATCTATCAGAAGGAGCCGAAGAAATACGAACGTCTCGGCCAAGTGAGCCAGGTCGTTACGCCCGACATGAAGTGGGACGAGAAAGGCGATTCGACGGCCGGCTTCGAAAAGCTGAAAGCGCTCGCCGCCGAGAAGGGCGCGAACGGCCTTCTCCTGAAGCTTCCCGAGGGGACGTACGCGTACCTCGTGCTCGCCGGCTACAAGGGGAGTTATTACCAGGTCCCGGTTAAAGCCGGCGAACCGAAAACTGTGATGGGCGAAGCGATCTACGTCATCGAGCAGTAGTTGCTCGGTCCCGCCCGTTCGCAGCGAAGGATCGGATCAACATCTCACCCAAGGCGGAGCTCTTATGCTCAACCACTCAAATCATCGAAGCGGCCGCGTTCTCGCGCTCGTCGCGTTTCTCGTGGCGTCGTTTGTCGCGGGTCGTTCGCTTGCGGATTTCAAGACACTCGGCCAGCGACTCCCCGCGGGATGCAATGTCGTCGTCGCGGTCAATGTGGCCAAGCTGCTCGACAGCCCTTATGCCAAGCAGCACCAGTGGGCGGAGAACATGGCCGAGAAATGGCAGACGCGCCCACTGATGGTTCCGCCTGGCGTATCGGAAGTGCTGATGGGCGCGGACCTCGACGAAAAGACGCTCGATCCCAACTGGCAGGTCTGCCTCATGGACATGGCGCAGATGCCTTCGCTCGACTCGCTCGCCCAGGCGCACCACGGATACATCGATCGCGTGTGGGACAAGAACGCGATCGCGTCGCCACAGAATGTGTACTTCATCCAGTTCGACGACAAGACGCTCGCCAGCGCCACGCCCGCCAGTCGCCAGACCATCGCCAAGTGGATTCGGCAACCGGTTGCATCGGATGGAAATCTGAAGTCGAGCTATCTCAAAACTGTGATCATGGGACTGCGCGAGGATACGGGGGTGACGATGGCGCTCGATCTCGAGGGCGCGATCGCGGTTCCGCGCGCCCGCGCATTCCTCGATCTCAGCGACGCGCCTGAGCTCAAGGGCAAGGACCTTGACGCCATCGCCCGCATGTTCGGGCAGCTCAATGGGATCGCGCTGAACATCTCGGTGGACCAGGACATCACCGCGAAGGCAATGGCCAGTTTCGATTCGGACACCGCGGTGCTCGCTCCGGTGGCCAAGCCTCTCACCATTGAAATCCTGAAGCATTGCGGCATGCGCCTTCCGGATGTCGACGACTGGAAGTTCTCAGCCTCCGGCAAGACGGTCGCGATGGAAGGAAAGCTGTCGGAAGACAGCCTTCGCATGTTGCTCAGCCTGGTGCAGTCGCCGATTCCGGCGCCGGTCGGCACGCAGAGCATGGCGAATGGGAATCAAGGCTCCAATGCCGCGCCCCTTGATCCGGGCGTCGCTTCGCAGCGCTATTACAAATTCATCTGTCAGATCCTCGATAACCTCAGCGCGAAGTCATCTCTTTCGGAAACCTCGACCTGGTTCAAGAACTCGGCGCGACGCATCGAACAGGCGCCGATCATGAACGTTGATCCAGACTTGGTAAATTGGGGCGCGACCGTCACGCAGAAGCTGAAAGAAGTCGCTGCGGTCGCTGCGGTCGGTTACACGACGACCACCGCGCGCAATGCCGGGCTGCAGACATCGGCGGTCGATAACGGCTCCTACTACTACGACGCGAACGGGGAGTTCAAATCGAAAGTCGGCGCCGAAGCCGAGGCGAATCGCCAGCAGCGTAGGCAAGCGTCCCAGGAGCAGAAAGCTCAGGCGCAGCAGCAAGGCCTGCAGGTTCTGGCCGATATCCCCGCGTCCCGCGCCAAAATCCGTGTTGAAATGACCAACAAGTACAAGATGGAGTTTTGAGAACACCTTCCAGCAGGAGCGAACTCATGAAACGTCGAAGCGCCGCATTGCTCATCGGCTTCTCGCTGTTCGTGGGCGGATGCGCAACCGAAATCCCCGCGAAGATGCAGGTCACCGATGTGTCGAGCGGTAAGACGTACACGACCTATGAGCCATGGGGCAAAGTCGACAAGGGCATCGGATACAAGTTCACCGATATCGACACCGGGAAGCAGATCACGCTGACCAACTACGAGCTGAAGCAGGTCGAGAGCAAGAAGAGCGTGCCGGGTGACAGTCCCGAAGCGACGGCCTACAAGCAGGCGCAGTCGCGCACCGGCATGGACTAGCGTCGGGTAATCCGTCCAGCCGGAATGACCAAGGTATCGATCACATCAACCGACAGCTTCGCTGCACGTGCGCAACGCAGCGAAGCGAAGCGCGTGGCCCTTTGGCTTGCGGTGCTGGTCGGGATGGCGCTGATCACAATCGTGCGGCGATTGCTCGGCGGCCTCGTCATGCGCTCCGACGGTCTGTTCTTTCCTTACCTGTCGGCGCTTCTCGTCGGAATTGCCGGGCAGATCGTCCTGCTGACGTTTCTCCGCAAAGCGATCCGCGGGGCGTTTCTGCTGCCCGCGTGGCTTCCGTCGTTGACCGCGTTCTTCGATCTCGGGATCGTCACCGCCGTGCTTGCCACCGCGGCATTTCGATCGCCGCGCGGACCGATCCCGGCGCTTTCCGCGCCGCCGATGCTGCTGCTTCCGCTGGTCATCCTGATGTCCGTGCTGAAGCTGCGACCGCGGCTCACTCTCGCGGTTGGCCTGGCGGCGACGCTTGTTCATGCGCTGCTCGCCGCTCGCGCCATCGAGGTGACCAGCTCGCTCCTGGAAGCATATCCCGTCTACTTTGCGTACGCAGGGATCCTTCTCCTCACCTCGCTCATCGCGATGGTCGTATCGAACGAGGTGAAGACGCATGTGCGCGAAGCCGCCGACGAAGCAGTCGGCCACGAGCGCGCTCAGCAGCAGGTGACGAACATGCGTCACGACCTCGAGATCGCGCGGCAGATCCAGATCGGCTTGTTGCCGAAGCAGTCTCCGAAGCTGCCCGGCTTCGACATCGCCGCGATGAATCGCCCGGCCGATCAGACCGGCGGGGACTATTATGACTGGCAACAGCTCCCCGACGGTCGCCTCGCGGTCGCGCTCGCCGATGTGACCGGCCACGGCATCGGCCCCGCCATGGTCATGGCTGTTTGTCGCGCCTACGCAAGATCTACCGCGCCGACCACGTCCGACCCCGCAGAGCTGCTCACGCGCCTGAATGAGCTGATCCACGAGGATCTTCCGGCCGATCGCTTCATCACCTTCGTCGTCGCGGTCCTCGATGCTGACGGCACAACGCATCTTCAATCCGCCGGGCACGGGCCGACGCTGCTTTATCGCGCGAACGATCGATCGGTAGAGCAGTTCGGCGGCGATGGAATGCCTCTGGGCATCAGTCCCGTCGAGACGTACGGCCCCACGACCACGTTTCAACTCGCGGAAGGCGATGTCCTCGTGATGCTCACCGACGGCTTCTTCGAAGCGTCCCGCGCCAGCGATGGGCAACTCTTCGGCATCGCTCGTCTCTGCGATTCCCTTCGCGAACGCGCAAGCTGCACAGCCGAAACCATGCTTCATGATATCGACGAAACGGTTCGACAATTCTCCGCCGGCACGCCTCAGCTCGACGACATGACCGCGATTGTCATCAAACGAATCACCGCGGGCTGAACGCGGCGAAGCGATGGCTCATGCATCCAGAACGATCGGCTCGAGAATCGTGCGCAGCGCCTGTCGAGCGCGGTGAAGGCGGGTTTTTACGTTGGCTTGCGTACAGCCGAGAATCGCCGCCGTCTCATCCGTGTCGCGCTGCTCGATGTCGCGAAGCACGAGCACCGTGCGATACGACTCTGGGAGAAGCTCGATCGACTCGCGGACCTTCGCGGCCATCTCACTCTCTGAGGCTTGCGCGAGCGGATCGTTGGGCCATCGCCGTGGATGTGAAACGTGATGGCCGGTGCGATCGAATTGCGGCAGCGTTTCTTCGATGGCAACGGTGCGCGAGCGCTTCGCCGATCGAATCTTCATCAGGCAACAATTCACCAGGATCCGATAAAGCCACGTCCATAGCCGGGCATTGCTTTCGAAGTTGCCGATGTTGTGAAACGCGGAGATGAACGCCTCCTGCACCGCGTCCTCGCAATCCTCCGCAGAGAGAAACCGCCGCGCGACGGAGAGCATTCGACCGGCGTATGTGCGAACGAGCTTTTCAAACGCCTGGTCGTCTCCCGATTGCAGCGCGTGTACGAACTGCGCTTCTTCCGGAGTGGAATCGTGGACTGAAGTCGTCACGATGTGCGACTCCTTTCCAGGAGTTCCGAAATAAAGCCAGAACATCGGCTGAGCGTGATGCCGTCGTCGAGCAGATCGTGCAGTAGCTGTGCGCCCGCGCGATCGGCGAAATGAACGTCGCAAAGATCCAGACGCACCGGAAGATTTCGCGATCGCGCCGCCGCGATTGCGTCACGCGTTTCCTGCGTCCACGGCTCGAGGAGTTTTCCTTCGAGCTTAAGCACGATGGCGTCGGAGCCAATGGTTTCAGAGATTCGCAGCACGCCAGACGATAAAGCGACGCGTGTGCCGCGGTGGATCGGACTCTGCCGAATCGGTGCAAGCGGATTGCGACGCGGGAGTTATGAATTCTGAAGAACCGCAGTTCGCGGCCACGATCGATCTCGTGGCCACGAAATCTCGTGGCTGGGCTACGAAGGTTCGTGGCGATGATCTCTTGAAATGCCCAGCTTCTTCATTCGGCTCCGCAGCGTGTTCGGATGCAGATCGAGCAGCTTTGCGGCGCCACGCGCGCCTTCGATGACCCAATCGGTTTGACGAAGTATTTCGAGGATGTGGTTACGCTGCACGGATTCGAGACCAGTTTGATTCTCTGGAGTTGCCGCCAAGGGCGCGACGGGTGCCGGGCTCGCCGCGAATGTGGACGGATCAATCTGCAGCGTCTCGCCGCTGCTCAGGATTACCGCCCGCTCGAGCACGTTCTCCAACTCGCGAACGTTGCCGGGCCAGTGATACTGGCTCAGCAGCTGCATCGACTCGCCCGACACGCCCGTGATTCGCTTGCCGATCCGCATTGCGAATTTATCGACCAGGAATTTCACGAGCAGCGGCAGATCTTCGCGGCGCTCGCGCAGCGGCGGAAGGTGCAGCGGAAAAACGCTCAGGCGGTAATACAAGTCTTCGCGAAATGTGCCGTCGCGCACGGCGCGCGCCAGATTCCGATTCGTCGCGGCGATGATGCGGACGTCGGCCTTGATCGGCACATTTCCGCCGACGCGTTCGAATTCGCGCTCCTGTAGCACGCGCAGCAGCTTCACCTGCACGTCGAGCGGGATTTCGCCGATCTCGTCCAGGAAGATCGTTCCGCCCGAGGCCAGCTCGAATCGTCCGATCCGGCGAGTGATCGCGCCGCTGAACGCGCCGCGCTCGTGGCCGAATAATTCCGATTCAACCAGACCGGTCGGCAGGGCGGCGCAGTTCACCTTGATCAGCGGTTTGTCGCGCCGCGCGCTCGCCGAATGAATGGCCCGCGCGAACAGTTCCTTTCCGGTTCCAGTTTCGCCGGTGATCAGCACCGACGCGTCCGTCGGCGCCACCTGCCGCACGTTGTCGAGCACCGACACGAGCGGCCGACTCATGCCGACGATCTCTTCAAAGTTGTGAACCGATTTGATCTCTTCCTGCAGGTAGAGATTCTGCTGCTGCAGCCGCGATTGTTCCTGCTCCATCAGCACGCGTTGGGTGATGTCGATGAGCATCGTGCGCGCGTGCTTGCCGTCCGGCTCGGGCTTGGAGAACCATTGCACCCAGACCGGCTTTCCGTCGTCTTTGCGGCGAAGCTCGAGCTCGATGCCCGAAACTTCTTTTCCCTGCTTCATCGCCGCCAGCGTTTCGTCGAATCGCAGTCGATTTTCCTTTGTCAGCGCGAGCAATTCTTTTCCGATCGTTTGCCCAACCTCGTCTTCGCGAATGCCGAGCAGCTTGCACGCGGCGCGGTTGGCGCGAATGAAATGCGATTCGAGATCTTCGTAGATGTACGCGATGGGCGCCTGGTCGTAGAGATCGCGGTAACGCTGCTCGCTGTCGCGCAATTGCGCCTCGGCGCGAAGGCGTTGCAGCTCGGCCGCGGCGCGCGACGCGAAGATGTGGAACAAATACATCCGCCGATCTTCCGGCGGCATCGGGCGCTCGTCGAACACGGCGAGATGTCCCAGCACGCGGCCGTCCCCGTCCTTCAGCGGCACGCCGAGATAACTTTCGATTCCCATTTTCGCGAGCGCCTTGTCGCGTGGAAAAAGCCGCGCGGTGCCTTGCGGGTGATGGCACAGCTTGCCGCCGACCACGTCCTCGCACGGCGTACCCGCCAGGTTCCACTCGATGTTTTCATGAATGCGATCGCGATACCAGTAACCAAGTGTGCGCACGCGCGTCGGCGCACCCGCGAATTCCGCGACGAACGCATAATGCACGTCCATCGCCGCCGCGAGGTGCTGCACGAGCGATTTGAAGAATGCGTCGCCGGTGCTCTGCGCCGTCCCCTCGACGATCGCGCGCAGTGCAGCCATTTCAGACGCCGCCGATTGTGACTCGCCCGACAAAGCCATGAGGAAGTTTGATTTTACCACGGCAAACACATTGAGCGAGGCCGAAGCGTTACTCGCCGCCCGTTGCGTGCATCCAACCGGTGATGCGAAACCCACTTTTAATCGCACTTTTCTTTGTCACGATAAGCAGTGGCGTGCTCGCGGCCGAGCCGGCCACGCGTCCGGTTGTGCTCGTCGAGCTGTTCACATCCGAAGGCTGCTCGAGCTGCCCGCCCGCGGACGCGCTTCTCGCGAAGCTCGCCAAGGCGAACGCGATCGACGGCGCCGAGATTGTTCCGCTCGCCTTTCATGTCGATTACTGGAACGACCTGGGTTGGAGCGACCCGTATTCATCGAGCGAATTCACGCAGCGGCAGCGCGACTACGCCAACTTTTTTCATACAACGCAAATCTACACGCCGCAGATGATCGTCGATGGAGCGGCGGAGTTCGTCGGCAGCAATGCGAAAAGGGCGCGCGACGAGATCCTCGCCGCCGCGAAGCATGCGAAAAGCTCGATCGATCTTCACGTGACGCAGTCCGATCAGATGCTGCACTGCACGGTGGCCATCAAAGATCTGCCATCCGATCGGCAAGCCAAATCGGAGGTGGAGCTGGCGATCACGGAAGATGATTTGGAATCCGATGTTGCCCACGGGGAGAATGCGGGGCGAAAGCTCACACATTTTGGTGTGGTGCGGTCGCTGCTGTCGATTGGCACGATTTCGAATAGCGAAAACGGGTTCAGCCGCACCTTCGATGTGAAACTCGATCCGAAATGGCAGCGCGCCAAACTGAAACTGACCGTGTTCGTTCAACAATCCAAGCTAGGGGCGGTGAACGCGGTAAAGTCGGTGCGGGTCGGGGAGATTTCCGCTGTCCGGTGAATCCCTGAAACCAGCGCTTACGCTGCGGCATCGAAATCTTATGATGAATCAAGTCCCGCACTCAAGGTGATGCGTGAGCTGCAAAGATGTCGCCGATTTTTTGATGGAATACCTCGACGGCACGCTTCCGCGCGCGCAGCGCGTGATGTTCAAGCTGCACATCATCGTCTGCCGCGATTGCCGGCGTTACATCGATAGCTATAAAAAGACCGTCGAACTCGCCCGGGATGCGGGCGGCGCCGTAGCGCTGGAGGATCCGCCCGAGGCGCTGGTGCGCGCGATCTTAAAGTCGCGACCTTCGCATCGCGCGAACGATCAGTGAAGGATTGAGCCATGAAACTCGATTACACCGATCGTCACGTGGTAGTGACCGGCGGAACGGGCGCGCTCGGGGCAGCGGTGGTTGAGATGCTCGTTGAATCGGGCGCGACAGTTCATATCCCCGCTCATCGCGCGCCGGATCCCGCCAAATTTCCGCTCTCGCGGCAGGAGCGCGTGAAAATCGTTCCTTCGGTGGATCTCGCCGACGAAGCGCACGTCGCGAAGTTTTATGGGGACCTTCCGTCGCTGTGGGCGTCGATCCACACCGCGGGTGGATTCGCCGCGGGCGCGATTGCGGACACGACGCTTGCCGACTACCGCGCGATGATGGAGACGAACGGCGTGACGTGCTTCCTCTGCTGCCGCGAGGCGGTGCGGAAGATCCGAAGCGCCGCGAATCAAGTTGGCGGGCGGATTGTGAACGTCGCCGCGAAGCCGGCGCTAATTCCCACCGCGGGTTTGTCCGCATATGCCGCGAGCAAGGCGGTCGTCGCGAACCTCACACTCAGTCTCTCCGAAGAGCTCGCGCGCGAGCGCATCTGGGCGAACGCGGTGATCCCATCGATTATGGACACGCCCGCGAATCGCGCCGCGATGCCGAAGGCGGATTTCACAAAGTGGCCGACCGTCAGCGATGTCGCCGCGACGATCTGCTTCTTGGCGTCGCCGCAGAACACCTCCACCCGCGGTGCGCTCGTTCCCGTTTACGGTCAAAGCTAGCCCGCCGTCGTGAAGACGATCCGAATCATAATCCGCAGATTGCGCAGATTTTCGCAGATTAGATCGATCTCTTCTTCTGAATCTGCGCAATCTGCGAAATCTGCGGATCACTTCTTCGCGTGTTGCTGTAGCAGGGTGACATCGAGTGACACACCGGAGCCTCCTCGAACTCCCTCGAAAAGCATGTTACAACCTTAGCCCTTAGCCGGAGGTCCGTGTTCATGAGTCTTCGTTGGCGGATACAGCAGCTTGGTGTCGCGGGTTGTAGTAAATTTCTGCACGCCAGCGGGATGTTCAAGAGTTTCTATGCGCCGTGGCGACATCACTTCGATGACTTCCAAAAGCGCGGGCTGCATGTGCTGCCGGTGCACTACTACAGCCCGGTTCCCGACACGCGCGAGTTGAAGCCGGAACTATGGCAGACGCATTCGGAAATGGTGGGGGTGCAGATCGATGAAGACAAGGCGAAGGCGCTGCTGCGCGAGTTCTCGAGTTTGTACGGGAAAGAATTCAACGCGTTTCCCGCGGAGGCGTCGCCGGATCGGAAGCACTATTACCGAAACAATCCCGCGTTTCAGCTTCCGGACGCGGCGGTGCTGCACTCGTTTATCAGAAAGCTTCGTCCAAAGCGGATGATCGAGATCGGATCGGGGAACAGTACGCTCGTCGCGGTCGCGGCGCTGCAGGCGAATCGGCGCGACGATCCCGCGTATCAATGCGACTTCACCGCGATCGAGCCTTATCCGCCGGAGTATCTGAACGGCGTGGAGGGCTCGCCGAAGATTCTGCGATCGTTCCTGCAGGACGTGCCGCTAACGCTCTTCGAATCGCTGGGCACGAACGACATTTTGTTCATCGATTCGACGCACGTCCTGCGCACCGGCAGCGACGTGCAGCGCGAATACCTCGAGATCCTGCCTCGCATCCGGTCAGGCGTGGTCGTTCACATTCACGACATCTTCCTGCCGGCGGAGTATCCGCGCGACTGGATCATGAAGTCGCGGTTCTTCTGGAACGAACAGTATCTGCTGCAGGCGTTTCTGGCGTTCAATCGTGATTTCGAAGTGGTCTGGCCGGCGCACCTGATGTTCCTCAAGCATCCGGCGGAGTTCAAAGCCGCGTTTCAAGATTACGCGCCTGAAAAAGTGGATCCTACCACAGCGCCCGCGAGCTGGTGGATGCGGCGGGTGTAACCGTTGACGATGGTAATTGCCGAGTCATTCTGAGCGCAGCGAAGAATCTCGGGATCGATCGCCGCGCTCCAACCCGAGATTCTTCGCTCCGCTCAGAATGACATGGGGCGCTCGTGGGTGGTGGGGGCGAGTCGCATCCAATTCACTCGTGCGTTTGTCAACCGCGGCCGCTATCAGTTTTGCCTTCACATTTCTTCTCGGACGTGAAGATCGACGGTCTGCGCCGTGCGCGCCGTGCGCGCCATGCACAGCGGCGTAGAAAGACTGCATTTCAGCGCTAAAGCTGCCTCAGTGAATGCTCAAACGGCTCGATTCGAGCAGTATGAGCATTGAAACACACAACATTATCAACCAGGCCGTGCTGGAGACGCTTGAGGGTCGTCAGCTGTACTCGACCGTCTCGCTCCATCAGGGCATTCTTACTGTGTCCGGTAATTCGCTCACCCCGAACTCGTTGTCGGTCCACATGAATGAGGCCGGCACCGAGATCTGGGGCGTTGCCAATGACAAGACCGGACAGGCCGTTCAACTGTCGCAGGTCCGCTACATCAAGATCTACGGCGGCGAGATGAGCGACTCGGTCAACGTTGACTCGCGCATCACCGTTCCGGTTTATGTTCAGACCGGCAATGGTGACGACTCGATTACCGCTGGCGCCGGCGCCGACACGATCGTGGCTGGCAATGGCAACGATTCGATCAACGGCGGCGCGGGTGGCGACCTGGTCGATGCCGGCAATGGCCGCGACTCGGTCGACGGCGGCACCGGCAACGACATCATCGCCGGCGGTGGTGGCACTGACATCGTCAGCGGCGCCAAGGGCAACGACCGCATCTACGCGCAGAGCGGTGACGACAAGGTCAACGGCAACGCGGGCAACGATTACATCAACGCCGGCGTTGGCCTCGACAGCCTCAACGGCTGCACCGGTCGCGATACGCTCGTCGGCGGCAACGACGACTATTTCTGGGGCGGCACGGTGATCGGCGGAAAGATTGCGTCGACGCCTCCGGGAAGCTCTTCTTCGGGCACTGGAACGTCCAACAATAACGGCGGAGGCAATACTGGCGGAGTGGGTTCCGATCCGACCCCGACTCCCACGCCGCAGCCGACTCCCGATCCGACACCGACGCCTGATCCGACTCCGACGCCGACGCCAGATCCGACGCCGACGCCTGATCCGACTCCGACGCCGACCCCGGATCCGGTCCCGACGCCGACCCCCACTCCGCAGCCGGTTGTTCCTCCGACGGCGTCGAGCTTCACGCTCATCAATGCCGATACGGATCAACCGATTTCGGGTTACGAGAACATGACCGCGGGTCAGACGATCGATCTGACGACGCTTCCGACCACGCACTTGAACATCCGCGCCAACTACGACAGCGGGTTCGACGGCAGCGTGATCTTCAAGCTCGACGGCGTAAACTACGCCGCCGAAAATACGGCCCCGTGGTCGATGGCGCACGATCTCAACGGCAACTATTACGCCTGGACGCCCAGCGTCGGCGCGCACACGCTGATCGCGACCGCGTACAGCGACAAGAACGGCGGCGGCACTTCGGGCGCGGACGCGACGGTCACGTTCAACGTGATCAAGTCGGTGCAGAATCCGACTCCGACTCCGACTCCGACTCCGACTCCGACGCCGACGCCGACTCCGACTCCCACGCCGACTCCTACACCGACGCCTACACCGGCTCCCGGCACGGGCACCGGTGGGACCCAAAGCGGCGTTGCTCCGCTCGCGGTCATCCACGCGATGCAGACCAACATCCAGTCGGGCCACTCGATTCACGTCAATGCGCTCAGCAGCGACGTGAAGAGCGGCACGATCCTGACCGCGCAGTTCAACTGGGACTTCGGCGACGCGGGATCGAAATACAACACGCTCAAGGGTTTCAACGCTGCCCACATTTACGATAAGGCGGGCACGTACACGATCACCCTGACGATCACCAACCAGGACGGCAAGAGCACGACCGCCACCATGAAGGTGAATGTCGCCGCCAGCAGCCGACGCGTGATCTACGTGAGCGACAGCGGTTCGGATACGAACAGCGGTCTCTCGCAGAGCTCAGCGGTGCGCACGTACGCCAAGGCCATGTCGATGATCAGCGACAACACCGAAGTGCTCTTCGAGCGCGGCGGGAAGTTCGATGTCTCGGCCGGCATCAGCGTCGCGAATCGCACGAACGTGGTGATCGGTGCTTACGGCCTGGGCAATCGTCCGGTCCTGAACTGGACGGGCGCGAAGAGCGGCTATCCGAACTTCATCAACTGCAACGGAAGCACGCGCGATCTGACGGTCGAGAACCTGACGTTCGACTCAATCTACACGACCGGCGGGCAGAGCGGCATGCCGTGCTGTCTCTCGGCCATGGGCACGAACATCGTGTTCCGCGGAAACCAGCTGCTCAACATTAAGTACGGTGTGAACAGCAACGGCGATCCGACCGGCATGATGGGCGTGGACAACATCGCGCCGCTCACGACCGGCATGCGCGGCTACATGTTCTGGATCAACGGAACCGATCATGTGTATCTCGGCAACTACGTCGCCAACTCGGTCAACGAGCACTGCATGCGCGCGACCGGCGACTCGGCGAGAATCCTGATCGCGTACAACGACTTGACCAACATGGAGCTGAGCTCGACGGATATCGTGAAGGGAACGCTCTCGCTGCAGAAGACGAATTACGTCTACGTGTACGACAACAAGTGCACCGGTGGCGACGTCGCCTACGGCCCGCTCGCGGTGGATGTCACCGACGCGGCCGCCCGGGCGAACTATTGCGTGATCGAAGACAACGTTGTGAGCGACGCGGGCATTAATGTCTACCACGGCGCTCAGCACGTGATGATCCGCAACAACGAGGTCGATCGTCCGAAGGGCGCCCCCATGCACGTCGACGGCTACAGCACAACCTATAGCCGCGGCGTGGTGGACTGCACGCTCCTGAACAACCACGGTCTGCAGTATTCGAATACCAGCGGATTCGTGGTGATCGGCGGATCGGTCTCCGGCCTCACGCAGACGAGCAACGGCTACGTAACGTCGATGCCGCAAGCGTCAGCCGGCATGACGATCGTTGCCGACGATGCCTCAGATCTGTATCTCACGACGATGCGCCAAGCGGCGTAATCGGTTCCGTGGGACTGCTCATAGACGATGTCCGCGTACCTGGTGCGCGGACATCGTTTTTCTTTGCGCACTCCGTAAAGTTTTGTAGGGTGCGCTTCAGCGCACCGGTTATTTCGTGTGTGCGCAAAACGAATAACCGGCGCGCTGAAGCGCACCCTACAAAGCCTAACTCAATTGCCGGAAGGTGACGGGTCTACCGAACACGCGCTCGAAGAGCGCCGAGCGAGTCGCCGCGGACCAGAGCTCGAGTTCTGCGTCACCTGGCGCATCGACGAGCACTTCGATGCCGTCATCGCGAATGCGGCACGCGACGTCGCGAACGACGGAGCAGTTCGTTCGATCCAGACCATCCGCCAGTCGAAGAAGGGCGGCGCCGACTCTCACCGTTTTCCGTAGCCGCTTCGGAAGGACGGCGTAACTCGGATGCGACATCGACGGAAACGCTTTGCGGTGATACCGCGCGATGTTCGCGATCGTGCGCACCTCGCTTTTCTTGAACGGATGCAGATCGCCATGCAGCAAAAGATACATGCTGTGCTTGTGGTGTTTTTCGCGGCCGATGAGCGAGCCGATGTCATGCAGCAGCGCGCCATATTCAATCAGCTCGCGATCTTGACGGCCCAGGCCGTGCAGGCTTTTGAGTTGATCAAAGAGCCGCACGCACAGCGACGCGACCTGCTCGCCATGCGCGCGATTCCAGTGGCACCTTCGCCCGAGATCGACGATCGATCGCCGCCGCGGGTTCGTCACCTGCCGACGAATTTCCAATTCCGGCCGATGCTTCGAAAGATAATCAAAGAGGATGCCTTCGCGAAGTGCCGAGCGGCACAGTTCGAGATGATCGAGATTCAATCGACGGAACACTTCTTGAACGAGAAGGGCGGCCGCGAGAATCTGATCGCGCCGCTTATCGTCGAGCCCCCGCATTGCGGCGCGATCTTCCGAGCGGCTTTCGATCAGAACATTCAACAGCTTCTCCAATGCCGATCGCTTCAACACCGGCGGCTCGTCTCCGCCGCCGTTGTCCTGCGCCGCGCACATCGCGACGAGGTTTTCCATCGCGCCGCTCGTGCCGATCATCCTCACCGGCTTCAGTTTCTGCACATCGTGCATGACCGCGCTGACCTCCGCGTCGTAATGCGCCATCAGCGCCTTGAGCTCTTTGCCTTCAACCGGATCCGATTTCACAAACCGCGCCGTCATGCGCGCCGCGCCGAGTTTTCGACTCTCGAGCAGCGTCGCCTTCTCGGCGTCGGCGACGATGAACTCCGCACTTCCGCCGCCGAGATCCACGATCAGATGCGGCCGTGCCCCCAGATTCATCGCATGCCGCACGCCGAGATAAATCAGCCGCGCCTCTTCCTTCGCCGAGACCACCCGCACGTGAATCCCGAGATTGCGCCGGATGCGATCGATGAACTGCCCGCCGTTCTTCGCCTCACGCACCGCGCTTGTCGCCACCGCGACGATCTCTTCGCATTGCCAGCGCTTCGCCTCGGTGACGAAACGCTGCAGCGTGAGAAACGCCCGCTGCGTCGATTCGGTCGTCAATCGATGCGATGGAAACGAGCTGCGCCCGAGTCCCACCATTTCCCGCGCGCGCCACAGCACGGTCAATCCGCCCGCGCCGTCCACCTGCGCGATGATCATGTGAATGCTGTTCGACCCGACATCCACCGCCGCCAGGCGCATCTCATCCGCGGGCGAATCCGTCAGCACTCGGGTTTTCTTTTGTCGGATGGAGGCCGAAGCGCGGGCCATTCTTGCTCCAGTTCGGATGCGCAAACTTTATTCGGTTCTCGTTAATTCCGGATTGGTCAAACGTGATGAACGCGCTAAGGATTTACAGAAGCGGAGGCCGAAAGCTCCGGCAAACAGGCCCTTAATCGCGATGTCGACAGCAATTGCACGATGCGCCATTCGCCGTCCGATCCACGCGTCAAATGCAGCACGCTTGGCTTATCCAGATCGACGAGGCTCGCTCCCGCGCGGCCGCACACCAGCTTTGAAGCCAGCCGCGTGAGAAACGGATCGTGCCCGACGAGGATCACATCCTGCCGCAAATCCTTCAGAAACTTCGCGATCGGTTTCACCGGATCGTCCGGCAGCAATGCGTCGCGCACGAGACACGCGTTCGTCAATCCCAGAGCGCTCGCGATTGGCGCCGCCGTCTGCGCCGCCCGTGGCTTTGGGCTGTGCCAGATTTCCGTCGCGGTCAATTGCAAGCTTGCCATCAACTTCGCGAGGCGCTCCGCCTCCTGCTGGCCCGCTTCGGTGAGCTTCCGCTCCGGATCGACTTCCTTGTCCGCGGCCTCGGCGTGTCGAACGAGGTACAGGTTCATGAGTTCACCGTCGCCCCGCGAACGATTGGAAACGTCGTTACTTTGATCGCCGGCTCTTCCTTAGCCGCGAGATCGAGATGCTTCAGTATTTCCGCTTGAATCTCACCGCCGCCGCTCTTCCACAATTTCGCGAATTTGTTCAGCTGCGTTTCGCTGTCTCGCCAGCATCGATTCGCCAGCATCAGCACATCGCCGTAAAGCGACGGATCGTGAAGAGGAAGTTCCGTATCGAGCGCGGCCCGCAGCACCTCTTCGCCCAGCACGACGTAATCGTGCCAAAGACCGAGGGCCTCCTGCAGCTTTTTAAACGCTTTGAACAGTGGGGCAGGGATGTCAAACCCCGCGGGCACGGCCATCTCCATTGTGTAGCGCAATACCTTTCCGTCGATCCGCAGCGCATGAACGTCGTCATGCTGCTGCGACGGATCGGTCGTTCGAAGCTCCGCGAGGTGATTCGCACGTTGAACAAATGACTCAAGTCGTTTTGGTACGATTCGCTTCACAAGCGAACCGCTCGCCTGTGCCGCGCCGCGAAGCTCCTGCTCCATCGCCCACCACGCGCCCAGGTCTTTGAGCACCTCGTTCACCGGTGCCTTGCGCGCCGCCTTGCGCTCCAATTCTTTCCGCCTCGTTTCAAGCAACTTCAAAAACCAATCGGCGGCGGGCGCGAGCTTCGCGCTGCGCTTGTACGATTCGAGATGCCCGGCCATTACCTGACTGTCGCGTAGCGGACCTAGCGCCCGCCGAAGCTTCTTGAGCACACCCGCGAAATCTTCGAGGGTCTCTTGGGGAAGAATCGGCTGCAGCAGATCCACCGCCGCTTTCAACCGGCGCGTCGTCACGCGCGCATGATGAATTGCGGTCGAATCGGAAGCTCGCAGCGCCTTGGGCGCAAGCCGACGAAGCTCTTCCACCCACGAATCGAGAAACGTCGCGAGATTTGGCGCAGCCGTGCGCTTGGTCGGCATAAGCTCATCCATTAGATCGATGCACCCGCTCGAACACCACTCGTGCACGCTCGTTCAACAATTTTCCCCCATTTCCACGCCAATTATTCAGACTTTGTTAAGTCCTCGCCCGCCCAGCTTGACACTCTTAGCATTCAATAGCAGGATCAACTATAGCTCGCTGGCGTCTTTGGAAATGATGATGTAGTGCCTCCCTCAACCCCGACCAATTCTTCAGAAGTTTCCGTCGCCGAGCTCCAGGAAGAGCTGGTGCCGGGCGAATTCATCAATCGAGACCTGAGCTGGTTGCAGTTCAACCGCCGCGTGCTGCACGAGGCGATGGATTCTCGCACGCCACTGCTCGAACGCGTTCGATTCTACAATATCTTCAACACAAATCTCGACGAGTTTTTCATGAAACGCGTCGGAGCCCTCGGCGGGCTCCTCGACAGCAAGCCGACTTCGCCCACGCGCGACGGACTGATGCCCGAGCAGCAGCTCAAGCTGGTTCGTGACGAGGTCATGAATCTCCTCGAACAGCAGGCGAACTGCTTTCGGCAGCAGATCCGCCCCGCCTTGCGCGAAAACGGGATCGAGTTCGTCGAGTGGGCGAATCTGACCGACGCAGAGCGCGCCGAGGCCGAACATTACTTCCGCGCTACGGTCTTCCCCATCCTGACCCCGCTCGCGGTCGATCCCGGACATCCATTCCCATTTATCTCAAACCTTTCCGTTTCGCTCGCGGTGATCCTGCAGCATCCGGAGCGATCGGAAAATCTCTTCGCCCGCATCAAGATCCCCGAGATGCTGCCGAGTTGGATCCGCCTCAAGTCCGGCGAGAGCGCCGACCGCATTCGTTTCCTCAGCCTGTATGACCTGATCCGCAACAATCTCGACGACCTCTTCCTCGACATGCGCATCGTCGACGTGACTTTCTTTCGGGTCACGCGCAGCGCCGAGCCCGAAGTCGAAGACGAGGATGAGCCGGAGGACCTTCGCCAATCCGTCGAAGAGGAACTGCGGCAGCGGCGTTTCGCGCCGGTTGTGCGCGTCGAGCATGACGCGGATTTTCACCCCGAGATCCGCGCGCTGCTCATCGAAGAGATGAAATTGATGCCGTATGACTTCTACGAGGTTCCGCTCGGCCTGAAATTCACCGATCTCAGTCCGGTCGTGGACCTCAAGATTCCAAAATTGTCCTACGCGCCGTGGGTGCCGTGCGTGCCGGTTGCTCTCGCAGATGCGGATGCTGACATTTTCAATACGATCCGCGCCGGCGATCTGCTGGTGCATCATCCCTATGAGAGCTTTCACGCCAGCGTCGAGCGCTTCGTCACCGCCGCCGCGAACGATCCGAAAGTCCTCGCGATCAAGATGACGCTCTATCGCACGGGCGATGAAAGCCCCTTCATTCGCACATTGATCCGCGCCGCCGAGGCGGGCAAACAAGTCGTGTGTCTCGTCGAGCTCAAAGCACGCTTCGACGAACAGCGCAACATCACGCTCACGCGCGCCCTCGAAAAGGCCGGCGTGCACGTCGTGTATGGCCTCGTTGATCTCAAGACGCACTCGAAGGTCACGCTCGTTGTGCGCCAGGACGCCGACGGCATCCGGTGTTATGCGCACATCGGCACAGGCAACTACCACGCGATCACCGCGCGACTTTACACGGACCTCGGCCTCTTCACGACCGATCCCGACATCACCGGCGATCTTGTTGAACTCTTCCACTACCTCACCGGTCGCTCGATCAAGAAGGATTACCGCAAGCTGCTCGTCGCGCCCGTGAACATGCGGCGGCAATTCATGGAGTTGATCGATCGCGAGATCGCCCACGCCAAAGCCGGCCGCCCCGCGCGCATCATCGCCAAGATGAACAGCCTCGAAGACCGCAAGATGATCGCCAAGCTCTACGAGGCCTCATCCGCCGGCGTGAACATCGACCTCATCGTCCGTGGGCTGTGCTGCATCAAGCCGGGCGTGCCCGGAAAATCCGAACGCATCCATGTCGTCTCGGTCATCGGCCGATTCCTCGAGCACTCGCGCATCTTCTACTTCCAGAACGGCGCCGCCGATCCGCTCGACGGCGCGATGTATATCGGTTCGACCGACTGGATGTATCGCAATCTGATGGGCCGCGTCGAAGTGGTCGTCCCCATCGAGGCGCGACCACTCCGCGAACGCTGCTGGGAAATTTTGCAAATCCTGTTGCGCGATCATCGCCAGGCCTGGGATCTGAAACCCGACGGCACGTATATTCAGCGCACGCCGCTGAATCCCGAAGACGTCGGCACACACCAGACGTTGATGGACCTCACCCGCCAACGCTGCGGCAACGTCGTGGGATGATGGTATAACTTGCACGGGTGGCGGGAGAACTTGTGCAGGGCCCGAAAACAATCTTGGAACTGTTGAGGTCGTCCGCGGAGGTGCGCCCCGATGCAGTCGCCCTGCGCTCGACGGGCGGAAAATCGCTCACATATCAGCAATTGCTCCGTTGCTTGGATTCGTTCCGCGCGCAGTTGCAGGCCGAAGGTGTAAAGCGCGGCGATCGCGTCGCGATCGTTTTGCCGAACGGAATCGACGCGGCGATCGCCTTTCTCGGCGTCGCATCGACCGCGACCGCTGCGCCGCTCAATCCGCTCTATCGCCCGAACGAATTCGAGTTTTATCTGGATGATCTACGGCCCAAGGCGGTGATCGTCGCGGATCCCGAGCACGTCGTCGTCCCTCGCGCCCTAGCTCGACAGATCGCGATCGTCTCAGATCCAATCGATGCCCAAGCTGCTTCGCATGATCACGACCTGCCGCAGCCGGACGACGTCGCGTTGCTCCTGCACACCTCCGGCACGACCTCGCGGCCGAAGATCGTGCCGCTTTCGCAGGCGAACCTTTGCGCGTCGGCGCGGAACATCAGCGACTGGCTCAAGCTCACGCCGGATGACTGCTGCCTGAACATCATGCCGCTTTTTCACATCCACGGCCTCATCGCCGCGCTGCTCTCATCCCTGCGCGCCGGCGGCAGCGTGGTGTGTTGCCCCGGTTTCATCTCGACCGAATTCTTCGGGTGGCTCGAACGATATCAGCCGACGTGGTACACCGCCGTGCCGACGATGCATCAGGCGATTCTCGCGCGGCCGGAGGCGGCGAACTTCGATCGCGCGCAGTCGCGGCTTCGATTCATTCGATCGTGTTCCTCGCCGCTTCCGCCCGTCGTCGCGCACGGACTCGAAGAGCGCTTTGGTGTATCGGTGATCGAAGCCTACGGCATGACCGAGGCGTCGCATCAGATGTCCAGCAACCCGCTCCCGCCGGCGGAGAGAAAGTTCGGCTCCGTCGGCCTGCCCGCGGGGCCGGAGGTCGCGATCATGAACGACCGCGGCGAGCTGCTCCCGCGCGGTCAGTCCGGCGAAGTCGTCATCCACGGCGAAAATGTCACACGCGGGTACGAAGCAAACCCGCAGGCGAATGCGGAAGCCTTCACCAACGGCTGGTTCCACACTGGCGACGTTGGCCACTTCGATCACGACGGCTACCTGCACCTTTCGGGCCGAATCAAAGAGATCATCAACCGCGGCGGAGAAAAAATTTCGCCGCGCGAGGTGGATGAGCTGCTCCTTCAACATCCCGCGGTCGCCGAAGCGCTCACCTTCGCATGGCCCGATCCGCGCGTGGGCGAAGAAGTCGCCGCGGTCGTCGTGCTTCGACCAAGCGCGCAGACAACCGAAGCCGAACTGACCACTTTTGCCGCGGGAAAACTCGCGGAATTCAAAGTTCCGCGACGCATTTTGATTCGCGACGCGATCCCAAAAGGCCCGACCGGCAAACCGCAGCGCATCGGTCTCGCAAAACGTTTGGGCCTTAATGGCGAAGCACCGAAACCTAAGCCGGTGCACGTCGAGCCGATAACCGAGACGGAAAAAAACGTCGCCGCAATCTGGCGATCGGTCCTGAAGCTCGATTCGATCTCGACGGGCGCCCGTTTCTTTGATGTTGGCGGAGATTCGATCCTCGCCACGCAGGTCGTCGCGCGCGTCCAGGAACAAATCGGTCGCGATGTGCCGCTGGTGCTGCTCTTCCAATCGCCGACGATCGCCGAAATGGCCTGTGCGATCGACGCGAATGTTACCAATCTCGAACGGAGTCCGACTTCTTCGGACAAGGGTGAAGCGGTTCGCGCCTCGTTCGCCCAGCGCCGCCTCTGGTTCCTCAACCAACTTCACCCACGATCGCTCGCTTACAGCAATGCCCACGCGATTCACCTGACCGGCCGGCTGAGCGCCGAAAACGTGTGCGAGGGTCTGCAGAACGTCGTCGATCGTCACGACGCGTTGCGAAGCCACTTCGCGCATCGCGACGGAACTCCGATCATTCACGTCGCCGGGTCGATGCAAGTTGCACTGCCTTTCGTCGATCTCACGAATTTCGGCGGCGATCGCGAAGCCGAAGTGCGGCGGCTGAGCATCGAAACCGCTCGCGAATCCTTCGACCTCTCGACCGGTCCACTCGCGCGATTTCGTCTGTTGACGCTGAGCGATGTCGATCATGTACTCGTCTACGTCGTCCATCACATCGTATCGGACCGCTGGTCGCTGCGACTGTTCGTTCGCGAACTGCTTCAGTCGCTCGGCGGGGAACCGAAAACCGAATCGAGCCCGTCTTGCTATTTCGACTACGCCTCCGAACAAAGCGCTAAGACTGCTGCGTTTGCCGCGCAGATCGACTACTGGCACAACGAACTTTCACCGCTGCCAGCTCCGTTCGAATTGAATTCTGATCATCCGCGCCCCGCGGTGCAGAGCACTCGCGGCTCCGTGCATCGAATTCGAGTGCCGCGTGAGCTGACGCAACCCCTCGCCGCCTTCGCGCAATCGCGAGGTGCTACGCTCTTCACCGTGACGCTCGCCGCGTTTGAGGTGTTCCTTTTCCGATACACGGGCCAGGAAGATGCGGTTCTTGGCACCGCTGTCGCGACGCGCAATCGAGTCGCACTCGAATCGATGATCGGCTTATTCGTGAACGTTCTGCCGGTTCGATCCCGCATTCGCGGCGAGATGTCCTTCCGCGAAATCGTCGATGCCGCGCGCAGCACAATGCTGGGCGTGATGACACATCAGGATCTGCCATTTGATCAACTGGTTGACGCGGTTCGCGCGCCGCGGGATCCGAGCCGCGCGCCGCTGTTTCAGGTGCTGTTCAACTATTACAACCTTCCCGCGCCGCCGATGAACGCGAACGGCATCAGCGCGACAGTCCAGGACATCGATCTCGGAACCTCGCGCTTCGATCTGACGCTGACAATCACCCCCAGCCCAGATGAATTCACCTCCGCGTTTGAATACTGCAGCGATTTGTTCGAGCCGGGGACAATCGAGCGAATGAGCGAGAACTTCCTCACGCTCGTCGAATCCATCGTCCGGTCACCGGACTCGGCCGCGAGTGAATTGCCGATACTCTCGGCGCGCCGACGGGATGAACTCCTGTTTGAGTGGAATCACCACGCGATCGACGCACCGCCCGATCGCGCCGTTCACGAGATGTTCGAGGATCAGGCTCGCCGCACTCCCGACGCGATGGCGCTAATCGTCGGAAACGAGCGGCTGACATACGCGGAGCTGAATCGTCGCGTCAATCAGTTTGCCCATCATTTGCGGGCGATTGGCGTGGGACCTGAATCGCGCGTCGGCATTTGTCTCGCGCGGACATCTCATCTCATCATCGCGATACTGGGTGTGCTCAAGAGCGGCGGGGCGTATGTGCCGCTCGATCCGGAATATCCCGCGCAACGCCTCGCGTTCATGCTGGAGGATTCGAAAGCCGCCGTCCTCGTCACGCAGGAATCGCTGCTTGGATCCGTGTCGTTTCAGGGGAAGGTAATTTGTGTCGAGCGTGACGCCGCCGCGATCGCGCGCGAGCCGATCGATGATCCGCCGCGTGTTTCGCAGCCGAATCATCTGGCCTACGTCATCTACACGTCGGGTTCGACCGGCCGTCCGAAGGGTGTCGCGATCGAACACCGCGCGCCGGCGTCACTGGCGCGGTGGGCAAAAGATTATTTCTCCGATCGCGAAACGCGCGCGATGCTCGGCGTCGCGTCGGTCTGCTTTGACCTGTCGGTGTTTGAGATCTTTCTTTCGCTCACCCGCGGCGGCGCGCTTATCTTCGCAACCGGCGCTCTACAACTTGCCGATTGTCCCGCGGCCGACGAGGCAACGTTTGCATTCCTGGTTCCCTCCGTCTTCGCGGAGATGCTTCACGCGAACATGGTTCCGGGAAATCTGATCGGCATCGCGCTCGGCGGCGAAGCGGTGCCGGAAACGCTCGCGCGCCGCGCGCATGAACTCCCGGGCGTTGAGGCGGTTTACAACCTGTACGGCCCGACCGAAGACACCGTCGTTTCCCTCGGTCACAGGGTTGGATGTGACGAAGAGGGCCCGCCGCCAATCGGCAAACCCATCGGCGGGGGACGCGCCTATATTCTCGACGAACATCAGCAGCCCGTGCCGGTCGGCGCCCTTGGCGAGTTGTACCTCGGCGGAATCAAAGTCGCGCGCGGTTATCTCGATCGGCCGGAACTGACGGCCGAGCGTTTCATCGCCGACCCTTTCGGGCCGGCCGGCTCGCGACTCTACCGCACGGGCGATCTTTGCCGCTTTCGCCACGACGGCAACATCCAGTTCATTTCGAGAATCGACCACCAGATCAAGATCCGCGGGTTTCGCGTGGAGCTGGGCGAAGTCGAATCGGTGCTGTCGCTACATCCGGCGGTGCGACAATGTTGTGCGACAACGGATGGCGAAGGCGGGGATCGCCGCCTCATCGCATATCTGACGACGAAGGATTCGCGACCTGAGATTCAGGAGCTTCGGCATCACATGGCGATGCTGGTGCCCTCGCACATGGTGCCCGGTTCGTTCGTCTTCCTCGATGCGATGCCGCTCAACCCGAGCGGAAAGGTTGATCGAGCGGCGTTAAAAAATGGACAAACGCCGTGCGCAGTTGAGTCACAAGACTCGATCGAGCCGTCGACACAATTGCAGCAACAGCTGGCTGCGATCTGGTGCAGCGCGCTGCGTGTGGATCGAGTGGGTGCGCACGACAACTTCTTCGAGATCGGCGGGCATAGCTTGCGCGCGGTCAGTGTGATCGCGCGGTTGCAGGAGTCGCTGAACATTTCTGTGCCGCTGCGCGCGATGTTCGAACATCCGACCATCGACGATCTGGCAACGTTCATTGAATCGCGGCCAAGTTCCCGTCTGCCGATCTCGCCCGGCGAACGAATCCAAGCGGATCACGAGCTTTCGCCCGCGCAGCGAACCACCTGGTTCGAACATCACCGCGCCGAGGAGTCGGGCATCTACAACGTCACGGTCGCCCGGCGACTGTTCGGCCCGCTCGATCCGTCGCGGCTCGAATCGGCGCTGAATCGCGTGATCATCCGGCACGAAATGCTGCGCACCTATTTCCCGATGGTGGACGGAAACCCGCGGGTGGCCTCCGCTCCGTCGGATGGACTGCATGTGAGCGTTCCGGTGATCGACTGCCGGGCCATGCCCCCCGCGGCGCGCGAGGCGGAGCTTGCGCGGATTCTCCGTGTCGAATGCGAAACGCCGTTCGATCTCGAGCATCTGCCGCTCCTCCGCGCGAAGCTCGTGCAGATCGAGGATCGCCAGTTCGTGCTTTCGGTTTCGATTCATCACATTGCGATTGACGATTGGTCGCTTCGCATTCTCTTCGACGAGATCAGTCGCTTTTACGACGGCACGGAGTCATTGCCGCCGGTGTCTGGGCGATATCCTGATTTCACCGCGTCGCTTCGCCGATGGATGGAGACCGACGATGCGCAAAAGCAATTCGAATACTGGAAAGCACAGCTCGCCGGCGCGCCGACGTTGCTCGCGTTGCCGACAGATCGCCCGCGTCCCGCGATCCAGACATTTGCCGGCGCGCGCGAAAGCGTGCGCCTGCCCTCACGGCTCGTCGAGAAACTGCATCGGCTCGCGAACGCGGAGCGCGCGACGGCTTTCATGATGCTGCTGACCGCGTTCAATCTGCTGCTCATGGAGTGGACAGGCGCGAACGATCTCGTGATCGCATCACCCAGCGCCAATCGGCAGCGGCCAGATGTCCAGGGTCAGATTGGCTATTTTCTCAACATGCTGCCGCTGCGCACGAAACTTTCGCATCCGGCGACGTTCCGCGAGGCGCTGCGCGATGTACGGCGTGTGACGCTCGATGCGTGGGAGCACCAGGAACTGCCGTTCGAAACGCTGATCGAGCGACTGCGCCCACCGCGCACCGCGAGCCACACGCCGTGGGCGAACGTGATGTTCGTTCATCTGGCGGAAGGTCCGCCGCAACTTCGGTTGCCGGGGATTCGCTGCGAAGTGATGCCCGCATTTGGTGGCGGGGCGAAGTGCGACCTCGGCATCCTGCTCGACGAAGTGGACGGCGGAGTCGAAGGATGGCTGGAATACAACACCCATCTTTTCAATCGGGCGACCATTCAGAGGCTCGCCCGGCGATTTGAATCGCTGGTAGATGCGGTTGTGACGAATCCCGATCGCAATCTGAATGCATTGGGCGTTTCAATTCCATTGCCGCGGTCGGTTGCCGCAGTTGATCAAGCGATCAGCGATCGCAGTGTCAACCGTGCGCCAACTGAGACGGAAGAGAAACTGATTCGGATTTGGCGCGATGTGTTGCACACTGGGACGATTCAGATCGACGACGACTTCTTCGAGCTTGGCGGTAATTCGTTTCTCGTCGTACGCGCGTTGTCTCGGATTCAGAAGGAACTCGGGCAAAAGCTTCCGGTAGGCATGTTCTTCGCGGCGCCGACGATCGCGAAGCTGGGGATGCTCCTCGATGCGGGCGACCATACAGTGCACGCAGGAATCGGCCCGGAACACGTGTTACCGATGCAGCCGAAAGGTGAAGGCGTGCCGCTCTTCCTCGCGCCCGGCGCGGAAGGGCACGCGTTGGTCTTTCGTGAGCTTGCGGAATGGCTGGGTGAAGAGCGGCCGATTTACGGTCTGCAATTCACAGAAGTCGCGCCGTCGCCTGACATAGCGCCGAACATGCACGACATCGCCGCGCGCATGATCGAACAGATGCGGCGCGTGCAACCGCGCGGGCCATATCTTCTCGCGGGGTATTCGTTTGGAGGGACGCTCGCGTACGAGATGGCACAGCAGCTCGTCGCCGCTGGACATCAGGTGGATCTGGTCGCGCTGTTCGATTCGTTCCCGCCGGGCGTGGTTCGCGCCAAATCGCCGTTGCGGCGTTTGCCGGTACATGTGGGTCATCTTCTACTCGACGGCCCAGGCGGCGCGCGCCGGCACTTGGGGCTCGTCGCGCAGCGCATTCGTCAGCGAATTCGTACGCTCATCAAAAGACCCGAACCGATCGCGCCGCACCCGGCCGACGCGCTGCGCGCGGCGTGCAGTGACGCTTATCGAAGTTACCGACCACCGAAGTATCCCGGCGACATCGTCCTCTTCTGTGCGATCCAGCGCGACCGGTGGATGGATTTTTCCGTTGCCGACTATTTAAACGGGTGGAGCGGATTGGTCGGCGGGGAGATCACCGTTTACAACGTCTCCGCGACGCATTCGACGATCTTCGATCCGGCGAATCTCAACGAGCTGGCGCAGCAAATCAAACAATGTCTCCAGCGAAGCGCGACGAGGTGATGACGTGACCGCGAGTCTTGCGCTTGACCAACCTTTCGCCATCTTTCGGCCGGACGAGCGATGCCTCGTGCGCCTCTGGATGACATCACTCGACGACGATCGCGATGCCCTGGCTGCGTGCATGGCGCACCTGTCGGAAGACGAGCGATCGCGGGCGGATCGATTTCACAACCAACTTCATCGCTTGCGTTTCATTCGCAGCCGATCCGCGCTCCGCAGTCTGCTGTCGGAGCAGCTGCACATCAATCCGCGCGAGATTCGTTTCACCTGTGGCGAATTCGGCAAGCCGATGCTCGCGAATCCTGTGGACCAACCGTTGCATTTCAACATCAGCCATAGCGGCGGGGTAATGATCGTGGCGATCGCCGATCAACCCATTGGCGTGGATATCGAAGAAGTGCGGGAACTGGATGATCTATTCGCGCTTGCGAAACGCGTGTTTTCGCGCGAAATCGTGCAGGAAATTGCGGGGCTTTCGGCTCCCGCGCGCAAGCATCGGTTCTTTCAGCACTGGACGCTTCAGGAAGCGAGGCTGAAGGCACATGGACTGGGCCTCGGTGCTCTGGACAATCCGGCGGCGGTCGCGCAAGCCCTTGCCACGCCCGCGTGGTCCGTTAGCATCGACGAACCGGGCGACTTTATCGCCGCGGTCGCAGTTCGCGATCTCACATTATGAATAGCACCATTTCCATTACACCCTGGCTCAACGGCAAGCGTTGGGTTTACTCGATCACCTTCGATGAAGCGCTCGTCGAGCTGCATCGCTTCGCCGTCCCGATTCTGGCGGAGCATAAAGTGCCCGGACATATCGAAGCCGTCGCGGGACATCTCGGTGTCGTGCGGCAGATCGGGCAGTCGTCGTACAACGGGTTTCACCACATGTCCGGCCCGCAAATGCGCGAGATGCTGGCGATGGGATGGGGCGTCGGAAACCATTCGTGGTCGCATCTGGGAGTAAACGCTGAGACCGCGGATCTCGAGCTCGGCAAGGCGAAGGAAGTTCTCGAAGACGCGATCGGCGAAGCGATCACGGTGTACTGTTCCTGCGGTGACAACACCAATATGAACCCCGGCGCACTCGCGGCGTGCAAAAAGTTCGGGTACCTCGGCGCGATGAGCATCACCGATGCGCTCAATCGCCCGGACGACGACGATCTGCTTTGGATGAACCGCACATTTCTTCACGAGCAAGGCTACGGGCCGTTCTTCAGCGCGTTCGATCCCTTCCGTAACATCGCACTGGCGAAGCGCGACAACGGCTGGATCATTGATTACTGCCACTGTCCGCTGGAAAAGGCGGTGCATCCGAACAAGGACTGCTCTGAAGCGCATTTGCGCGAGCGGATTGAAACCGTCGTGAGCGAAGGCGGCGACGAAGTCTGGCTCGCCCGTGTCGAAGACGCCGTGGATTATCGATATGCGCGACGACACGCGAAGATCGAGCCGAAGGGAAATGGCGAATACGAAATCAGTGCGCCTGATCTTCCGGCTCAGGTGCGACGCCGCATTGTGACGTTGGAATTGCCCTTAAAAACAAAGACTGTGCATTTCGATGGCAAGCCGGTGACGATCGCCCGCAAAAATGATCGCGCGCTGGCAAACGTCGAAGTCTCTTCACAACCTCGCAAAATCCGCATCGATTGAATTGGAGTAAGAAAATGCCTCGCCTCGTGCGAATCGCCGCGTGCTCGGTTGAATACAACCCTGGAGTGACTTCACGTCCCCGGGCGCTGAAGCTCGTCGAGCAAGCGGGCGAAGCGGGGGCCGACATCGTCTGTCTGCCCGAGTTTTCCTGTGCGCCGATCGCCGACGGAAAGTTCGCCGCCGAGCCGGTGCCCGGCCCTGGCACCGATGCATTTGCGACGCTCGCCGCGAAGTACAAGATGTACTTGATAGTTCCGCTGCTCGAGAAGGCCGAGGCCGGGAAGCATTACAACTCCGCCGTCGTTCTCGATCGTGGCGGCAAGATCATCGGTCGCTATTACAAGACGCATCTCTGCCTGCCGAACTTCAACGAAGGCGAGCGCACGCTTCCGGGTGACGACATCCCCGTTTTCAAGACCGACTTCGGCACGATCGGCATCACGACGTGCATGGACATTCATTACCCCGAGCTGTACACGACGCTCGCGCTAAAAGGCGCTGAGATCATCTTCTGGCCGAGCGCCGCCATGGATTACACCGGCGATTTGATCGAGTCGCTCGTCAACGCCCGGGCGATCGACAACCAGGTATATTTCGTCGCCGCCCATTTCATCCAGATGCCGTATCTTGCGGGCAAGCATTATGGCCGCAGCCGCATCATCGATCCGATGGGTCGCACGCGCGGAGATACCGGACATTTCGAAGGCGTCGCCATCGCGCAGGTCGATCTCGATCAAACCTATCCGATGTGGTATCAGGGCAAAATGCTCGAAGAATATCCGACGATGCGGAAAACGATTTTCAAAACGCGCCGGCCGGAGTTGTATGGTGAGTTGGTGAAGCCGAGGAAGGGTGAGATTTAGCGAGAACCCGCGGAGCTGCGCTCCGCCGCTAAATGACGTGACAACGGTCGTTCGGCTTAGTTAGCGGCGGAGCGCAGCTCCGCGGGTTCGTTGTTCAGCAAAGGATGTAACCATGACTGCATCACGCGCGAAATTCGGCGCGGCCGCCCAAAAAGAATTCAAAGGCAAACTTCCGCTGCCGGTCCCGCGCAGGATGGGACCGAATGCGCTGAAGTATGTGCAGGAGGTCGTCGACAGCGGGCTCACGAGCGACATGCCCGATCGCTTCGAGCGCTGGTTTGCCCAGCGCATGGGCGTAAAGCACTGCATCGGCACGCCCGGATGCACCGCCGCGCTCAGCGTCCTCGCGGCCGCTTTGAGATTCGCACCCGGGGATGAAGTCGTCTTCTCGTCGATCACCGATTACGGCACCGTGCTCGGCTTCGTTCGCGAAAACCTGATTCCCGTCTTCGCCGACACCGCGCCCGGTTCGGTGAATGTCGACGCGCGCACGATCGAAGCGGCGCTGACCGACCGCACACGCGCGATTGTCGTCGTGCACAAGACCGGCCTGATGTGCGATATGGATCCGATCGTGGCGCTCGCGAAGAAACGGGGCATCACGCTCATCGAAGATGCCTGCCAGGCGACGTTCTCGAAATACAAAGGTCGCCTCGCGGGCTCGATTGGAGACGCCGCCGCGTTCTCGTTCGATTCGGAAAAAACCGTCGGCGCCGACATGGGCGGCTGCATCATCACCAACAACGACGCGCTCGCGGAGAGCGCTCGCCTGATGGGCCATAGCCGCGCGGGTGAGATGCGGGCGAATTTCGGCCGTATTCACGTCGCGCCCGGCTATCCGTATCGCATGCCGATGTGCACCGCCGCCATCACGCTCGCGCAGCTCGAAGTCGCCGACGAAAACGTCGCGAAACGCGATCGTATGATCCGCGTGCTCTACAAAAAGTTCGCGGAAATCCCCGGCATTACGCCGCTGGCGATTCCTTCGTATCAGGACGTCTACTCCTGCTGGATGGCCGGTTTCAACATCGACCCGAAGCAGTTCAAGATCAGCGTCGACGACTTCGCGAAGCAGGTCGAAGAGGCGGGCATCGCCGGCGCCGGCACCGGCCGCTATTACCTCATGCCCGCCGCGCTTCCGTTCCTCACCAAAGCCGCCCGCGAGCAGACGTATCCGTACTCAGAGCCACCCGCGTCGCGCCGCATCGACTACACCGGCGACACTTGTCTCAACGCGCAGGCGTTCCTCGAGACGTTCATCCGTTTCTCAACGTTCAACGACCAATACACCGAAGACCACTGCCAAATCGCCGCCGACATCGTGCGCAGCGTCGCGGATCGAAACCGAAAGTAGATGACACGCGAAGAACAAATCGCGGTGTGCACTGCGTTCAACCTCGGCGATCCGATCGACTGCAAACCGCTCGGCGGGACGCGGAACAAGAACTTCCGCCTGAAAACCACAAACGGCGAGTACGTCGTGCGCGATCGCTACGCCGGCTATCGCGATCCCGCGCGGCTAGCCTTCGATCACGGAGCGCTTACGTTTCTTGCAGAACGCGGCGTGCCGGTCACAGCACCGTTCAGGTCGATTCACAACGAGACGTATTGGCAGCAGGGCGATCGGCTTTGGGAAGTGTTTCCCGTCGTTGCGGGAAGCCACTTTCGGGAAGGCAATGTCGAGGATCTTCGCGCACTTGCGACCGCACTCGCGTCGTTTCATCGAGCGGGACGGGAATTCCGTCAACCAAGTCCGCAAAAACTTGGCCTGCGCGGCGAAACCGATCCGCGAGAGCTTTTTCGTCTCGTCAAAGAGATGAAAGCGGACGCGCCGAACGAGGTCGAACTTTACGAGAATTGGACAAAGGTCTTTGGAAGTGCCTTGCGCGATGCGCAGTTCAAAGCGTTACCGCACACATTGATTCACGGGGACATTCAGCCGGCGAATGTTTTGATCAACGGCGGCCACGTGAGCGCATTCATCGATCTCGACTGGTGTGATTCGCGTCCGCGGATATACGACCTCGCGTTTGCGATCTTGTTGTGCTGTGCGACGCATGAAACACCGATTGATGGCGGCGATATCTGGTCGCTCTCACAACCTGCAGAAGTTGACCGCGAGTTGGCGCGGCTCTTCCTCGATGCGTACGAGGAAGCCGGGTGGTCGCTGTCTCGTGAAGAATCCAGCGCTTTGGGCCCCCAGGTGTTCTTGAGCTGGTGCCATGTTCGGCTTGCCGGTTCCATGAAAGTTGAGCCTGCAAGACGCGCAGAATTCCTCGCGCGTCCGCCGCACGATCCGGCGGTGCTTCTACCGGATGATGTGATTTGACGAGATCGAAGCAATCGTCATCCTGAGCGAAGCGAAGGATCTCGCGGTCGGATGGCGCGCTCGAGATCGAGATTCTTCGCTTCGCTCAGAATGACATTCAACGGACTATTCGCCGCGTGATCTATCCCCTCTGGTATCTCGCCGGGCTGGTGCTGTTCTGGGCGGTTGTCCCGGCGGGGGTGCTCATTGGTTTTGATCTGGTTCGCACAAAGCGTCGCACGCTGGCGATCCGGCATACGCAGTGGTTTTGGGGGTATTTGTTTCTCGCGGTGGCGATGGCGTGGTCGTCGCTGTTTCTGTTTTATCCGCTGCTGAAGGCAGGGGCGCAGAGCCTGACGAACTTCAATCTGGCCGCGGGTGAGGCGACGCATTGGGTGGGGCTGGCGAATTATCGTGATCTGCTCACGGATCCGTATTGGTGGCAGGCGATCGGCGTGACGCTGATCTTCGTCGCGGGGACGTTGCCGGTCAGCATCATAATGAGCTTGTTCCTCGCGATGCAGATTCTCAAGCAGCGCCCGCGGGTGCAGACGTTTTTCAAAGCCGCGCTTTATTTGCCGGGCGTGATCAGCCCGGTCGTCGGCGCGGCCGTGCTCAAGTGGATTTTTCACAGCGGCGACGGCTTCGCGAACGAGATTCTCGTCAAGCTCGGACTGCCGATGCAGAACTGGTTCGGCGACCCGCACTTGGCGATGCCGGTGCTCATCGTGATGACGTGGCTCGGCGCCAACGGCGTTGGCGTGATCGTCTACGCCGCGGCTTTGGGAAACATCCCGCGAACGTATTACGAAGTGGCCGAGCTCGACGGCGCGTCGCGATTTCTCACCTTCGCGAACGTGACGTGGCCGCTGATCAAACCGACGACGATCTTCGTGACCGTCACGAGCCTCATCGGCGGATTTCAGATCTTCGCCCCCGCGCTGCTCATTACCGGCGGCGGGCCGCTGCGCACGACGTGGTTCGTCAACTATCACATCTACCGCACGTTTTATTACCAGAACGAATTTGCGATGGCGTCGGCGATGGCAATCGTGCTCATGGGGCTGATCGTGTTTGTGTCGATCGTCAGCTACCGATGGCTTGCGACGGATGTGGAGTATTGATGGCGACGCGAACATCACAATCCGCCGACCGAATCGCGACGACAGGATCGTTTCTCATCCTGCTCTTCTACACGGTGCTCGCGCTTTTACCGCTGTATCTGATGATCGTCAGCAGCCTGACGCATCTCGGGACATCGTTCGATCTTTCGAGCCTCAAGTGGTTTCCGCGCGACTGGGCCTGGACCAACTTCTCGAAGTTTTTTCAGTTGATGCAGGGCTCGCCTTGGATGTGGCTGCGGAACACGCTGATCATCGCGGTGCCGACGACGCTGGTGAATCTGTTCTTCAGTGCGATGGCCGGTTATGCGCTGTCGAAGATGGAGTTTCCGGGTCGAAGATTCATTTTCTGGCTGATCATCGCGGTGATGGCGGTGCCCGCCTTTGTCACGCTGATCCCGCTGTATCAGATGATGTTCCACTTTGGGTGGTTCGACACGTTTTTCGCGCTGATTGTCCCGCGCGTGGCGGGCATCGGCGGCGTGTTCCTGTTCAAGCAGTTCATGACGACACTGCCGAGCGAGCTCACGCAGGCGGCGCGGATTGATGGCGCATCGGAAGACGCGATTTTCTTCCGCATCATTTTGCCAATGGCCAAGCCGGTGCTGGCGGTGATGTTCCTGCTCGACTTTGTCGCCGCGTGGAACGATTATTTCTGGCCGTATCTTGTGACGAACTCGCGCGAGATGATGACGCTCCAGGTCGGACTGATTTCGATCATGGGTGTGGACCAAGGCGTCACACGCCAAGTCGATTACGGCGTGATCATGGCCGGCACCCTTGTGTGCAGCCTGCCGGTCGTCATTCTGTTTATTGCGCTGCAACGATTCTTCATTCAGGGACTGACGATTGGTGCGGTGAAGGGATGAATCCGGCGTTGTAGGGTGCGCTTCAGCGCACCCGTTAATTTGTTAACGCGCACGAAGAATAACCGGTGCGCTGAAGCGCACCCTACAAAGGTAGAAAACGAATCATGCGAAAGTTGACGATCGCAATTCTCGCTATCGCGCTGGCGCTAAGCTGGCTCTGGTTTTGGACGCGTCTCGCGTCGCCGCATGTGCAATCGTCGGCTGGCGCAACTCCTGCGCAGACCGACACCGTCACCGTCTGGGTAAACGAGCTTCTCGGCTCGCCGGACGAATCGTATTACTACGAGCTGGCGGATCTGTGGAATTCGATCGAGCCGAACGTGCGCATGAAGATGTCGGTGCTGAGTCACGCGGGATATGACAGCAAGCTGCGGGTCGCGATCGCATCCGGCCAGCCGCCGGATGTGTGCTTCGGCGGATTGCAGACGCTCGAGTCGTTGCAGTACAGCGGAAAGGCGAGCGATCTGGCGGTGCCAATTCCGGAGAAGTTTTTCAGCAATGAGCGCCTGAAAGACATGGGCGACATTGTGCAGAAGAGCGTTCTGCGCAACGGTCATCCGACGATCTTTCCGATCTGGCGATACGCCTATGGTGGATTCATTCTTGCGAACAACGAGATGCTGCGAAACGCGGGCTTCGATGACGAGCAGATCCGCAAAAACGGCTGGACGATCGACCAGTTTCGCGAAGCGGCACGGAAGATGACGCGCGACACCGACGGCGATGGCAAGCCGGATACATGGGGGTTCGGCGCGGCGCTCGTGCATCTGCAGCATTTGTTCATGGACGAATTCGGCCCCGGGATCTGGGGCAAAGAGATCGCGAAGGACGGGTTGCTCGCGTACGACCAGAAGACGAAGCGCTGGATCGTCCATCCAAGCCTGACCGAAAATCACATCGAGCAGGCCTTCGCGCTCTTCAATGATCTGATCAACGTCGACAAGTCATGGAACCCGGCGTACCTCGGCATGACGTTCCCGGAGATCATCGACGAGATCACGATTCATCGCCGGCTCGGTATGACGTTCGGCGAAACGCCGTGGGTTCCGCGTTTGCGGCACGATATCTGGGAAGCGAACGAGGCGATGGGCGTGCATCAACCCGAACTGCCGGACCTCACGTGCATCTGGATGCCCACCGCTAAAGCCGGCGATCGTCCGGCGCCGCGGGCGGGCGTAATGGGCTTCTCCGTGCTGAAGCAGATTCCGTACAAAGGCGATGCGCACACGGAGAACGCGATGCGCGTGGCGCTCTTTCTCACGCATCCGGTGCATCTCGCGCGATCGCAGATCCGCAGCTTTCGTCACCTTCCGCCGGATCCGAAAGTATTTGGTGAGATCTATCCCGAGCTGATGCACAGCGACGACAAATGGGTGCAGTTTTACAACGAGGTGATGGATTCCGGCATTCCGATCGCGCCGGAAGCGCCGAAGGAGGAAGTGGCCCAGGCTGCGGAGTTTCAGGCGACGGTGGACAAATGGCTCGCGGGGCCGGGGATGGAATATCTGCAGGAAGTGATCTACCAGAAGCTCACACCGCATGAAGGAGCGATGCGCTTTTATCACGATCTGAAAGCGCTCAAGTAGGGTCCGCTTCAGCGGACCGTTTACTCTTCGTTCGAAAAGCAAATACCCGGTCCGCTGAAGCGGACCCTACATCGTGCTACATGACACGTTGACCGCTGTTCACCCAATTCACGTTCAGCAATCGCGCGAGGCGGAAGAATCGTTCGGCGTGATGGCCGACGAAGAGAACCGGATGGTGGGGCATCCCCGCGTGCAGGAGCGTGTCGAATCGCTGATACACTGACGCGTCATCGAGCTTCAGCGTCACGATGTTCCCTGTGAGCTGGCGTGGTGAAGGGATGCTCTTCGCTTGAAACGCGGTCGCGTGATAGCGGTCGTCGCAGCGCCAGAGGCGCGCCATCGTCATCGGCTGATTTTCGCGCAGGTTTCCGTCCACGACCATGGGCTTGGCGATGTTGAAGTGCTGGCCGAGCGAGGGCTTATTCAGCATCGAGATGGGCGCGATGCCCGCGTGCCAGAAAGTGATGGTCTGCGCGTCGTGCTCGAGCCAGTCGGTGATGAAGCCCTTGCCGGTACCGATTTCGTAGGCGAGCAGAAGCGTGATGGCGGCATCGACGTCTCCTTCCATCGAAAGCGGGAAGCCATCGTCCTGCAGGCGCGACATCGCAAGGTAAGGCCACTGGCCGAGCACGTTCGGCAACTCCGGCCATTCCTGCATCGCGAGGGCATCGAGCTGCTCCTCTTCGATCAGTTGCTTCATCGCGAGATACGTGCGGCTCTGGATCGTGAGGTCTTCGGCCGACACACCATTCAGCGGAAGCTTGAGGTCGCGCACCTTTTGCAGATCTTGATCCACTTCGCCTTGCTCGATGGCGCGCACGCGATCGACGAATTGAATCAAACTGAGGCTGTGCAGTTGCGCGCCGAGCTTCTGTCGCAGCGTGAACGGATCCGACGCCATCGGGATGAAGCCCGGGGCTTGCGCGCCGACCACGCCGACCTTCGCGTGCTTTAGTTTCATCGCCGCGTGGCTCATTGCGATCGCATCCCGCAACGAATCGCGCACGTCTTTGCTATCCGGATCGCCGTAGACGAACTCGAACGGATGGTTCGATTGCCGCATCGAGGCACACCAGAGATGCTGCGCGACGAGCGAACAGGAGCTGACCTTTTCGCCGGTGGGGCGTTCGGGTGTCGCCCAGAGGATCACCGGCCCCGGCCATTCCTGCATCACGGTGAAGGCGAGTTGGCCAGCGCCGAGAGACGGTTGAAGCACGACGAGCGCGCGGCAATTTCGATCGCGAATGCGGGTGAGGGCCGCGCGGATCGTTTGATCGTCGATGACCGGCGATTCGGCGCCGACGGCGGTGTAGCCGAGCGCCTTAAGTCCCTCAAGACTCTTCCCGCGCATGATTTCGTTCCATTGCTGATCGAAACCCGGACGCTTGCGTCCGATCACGAGCACGCCAATTTCAGTGTTCTTCGCAGCCGCCGTCATAGGGTGTCCTTCAATGGAATCGCATAATCAATGAGCTTGCCGACGATCGGCCGAACGTAATCGACAAATTTCGCCGACACTCCGCCGTCGCGCGGATGCGCCAGCCAATCTTGCGGAACGACGCGATCGCCTCCCGCACAATTCTTCAGCGGAACGATCGCGTATTTCGCTTCGCTGTCGATGGGCTTGAGCGTGATCCAGTGCGCGTGTCGGCCTTCGAGCGCCGCCCGCACGCCGACGCGTCCGACCAATTCCGCATCGACCAGATCCTGCTCCGACAGATGCAGCGCCGAGCTTCGGCCGCACAAACCGGGCGTTTCAAACCGGCAGCGAATCCTCAATTCCTTCGCGACCACGCCCGCGAGATACGAGGCCACTCCGCCGGGAATTGCGCGATTCATCGCGTCGCGCTGGGCGCTCGACGTGTTCTCGTACACCATCGCGCCGTCACTATTCTTGATTCCTTCGGTCACCACCGCAACCGCCCAGCCGTGTTTCTTCACCGTGCGATCGATGTCGCCCAGAAATTCACCGAGCGCGAAGGCGCGCTCGGGAAGATAGACGAGGTGCGGCGCGTGCGATTCATCGAGCCGGCCGAGAATCGTCGCGCCCGCGAGCCAGCCCGTGCTTCGGCCCATCGTTTCGTAAATCGAAACCGGCTGTGGCAGACCGCGGACGTCCATGCCGAGATCGCGCACGGCTTGGGCGGCATAACGCGCGGCGCTACCATATCCGGGACAGCGATCGGTGCCGGGAATGTCATTATCGATCGTCTTCGGCACGCCAACGACGCAGGTCTTTCCGCCGCCGCGCGTGATGGCTTCGGCAATGAGTTCCGCGCCGCGCAATGAGCCATTTCCGCCGATGACGACGAGCGCGCTGATGTTTCGTTGATCGAGCACTTTCGTGATCGCCGCGAGATCGGCCTCCTGCAGGCGATGACGCGTCGATCCAAGCGAAGCGCCCGGCGAAACGCGCAGGCGCTCGAGATCGCTTTGCGCAATGGACGTGAGATCGCCGAGATCGTCGTTGATCAGTCCGACCACACCCGAACGCGCGCCGAGAATGCGATCGAACGACGCGTTTTTGCGCGCTTCATCGATCACACCATACAGGCTTGCATTGAGAACGGGCGTCGGTCCGCCGCCTTGCAGAACCAGCAGATTGCCGCGCTGCGCGCTCACGCGACATCCCCCGCCTTTCCGGATGAACCGACCACCTGCAGCAGATGCTTAATGTGCGGCTTGAGCTTGTCCTTCACCGCCTGGCCGAGGCGCCAGGGGTGATTCAGATGCTTCCCATCGGCGATCACCTCGGCGGTGTATTCTACCGCGCGCGTGCGGATGAGCGTGCCGAGATTGGCTTTCGCCATGCCCATCTTGACGCATCGGCTCACCACTTCATCGCTCAGGCCCGTCGTCCCGTGCAGCACGAGCGGAACGCTCGACGCGGCGGCGAGTTTTCCAGCAGATCGAAACGAATGTTCGGCGCGTCCTTATAAAAACCATGTGCGTTGCCGATGCCGACCGCCAGCATATCGATGCCCGTCTCGCGCGACATGCGACTGGTCTCTTCAGGGCTCGAGAGGTTCTTCACTTCCGACATCGAGCCATCGGGATTGAGCTTCTGCAGCTCACCCACTTCGCCTTCCACGGTGATGCCTTTGGGTTTAGCGATCGCGACGGCTTGTTTGGCGAGTTTGATGTTCTCCTCGAGCGGCAGATGCGAGCCGTCGATCATCACGGACGTGAAGCCCGCGTCGATTGCCTTCTGGCACGCATCGACCGAATGCCCGTGATCGAGATGAATCGCGACGGGCACTTTTGCGCGTTCCGCGAAGAAGCGCATCTGCATCGCCGCGTATTCGTATCCGCGGTAAGCGAGGTTGGCTTCGTAGCAGCCGAGAATGATCGGCGAGCGTTCTTCCTCCGCCGATTCGACGATCGCGCGGGTGAGGTCATAGGTTCCGCCGTTGGTGTTCACCTGAACAACGGCATATCCCTCGCGCTTGGCGCGACGGACAAGAGAGGCAGCGTCAACTAAGGACATAAAAATTGCTTTGTGTGGTCTCGAACCGGGGGCGTGCGGAATTGCGAAGCCCACCTGTTGATTTCCGTACAAACTACGTATGAAACGGGCACGGTCAAGTTATATTGCCCACCCAAGCAATAGCACGTGCTGCCTGCCCTCAAGGCCGTGCCCCAGCGCAGCCGCGGGCGGCCGGTGTGGCAGTGGATTCCGGCCGGCGCCGCGCGCGGGGGCGGCCGGGTAGGTGTGGATTCGGCGGCGGGGATATTTA
>JAICIO010000012.1 GCA_025924315.1 Phycisphaerae bacterium
TAACCGGTGCGCTGAAGCGCACCCTACAAGAGATCACCGGGCGCGGGTTCGGGGGCGAAGAGGCCGTGGGAATCGACCTCCGCGGGATAGGTCACCGTCGTTCCATCGACCTCCGCGAATTTCGGCAGCTTGTGCGGTGAAGCTTTTGTGGCGCTCATGATGTCGAGGACTTCCCATCCGCGGGCGAGCAGGGCGTCAGAGATGAGCGAACGATGACAGCGCCAGGGCACCGCCTCGGCGCACATCGTCGTCGTTGGGATGCGACGCGCGAGCGCAATCAGCTCTTCGAGTGCGTCCGCGAACGCGGGCGTTCGCATGAAGTCGGCATAGCCGCGGAAGCTTTCGTTACGCCACGCGAGGTTGATCGAGTGTTTATCGGGGCGACGACGCCCGCCGAGGGATTTGAAGGAGTGGTATTCAATGTCGGCGTTGGGCAATTCCTTCGCAAGATTCTCGTCGCTGAAATGCGGGTATCGCCGCGATTTTGGAATGAGCCTCACATCGGCAACCGCGCGAACGCCGTGTGCGTTCAGGATTTCGATCAGCTCTTCGAACGTGCGCGTCGAGTGGCCGATCGTGAAGATTTTCGGCTTTTTCGGCGCTCGTGAACTGGAACGTGTCTTTGGCATGATCGCGTGATGTACGCTCGCGGTTTCGCAGATCGTAAGCGGATCGGTCTGCGAAACCGCAAGCGTTCTCCGAAGCACTCGTCCATCCTACGACGGAATCGCACGCATTGTGCACGCTCGAATTGCCGATAAAACTCAAAGCCCATGCTATCCGCCCGCGCTTATTCGTTTCGCATGAAATCGCGCCTCGCGATTTCGCTTTCGTGGATCGCGGGATACACGAATGTATTCAGCCTGATCCTGCTCGGTGTGACGTCGTCGCACGCGACCGGGAATTTCACGCACTTCGGGCAGATGGTCGTACAGGGGCAGTTCGATCATGTCACGTTTTACGCGGTGCTTTTGCTGAGCTTTCTGTTCGGCGCGGCCGCTTCCGGGTTGATGATGGAAGGCGCGCGGCTTCGCGGGATGCGATCGAAGTACATCCTTCCCCTAGCGGCGGAAGCGATCTTGCTCGCCGCGTTTTCATTCGGTGTGGAATTGGTGCAGGCGGGGCATCCGCTCACGGCGCCGATGCTTTATTGGATGAGCGCGCTGGCGGCGGGGGCGATGGGGTTGCAGAACGCGACGGTGACCTCGATCTCCGGCGCCGTAGTGCGCACGACGCATCTCACCGGCGTGACGACGGACCTCGGGCTCGAAGGGATGCAGCTGGTCCTTTGGTACTGGGACCGCTGGCGTGCGGGCGGAAGCAATCGCGCCAAGCGACTGATCAAGACGGCGCGACGTCATCCGACGGCGCAGCGGGTCACGGTGCTGGCGAGCATCATCGGATCGTTTTTGTTTGGCGTGATGATCGGCACGCTGGTCAGCTTGCACTGGCCGGCGCTCGCGCTGATTCCGCCGGTGCTGTTTCTCGTGTTCATCACGACGCTGGCGCTGCGCAAACCGATCGCGGACGTGCGCGAGCTGGATCTGCTTTCCGATCCCGAGCTGAAAATGTTCGGCATCGTGAAGTCGCTGTTGCCGGATGGCGTGACGATTTTCCGACTCGCGCATCATCAAAGCTCCCGCGGACATTACGCCCCGAACTTCGAGCAGTGGCTCGATCGCGTTCCGCGTGCGGCGCGCGTGATCGTGCTGGCGCTCACGCCTTTTACGCGATTCGAGGCCAATTCCGCCCTCGCGTTCGCGGAGCTTGTGCGGACGCTGCACGCGGAGCATCGGCGAATCATCCTCGCGGGCGTGCGCGCGGTGCATTACCGCGTGCTGGATCAGCACGGGGTAATGGAGCTCCTGGAGACGGAGGATTTGTGTCCGGATCTGGAATTTGCGATCGCGCGGGCGCTGGAAGTAAATCGCAGGCTGAGCGAGCTTGCGGCGTGAAACACGCCAGAGATAACCTTCAAGGCCGTCCCAGAGCGCAGCGCCGGGCGGCATTTTTCGCGTTCGATGCCGCCCGGCGCTTCGCTCTGGGTCGGCCTTGAGTGCTGCAAGCGCCGTCCTTTACTCCAACACCTTCCAAATGCGCGCGTCGCCCTTTGCGGTGCCGGCGTGCGAATCGCCGGTGAAGAGCGCCGACTTATGAGTCAGAGACACGTGACCATCGAAGAACAGCACATTGGCGTAGTTGTTGTTGCTGTGTCGCCAGGCGGTTGATCGGTAGATGTCTATTCCGTTTGTTTTGACGTCATGGCTCTCATGGACGATGTCGTAATTGCCTTCGTACCCTCGGATCGAATCGGCCTTGTTGGACACGCCGTGCATGTTGACGTTGATCCAGAGCGCGTCGCACATGAAGAGTTTCTCCGCGGGGCGCTTCACCTGGGCCGCTCGGTACCCGGCAAACGATCCATATTCATGCGCGGATGCCGGCGGATCGTTCAGTTTCCAATCCGCCTGCGGCGCTAACACGAGGTCCAACGACTGACGAAGCCACAAGTGTGAATCGGTGTCCACGCCCTCGACGTTTATGCCGTAGGAGTAGTGCATCGGGCGCACATGGGCGTTTAATGGGGCATAATACGAGTAGTCGAAATACCATGCGCCGGGGCAATAACACGCGTCGGTCACATAATTGAAGATGATGTTCCCCTTGTTCGCGACGTCTTCCTGCGGAATCATCGGCTGCGCCATGCTCTTGCGGAATTCGTACATGCCCGGAAACGTGCGGTTGTAGTTGTACGCTAACATGCCCGATCCGGACGTATTCCCCCGCGCGCCCCAATAGCCCGGAAAATGCCATCCTCGGGTGAGGTTCACATATTGCGAATCCGCGATTCCGAGCTGCCGAAGGTTGTTTGCGCACTCAATCGTCTGCGCGGCGGCCTTCGCTTTGCCCAGAACGGGCAGAAGCATCGCCACGAGAACCGCGATGATGCCAATGACGACAAGGAGTTCAACGAGCGTGAAGGCGTGACGACGACCCGCGGGCGTGGGCATGATTTCCCTCTTTTTGGAAGTGCACCCTAATCGGTGAATTTTCTCGCGGCGGCCAAGCCTCGTCGCAAGTTTCCCAATTCAGCCAGATCTTCCATAATTAGCTTCCGCACCATCAGATATGAATTGTACCCAATTTCCCCGAAAGGTGTTCCAAAATCTTTTCGATTCCGCTAGATTACGATCGCTCGTCTCGTCCCCGGGAGAAAATCATGCGCAAAAAATCCGTACTTACCTCGTTGATCGCTCTATCTCTAAGCATCACCAGCGCTGCATTTGCGGCGAATGAATCCGCCTTCTGGAATGCTGCTTCGGGAGATTTCAACGATCCAACCAACTGGACCGGACCGTCAGGTTCGGTGGTTCCAAATGGATCGGGGATTGGCACGATCGGCAACGCCGGTGGCACGGGGGTCTTGGTGGGTGGGGCGACACTGTCGGGCACCGCATCGGTTGCTGGCATTACGGTTGGCTTCGGCGGGAATGCGCAAGGGTCGCTGGTGATTGACGGAGGTACTTTCTCGGCAACAGCCGGCACATTTGGTCTCGCTGGTGGCTCAGGCGGCACCCTGGTTCTTCAGAACAACGGCGTCGCCAACTTCGGCACCGGCAGCATGGATTTCGGTCGCGGAAGCGGCGTTGCGGTCGGCGCTGGAACATTTCTCATGACCAGCGGAACGTTCACACAGACGGGCGACATTTACTTCGGTGGGACTACCAGCACGGGCAACGCATCGAAGGGATATGGCAGTCAGTCCGGCGGAACGGCTACGATTACGACCGCGGGCACTAATCTGCGAGTTGGCGCATCACAGAACTCGAGCACGACCGGTGGCCAAGGGACGTTCGCGCTTTCGGATGGCACCTTGAACATTCCGAGCACCAGCATCGGCCTTATCCTTGGAGACGGCGGCGGCTCTTTCGGTACTTTCCTGATGTCTGGCGGGACGCTCATTTTCCAGAACAAGGGCATCGACCTCGGGCGAAACAACGGCAGCGGCTATGCCGCCTTCACCGCGGGCACCGTTTCGTCGGGCACGATCGGCATCGGCGGAAGTGCGCTGGCGTCAGTAGGCGGTAACGGCACGGGGACGATGGTGGTTAGCGGCACCGCCAACATTACGATGACGTCTGGCAACAACCTCATTGTCGGCGCGCAACAGGGCAACAACGGTGCGTTGTCCAACGGAACCTCCGCCGGAAGTTTGCTGATTCAGGGCGGGACGATGACGGTGAACAGCACGGCCTTCCTCGGCAGCGGCACGACCACCGCGGGAAGCTCAAAGATCGCGCAGGGAACTCTGCTCGTCAGCGGAGGGCTCTTCGCTGCGAACACGGTTCAACTCGGGCGAAACTTTACTTCGAGCGGATACTTCGGCCTTAGCGGCGGCCAGGCCAACATCAATAACTTCAACGGCCCGACCGATCCTAGCAGCACGGGCACGTTCGATTTCACGGGTGGAACTCTAAAGCTGCGCGACAGCAGCATCGACGTGACAAACAACGGCGGAACGTTCAGCCCGGGTGGCAGCGGCGGGGTCGGGACCACCGGTTTTGCCGACAAGAGCTACACGCAGAATAGCGGCACGCTTTGGATCGACATCAACTCGGGCACGTTCGACACGATCACGACGGGCGCAGGCACGGCGAGCATCGCGGGAACGATTAATGTCGCGACGACCGACACACTGACCGTCGGCCAGACATTCGACGTTCTCGTCGCAACCCTCGTCACGCTCGATCCGGGAACAGCCGTTACCGGCACCGACGGCGCGGGGCATCCGTTCAGCGCCAGCGTCGTGAATTCGGGAACGACGCTTGAACTCGCGGTGAATGATGTCCCCGAGCCCGCGGTGCTGTCGGGCAGCATTTTGACAGCGGCTTACTTACTCAAGCGACGGCATCGTCGCGGCGAGTTGAAACCGCCTCGCCGGCTGAGATGTGCGTAGCTCATATCGATGGCAGTGAACTTTTGAAAACGAGCCCGCGACCTTCGCGGGCTCGTTTTCGTTTCGGCAATCGATCGGGTTTGTAAGGCTCGTCACCCCGCACGCCTCATTTCTCGCGGGGATTTGGCTCATTCTCGAACTTATCGGACCTGCAAGCCGTTTGGCTTATATCAAAGCCGTGATAGACTTCATGATCTGCCTGTCTGGGCTAGGCTCTGTCTCACGAATCAGCGGCCTCACGATGGGCCGGAAAAGGCCCAGATACGAGGCGTCGCGACGAAGCGTATCAACGAAAAGATACTATGAGGAGCGACAACGAAGTAGATGGGCCTTTTCCGGCCCACCTTCGGGCTTCACAGAATCGGCTCGTCTGCGTTGTTACGACCGCTCGAAGGGTCGTGTACTGACCCAGTACTCGCGGTCGTTCCTAGCATCCGAGCCGATTCTGTGCCGTCGTGAGGCCGCTGCTTCGTGAGACAGAGCCGCGTCCGGTGTTGTGGAGAGTGCGCGTGTCGGAACAATCGATCAATCCTATTCCTGCGCCGATTTTGCCGCCCAACGCCGGTCGATCCGGCGTGCGTGCGCAGCTTATCGAAACCGATGAGGAGCCGATCTACGCCGAGCTGCCTTCGATTGAAGCCGGGCGTTGGCGCGCGCTGCTGATCGTTCTCGCCATCGCGGCGCTGATCCCGTTCGTGCCGGTGTTGTTCAACGCATGGGTCTATCAGGACGAGCAGAATGTCATCGGGAACACGTTTATCCAGGCGTGGATCGGACTGAAGTACATCTGGCGCCTGCCGCATCACTTCCCGCAGTTTTCGCCGCTCGGTTATTCGCTGCTGGTTCTCGAATGGTGGCGGTTCAAGGTGAATCCGCCGGGCTATCACGCGGTCAGCATCGTCCTTCACCTGATCAACGTTCTGCTGCTCTGGACGCTGCTGCGGGAACTCGAGCTTCCCGGTTCGTGGCTCGCCGCGCTGATCTTCGCGGTGCATCCGATCACGATCTCGAGCGTCGCATGGGCCTCGCGCCAGCCGACGCTGCTCGGCACAGGTTTGCTCCTGTTCAGCCTCATCGTCTACTGCCGTTACTGCGGACTGAATCCGAAGCCGGACGAACTTAGACGGTTGTTCCGCCTCCCCGAACGCCCCGCGCTCGTCTACACGCTGGCATTGGTGCTGCTTCTCCTTGCGATCAGCGCTTATCCGCTCACTGCCATCTTCCCGCTGATCGTGCTCGTTCTGATCTGGTGGGAACGCGGTGAAGTCGCGTGGAACGATATCAAGCCGCTCATCCCGCATCTGCTGATCGCGCTCGGCGTGCTCGTCGGCGCGATCGTGTTGCAGGTGAAGTTCGGCACCAACTCCGGCAATGCGATCTCTTCGCCGATCGAAGTCTCGCCGGTGGATCGCGTGCTCATCGCGGCGCACTCGATCTGGTTTTATCTCTTGAAGATCGCGCTGCCGATCAAGCTGTCGTTCGCATATCCGACCTGGCAAACCGGCGTGTACTGGCCGATTGCTTACGTCATTGCGCTGCTCGCAGCCGTCGGCGCCATTTTCGTCTTTCGCGCGAAGCTCGGGCGCGGGTTTGTCGCGTCGGCGCTGCTCTTTCTGATTGCGGTGTTGCCGGTTGCGACGATCATCGACCCGATCAGCCTGCGCAGCTCGTTCGTCGCGGATCAGCTGGCTTATCTCGCGGCGATGGCGCTCATTGTGCCGATCGTTTCAACGCTGGCCGAGCGCTACATTCCGAAGCATTTCTCGCCGACGTCGACCCGGCCGGGACCTTACGTCGCGATCGCGGTGGTGGTGCTCTTCGCCGCGTTATCGATCAATTACGCACTCCAGTATCACGACTCGAAGAAGCTCTGGAACGACACGATCGACAAATACCCCGACGCCGTCGTCGCCTACGACGCCCTCGGCATGATGGAGGTAAAGGGCGAGTCGCCAGATCCGGCCAAAGCCGCGGATCATTTCCGCAAGGCGCTCGAGGTGAAGCCGCACGATCTCGTCGCGATGATCAATCTCGGCAATGCGTATGCTCAGATTGGTCAGTGGGACCGCGCGGTCGGACAGTTCAAGATGGCCCAGGCCGCTCGACCGGATTCCCCGGAAGTTTACGCGGGTCTCGGCAAGCTCTATCTCGACAACGGCTACAGCACGCCTGCGGTCACTGAATACCAGAAAGCGATCGAACTCGATCCGCGCAATGACCAGCTGCTGGTGGATCTCGGCCGTGTGTACGAAAGCCGCGGCGAAAAAGACAAGGCAATCGATCAGTACCGCGCCGCGATCAAGATCAATCCGCGAAACATCTTCGCTCACAATTTCCTGGCCGTGCTTCTGTACTACAAAGGTCGCGACCTGGAGCTTGCGAAGAACTTTGACGCGGCCAAACCGATTTACGAAGAGGTCGCCAAAGAATTACAAACGGTGAATGCGATCGACTCGGGCTACTTCCCAGTCTACATGAGCTCGGGCGCGATCCTGTCGAACATGGGCGCGTTCGCCAAAGCGGAGCTCGCGTTCCGCAACGCGGTTTATCTTCAGCCGGAAAGCGTCGAAGCGCGAACGAGCCTGGCGATGGTGGAGATCCGGTTGAAAAAGTTCGACGACGCAAAAACGCAGCTCGCCGAGGCGCTGCAGCTTAGCCCGCAGAATGCACGGGCGCACTTCTTCATGGGCTTGATCCTGCTTGAGGAGCACGACCGCGATGGCGCGTTGCAGCATCTGCGGCAGGCCGTGCAGCTCGATGCGCAGCAGCATGACGGAGCGATCGATCCGAACTATCTGAAGAAGCTCGACGAAGTGGCGAACATGAAACATTGAACCTGCTTAGAAGGTTCGCAACGTGCGGGAGCCCAGCGGCTCCGCCGCGCGTTCGAATTCGCTTTTGACGTCGAGTAATTTTGAAATAATCGTGCCGGAGAGACCCCCTTGTCGCACGAGCCGGTGAACATCTGCCATCTGGGCAAATATTATCCGCCTGCGCCAGGCGGAATCGAAACGCACGTGCAAACGCTCGCCCGCGCGCAGGCGAAGCTCGGCGTGAACGTGCGCGTCGTGTGCATCAACCATCAGATGCCGACGCGGGGCGCGAAGCAGCCGTGGCTTCGGCGCAGCGCCAACGAGACGGTTGAAGAGTACGACGGGCTCGTGAAAGTGACGCGCGTGGGACGAGCCACGAGCGTCGCGCGGCTCGACATCATCCCGGGCCTGCCGGCGGTGCTCGACGATCTGCAGCAGAGCAAGATCGACGTGCTGCATCTGCACACGCCGAATCCGACGATGCTCATTACCGTCGCGAGCCTGCGCTTGTCGGCGCCGCTGGTGATCATGCATCACAGCGACATCGTGAAGCAGCGACTGCTCAAGCACATGATGGGCCCGTTCGAGCGACTGGCGTACGCCCGCGCCGCCGCGATTATCGCGAGCAGTGACGCGTACGCCCAGGGCTCCGCGATTCTGCAGAAGCACGCGGACAAGGTCGAAGCGCTGCCGATGGGCCTGGACCTCGAGCCGCTGCTGAATCCGTCGCCGGCCGCGCGCGAATACGCGGCGCGATTGAGGCAGGAGCACGGCGCTTTGCTGTGGCTCGCGGTCGGACGATTCGTTTATTACAAGGGCCTGCACACCGCCATCGAGGCGCTGCGCAACGTGCCGGGAAAACTGCTGATCGTCGGCGTCGGGCCGCTGGAAAACGAGCTGAAGCGCCAGGCGCAAAGCGCCGGCGTCGCGGATCGCATCGTCTGGTGCGGGCAGGCCGAGCCGCACGAATTGATCGGCGCGTATCACGCCGCCAAGGCCTTCTGGTTCCCGTCGACGCACAAGAGCGAAGCGTTCGGCCTGGTGCAGGTGGAAGCGATGGCGTGCGGGTGTCCGGTGATCAACACCGAGATCGAGGACAGCGGCGTGTCGTGGGTCAGCCAGCACGAGAAGACAGGACTGACCGTGCAGGTGAACGATGCCGCCGCGTTCGCTGCCGCCGCGAAGCGAATGATCGACGAACCGGGTTTGCGCGATCGCCTCTCCGCCGCCGCCGTCGAGCGCGCTAAGAGCGAGTTCGATTATTTAAAGATGGCCGAGCGAAGCCTGAGCCTCTACCGCCGCGTGTTGAATCGCAGCGCGAAGGTCGTCCAGGGAAATGAGCCCGCCGAACCGGATCTAGCGCAATGGGTGCGGCAGGTGCGACGGATGCAGGAGCACTGATGCGGGTCTTGCATCTTTATGCAGGGAATCTCTACGGCGGGATCGAGCGCTTGCTCGTGACGCTCTGGGGTTGCCAGCCGTATACTCCGAAGCTTGACTCCGAGTTCGCGCTTTGTTTCGAGGGGCGACTCGCGAACGAACTGCGTGCCGCCGGCGCGACGGTGCATAATCTTGGATCGGTAAGAACCAGCCGCCCATGGACGGTGCTGGCCGCGCGACGTCGACTCGCGGATCTACTGCGACGTGAGCGGTACGACATTGCGATCTGCCATTCATTCTGGCCGCATGCAATGTTTTCAGGCGTTGCTCGCGCGGCCGGACTGCCTGTCGTGTTCTGGTTACACGGACAAACGACCGGAAAGCATTGGACCGAACGATGGGCGGCGCGGGCTCGGCCGGACGCTCTCATATGCGTGAGCAAGACGACTGCCGAAACCGCTCGGCTCGTGTTCCCCGACGTTGAGCCGAAAGTCATTTACGCTCCGCTTTCTGCGCCGCCGACCTTCACGCGTGAAGATCGCGCCGCGTGTCGTTCGGAATTTAAGACACCCGACGACGCGGTCGTCGTAATTCAAGTGAGCCGGATGGAACCGTGCAAAGGCCACGATCTGCACATCGAGGCAGTGGGAAAACTCAAAGACGATCCGCGGTGGGTTTGCTGGATGGTCGGTGGCGCGCAGCGGCCGGAAGAATTGGGAATCGAAAGTAGGGCGAAGCAGCGCGTCGCCGAGCTGGGGATCGAGGATCGCGTGAGATTCCTCGGGCAGCGCTCCGACGTCGCGCGACTCCTGGCGGCCGCGGATATTTATTGTCAGCCGAATCGCGGGCCGGAGGGATTCAGCATCGCGTTCGTGGAAGCGTGTCTCGCGAATTTGCCGCTCGTTTCCACGGCCATGGGCGGCGCCTTGGAAGTTGTCAACGAGCAGACCGGCGTCCTTGTGCCGCCCGACAACGTTGAGGCCTTGGCAACATCGCTCCGGCGACTCATCGCGGACGACAACCTGCGACGGCGCCTTGGCGACGGCGCTCGACGGCAGATCGAATCAATGTGCGATCCGGCGACGCAGATGGAAAAACTGGTCGACTTATGGGACGCGACGGCGGGATCAAAGATGCCGAAGGTCGCACAATCGGTTTAAGTGGTAAACCGTTCTGGCAGCTTTTGTCTGGATTGAGGTTACGGTAAGAACCGGCGCCAGAGCAGTGGAGTATGTTGTACGGGCGATCCCGTGAGCCAGGGCTTTGTCGGAATCTCACACATTCGGGATACGAAAGCGCGATACGACGTGGCCGAAAGGAATAAACTGTGAGCCAGATTGCAACATCGAGTCCCGCGCTGTGGCAAGCACAGGATCGCGAATCGGCGACGAAAACGGCCGCGCCTGCAGGCAGTCGCTGGGGTTTCCTCGAATTCTTCATCATCGCGCAGGTTGTTCTGCCGGCGCTTCTCTATTTGCCCGGAACGCAATCGATTCGAATCGTGATCCGTATCGCGCCCTTTGCGCTGAGCCTCGCGGCGCTGGGGTGGGACATGCTCAACCATCGCGAGAGGAAGTATCACCCGGCGTTCTACGTCTTGCTCCTGGCGATCCTGTACGTCGCAGCGATGATTTTCTCGCCGTCGACCAATACGTTCCTCGCCGGGTTCGGGGAGACGATGTTGTATCTGTCGGTGCTCGCGCCGGTGATCTGGGTGACGCGATATGTGCGCGACGTTGAGCAGGTGAACCGCATTCTGGCGATTCTGCTGGTCTGCAACGGAATCAACGCCTGTGTGGGGATCTTGCAGGTCGTCGATCCGCAAACCTGGTTGCCGAAGGAATTCTCGAGCGTCGTGATGAGCCAGTCGTCGGGTGCGCTCACCTATATGGGCCCAGACGGCCGCGAAATCGTTCGCCCGCCGGGGCTGAGCGATAACCCCGGCGCCGTGTGTGGTCCGGCAACGACCGCCGCGCTGCTTGGCCTCATCAACTGCGTGCGCCCAATGAAGACGCGCTGGAAGCTGTTCGGACTGCTGTTCGCGTTTGCCGGTATTGCCGCAGTGTTCCTCAGTCACGTCCGGACAAACATCCTCATCTTGGCGGGGATGGTCTTGGTCTACATGATCGCGCTGGTGGTACAAAAAGAGATACCCAAAGCGGTCGCATTGGCCGCCATTGGCGTCGCAATGGTCGCGGGTTCGTTCTTCTTTGCGGCCATCCTCGGCGGCGGCGAGACCATCGATCGATTCGCGTCGCTTCTGGAAGATGATCCGACAAGCGTCTACTACTCGTCTGCTCGCGGTTACCAGCTGCAATATGACACCGCTGCCTATCTACAGGCGTATCCGATGGGCGCGGGGCTCGGGCGATGGGGCATGATGCGCACCTACTTCGGCGACGAGAACAACCTCGCGTCGACGCCGATCTGGGCCGAACTGCAATACCCCGCCTGGGCGCTCGACGGCGGAATCGTCCTGCTCGTCCTCTACAACGTTGCCATCCTCATCAGCTTTGTTCAGGAGGCAAAGTTGACGGTTTCCAAGAACCGCAGGTTGCGCGACGTCGCGGCGGTTATCTTCGCGGCCAACTGCGGGACCATTGCGCTCATCTTCGGCTACACGCCCTTCACGACGCAGGTCGGACTGCAGTATTGGTTCCTCGGCGGCCTGCTCTTCGGCCTCATGCTCGCGCTCAAACGAAAGGGCGAGGTCGTATGAAGCCGTACCTGATCGTCGCGGCCGACTTCACCAACCACGGGGGAATGGATTGGGCGAATTACGAACTGGCATGGCATCTCGCCGAGCGCGTCGGCGCGCCCGTGCATCTGGTTTCGTATCGCGTTTTACCTCCGCTTTGTGATCACAAGAATGTCACGTGGCACCGCGTCGCCAAGCCGCTCAACAGCTACACGCTGGGCGAATTCGTCATGCGGCGGACGGGGCGAAGAATCGCGCAGGAGATCGCGGCCCAGGGCGGACGGGTCGTCGTCAACGGCGGCAACTGCAACTTCGGCGACATCAACTGGGTTCACGCCGTGCAGGACGCATGGGACTGCCGCGACGAACACGCGCCGCTGCTCTTTCGCTTGCGGCACCACTCGAACAAAAAAGTCGTCCGCAAGCAGGAGCGAGACGCCGTTCGCTCGGCGAAAATCGTGCTGACCAACTCCGATGCGGCGCGACAACAGATCATCGACGGCATCGGCATCCCGCCGCAGCGGGTGCATCGAGTTTATTACGGTACCGACCCGAACATCTTCAAACCCGCCAGCGACAGCGCGCGACAGGCGGCGCGCACGGCGCTCGGCTGGGCGCCGGATCGGCCGGTGGTGACGTTCATCGGCGCGCTCGGCCACGATCGCAACAAAGGTATCGATGTACTCTACGCCGCGTGGGAGAAGCTTTGCCGCGATCCGAATTGGAATGCGGATGCCGTGATCGTCGGCGGCGGGGCAGAAGTCGAGCTGTGGCGCGAGCGCGCGAAAGCCGCCGGCCTCGAGAATCGCTTCCGCATGATGGGCTTCACGAAGCGCGTGCCGGAAATTCTCGCGGGGGCCGACGCGCTCGTTTCGCCGACGCATTATGACGCGTACGGCCTCGGCGTTCACGAAGCGCTTTGCTGCGGGCTGCCCGCGTTTGTCACGCGCTCCGCCGGGATCGCCGAGCGTTATCCCGCGGATCTCCAGGACCTGCTGCTCGATAATCCACCCAGCGCTGACGATCTGGCCGCGAAGCTCAAGCGCTGGCATTCGGCACAACCCGAGTTCCGCCAGCGGGTCGCGCATTTCAGCGATGAGCTGCGCCAGCGCACCTGGGCCGATATGTCCAGCGACATCGTCGCGCTGCTCGAACCGCAAACGAAACCATCCGCCGTCACTGAGGAAATCCTGGTATGAGCGAACGAATTCTGATCACCGGCGGCGCCGGGTTCATTGGCTGTCACCTCGCCGAGCGATTGCTCGACGCCGGCCATACTGTCACGTTGCTCGACAATCTATCGACCGGTCGATACGCCAACATCTCGCATCTGGAAGGGCGAAAGGGCGTCACGGTCATTATCGATAGTGTGCTGAATGAACCACTGATGGAGCAGCTCATCCGCGAGAGCGATCAGGTCTATCACATGGCCAGCGCCGTCGGCGTGAAGCTGATCATGGAACAGCCGGTGAAGACGATCGAAACGATTTTCGGGGGAACTGACGTCGTGCTGCGTCACTGCTCCCGCTTCCGCAAGCGCGTCTTGATTCCGAGCACGAGCGAAGTGTACGGCAAAGGCGTTTCGGTTCCCTTCCGCGAAGACGATGACGTGCTCACCGGATCGACGAGCAAGCACCGCTGGGCGTATGCCTGCGCGAAATCGCTCGATGAATTCCTCTCACTGGCGCACTATAAAGAAACGCGCCTGCCGGTCGTCATCGTTCGTCTCTTCAACACCGTCGGCCCGCGGCAGACGGGACAGTACGGAATGGTCGTGCCACGCTTCGTGCAGGCGGCGCTCAAGAATGAAGATCTAATCGTTCACGGCGACGGCCAACAGTCCCGCTGTTTTGGTCACGTGAAGGACGTGGTGACGGGTCTCGCGAAGTGCCTGGAAGTTCCGCAGGCGTTCGGCCAGGTGATCAACATCGGCAACGAAGCGGAAGTGACCATCAATCAACTCGCTCAGGCCTGCATCGACCTCACGCAGAGCAAGAGTAAAATCCAGCACATTCCGTACAGCGAAGCATACGGCGAAGGGTTTGAAGACATGCGCCGCCGTGTGCCATCGCTCGAGAAGGCTCGCGCGCTCCTCGGGTATAAGCCGACGCTGACCCTGAACGACATCATCCGCGATGTCGCCGCGAGTCTGCGCGGGAACTGATCGCGACCGAGACGCCGATGAACGAAATCCACGGCAAAGCGAAGCGCGGCATCAAAATGTTGATGGGCCGCCAGGTCCTGCTCCAGGTAACGGGCTTGTTCACCGGTATTATCCTGGCGCGCAAGCTCAGTCCGGCGGAGTTCGGCCTTTTCGCGATCGCCACGTTCCTCGTTCAGCTCTTCGCATTCTTCGGTGATTTCGGCCTGGCAGGATCTTTCATCCAGCGCGAGTCCGAGCCGACCGATTACGAGCGCAGCATCGCGTTCACCCTGCAGCAAATCCTCACCGTCATCATTGTCATCCTGCTCTGGATCACCGCGCCGTGGCTCGCGAGCTTCTATCCGAAAGCGCCACCCGAAACCGCGTGGCTCATTCGCGCGCTGGCGATCGGGCTGTATCTTTCGTCCTGGCGCACCATGAGCGCGCTGCAACTCGAGCGGCATCTTCGCTATACCGAACTCGCGATTATCGAAGTAGTCGAGAATCTGACCTACCAGGGCTTGGCGGTTGGCTTGGCGCTCACCGGTTACGGCGTGTGGAGCTTCGTCTGGGCCACCCTCGCGAAATCGGTTCTCGGCGCGCTCGGCACATACTTCGCCTCGCCGTGGAAGGTCAATTTCGCGTACGAAGCGAAGATCGCCAAGGCGATCCTCCGATACGGTGTGCCGTTTCAGATCCAGGCGATTCTCAATCAGGTGAGTGCATGGGTGACGCCGGTGATCGTGGGCCCGCTGATTGGACCGGCGGCGGTGGGTTATCTCGGCTGGGCGTCGGCTCAAGGTCGCCGGCCGCTCATTCTCGTCGACAACGTGATGCGCGTCGCGTACCCGCACTTCGCGCGCATTCAGAGCGATCGCAAAGAAGTGATCCGCATCCTTCTTCGTTACATCACGTATCTGCTGCTGCCGATGGGGCTCTGGTTTTCACTGATCGTGGTCGCGGCGCCGTCGGCGGTGACGTGGATTTATACCGATAAGTGGAACCCCGCGGTCGCCGCCCTGATGCTGTACGCCGCGGCGCTGGTGGTCGACTTGTTCCAATGGACAACCGGCGTGACGCTCAACGCCATTGGCGACGTCAGCTTCACGACGAAGATCGTGTTGATTCGCGGCATCCTGAGCTTTGCGTTCGCGCTGCCGCTCTTGCATTTCATCGGATATAACGGCGTTCCGCTCGGCTATGTCGCGGCCAGCGCGCTCACCGCTCCGTTTTTGGTTCATCGGCTGGGCAGCGGAACGATTCGCAGAACGATCGCGAGCATCGCGTGGACGGCGGTTCCCGTCCCCGTGGCCATCCTGCTGGGCAGGCTTTCATTGCTGGTACCCGTAAATATCGTGCTCAAGACGTTCGTCTCCGCGGCGGTCGTCTGTGGCGCTTATGCGATGACTGCCTGGATGATCGCGCCGAGTGACGTCCGTGAAGTGATCATGCAATGGCTGCAGCGCATCTTGAGGAGCAAGCCCGCCGTGACGTTACCGCCGAGCGCCATTAGCGAGCCGGCACAGGTCTAATGATCCGAAGCTCGACCACAGCCATCGTCAGTTGTCCCGCGCCGTACGGTTCGGGTGGGCTGGGCCAGCATCTGGCCGAAGTCGTCGAGGGCCTGCGCGCGGATCACGAGCTGGCCGGATATTTTTGCGCGAAGCCACTCGCCGCAGATCTCGCTGCGGGAATTGGCTGGCCCGTTGAAGACCGCATACTGCATTGGCGATTGAAGTACACCCCCGCGCGGTTCGATCCCGGTCGGCGAGCATTTCTGGCCTTCGATCGATTCGATCGTAAGGTCGCTGCTGCACTCTCGAGAAAAGCGGACACTTTCTATGCGTTCGTCGGCGCCGCTCGAGAAACCTTCATCCGCGCCCGGAAATTGGGTTTTTCCACGCTCGCGCTCATCGCGGCGAACAGCCATGTGGATAACGTGGTCGCGCAGCACAAAAAGGCCTATTCGCGCCATCCGTACGAATCGAGCTGGTTGAACGAAGCCCATCGGAAAAAGACGCTCAGGGAGTACGAGCTGGCGGATCGAATTTACGTCGCCTCGCGATACACGGAGCATTCGTTTTTGCAACGTGGATTCCCCGCATCGAAGCTCGTTTACAAACCACTGGCACCGAATCCGCGGTTTGCGGAAGCAGCGAAGTCGCGCATCGAGCGGCCAAACGACGACGGCGTATTCCGCGTCGTTTGCGTCGGCAGTGTGACCGTTGGCAAAGGCATACCGGTGCTTATCGAAGCGTTTTCCCGCTTCAACTCGATGCCGGCCGAGCTGATCCTCGTCGGCGGAAGTTCTTCGCGAGGCATGGCACGCTACATGCGAAAAGTTTTGCACGACGATCCCCGAATTAGCATCCAGCCGGGCGATCCGTTGCCGCACCTCATGACCGCAGATGTTTGTGTCCACCCAACATGGGAAGACGGATTCGCCTATGCTTCGATGGAAGCACTGGCCGCCGGCGTTCCGGTGATCGTTACAGATCAGACGGGAATGAAGGACTTCGTTCGCGAAGGCGAGAACGGTTTCATTATTCCCGCTGGAGACGTCGACGCCCTGATCGATCGACTGGAGGCGATTGCGCGCACCGGGCCGTTCGCGTGCGACGGGAAGGTCGTAAGCCGATGAGAATCGCCCATTTCATGCCGAACATCTGGGAACCCGGCGGCATTGCGTCTTACATCGCGCGTGTTGGCGCGATGCAGCAGGCGGATGGTCATCAAGTGCTGTACTTGGATTACGAGGCGCACCGAAGCGCAACAACGCTGGCTGATCGCGAGACGCACTATGTTTCCGACGACGCGGATCTGCTTGCCGCGACCAAGCGCTTATCGCTGGATCTGCTGCACACGCATACTTTGGTGAACGGTCTGGAGCGCGTTCCCGTGCCATGCGTTCGAACGGTTCACGGCCATCAACCGTTTTGCCCAAGCGCATCTCGATTTCTGAAACGGTGGTCTAAACCCTGCGATCGAGCGTACAGCCCTCTCGGCTGTGCGTGGGGTCATTTCGTGGACCATTGCGGCAGCATTCGTCCGGCGGAGTTCCTCGCCGGGTTCGCGAGAACGAAGCAGGAGATGAAGGGTCTGAGCGCCGTATGGGTAACGACCGACAGTGATTTCATCCGAACGCAGATGCTTCGATCGGGTTATGACCCCTCGCGAATCGTCGCAATGAACATGCCCGTGCCGGAGACGGCCCGCGCAGTGCCGCTCACGAAGGAGGGCCCGCCGCGGATGCTGTACGCAGGGCGGATTGTGCCGTCGAAGGGTGTGGATTCTCTGATCAAAGCACTGCGGCACGTGCGAACGGACGTCAAGCTTGATATCGCGGGCTCTGGCCCACATGAGGAAAATATCCGCAAGCTGATTCGGCGCGAGAACCTCGAATCGCGTGTGACTCTGCATGGCTGGTGCGATAGCGCGCGGGTTGATCAATTGCTGCGCGAAGCACGTGCTCTGATCTTTCCCTCAATCTGGCACGAGCCGGGTGGAACCTCGGCATTCGAAGCGATGATGCAGGCGCGACCGGTGATCTGTTCGCGCGTGGGCGGGATGCCGGAAGTGGTCATTCACGGTGAAACTGGATTGCTCTATCCGCCCGGCGATGAAAAAGCGCTCGCTGCCGCGATCGATCAACTCGCCGGTAGTTGGGAGCAGGCTGCCAGATTAGGAACGCAGGCGCGCGAGTACGTGATGTCCAGGTACACCTTGCGATTGCACGTCGACCAACTGGCAAAGGTCTACGACACGTGCATTGCCGATTTCGCGTCGCGGCGCAAGGCGGGGCGCGATTCGTTGCCCGAAGGCGCGGCGGATGCCGCGGCCCTTTCACGCAACTCTTAGCCGATGACGGATTGCGGAGCATTTTATGGATCATTTTGAGTCGCCCCAAGCGTCCCCGAGCGGCCTGATCCAATCTGAGTGACGATTCCCTCGATCCCTTCCGATGCCGCCGAACGTCTGGGCCATCCTCACAGGAGAATATCCACCCGATCTCGGCGGGGTTGCCGATTACACGCGCATCGTCGCGGAAGCGCTCGTGGAGACGGGGGATGAAGTTCACGTCTGGACGCCGTCCACCGCTTCAGCGCCGCCGCCATATCGTGGCGGCGTCTGCGTGCATCCGCTGCCGGATCGCTATTCGCCGAAAAGCCTGCTGCGGTTGCAGCGCGAGATCTCTTTGCTTCCACAGCGGCATCGGTTGCTGCTCCAGTACACGCCCAACGCCTTTGGAATGCTGGGGACGAATTATCTGTTCGCGTTGTGGCTTGCGGCACAGCGTGTTCGGCCGTCAATCATGTTCCATGAACTGTACATGCCGCTCACGCGGAATCAGCCGACGAAGTACAACGCGCTCGCCGTCGCGCAGCGGATAATGCTGGCGCTGCTCATGCAATCCGCCGAGCGCGCGTTTGTGTCGATCCCGACGTGGGGAAAGCAACTTGAGTCGTACGGCGACGGGCAATCGATCCAGTGGCTGCCAATCTTCAGCAACATCGGCCGGGAGTTCGACCTGAACCGCCGGGATGCAGTTCGCGAAACATACCTTCGCGGCGGAGGCGGCCTTCTCCTGGGCCATTTCGGAACGTACGGAGCGCTCATTTCAAACCTGCTGATGGAGCTCATTGCGCCGATGCTGGAGCGTGACGCCCGCCGTCGCTGGTTGCTCATGGGTTCCGGCAGCGAGGCATTCGCGGCGAAGGTTGTGCAATCGCATCCCGATCTGGTGAGCCGTGTTCACGCGACCGGCACTTTGGAACGGGGCGAACTTGCGGCGCATCTGTCCGCGTGCGATCTGTTGATCCAGCCGTATCCCGACGGTGTGAGCACACGCCGTGGAAGCCTCATCGCGGGGATGTGTCTGGGCGTGCCGACGGTCTCGCCGGTCGGGGCGTTGTCCGAGCCGTTCTGGTGGGAGAAGAAACCTATCCTCGTCGCGCCCGAGCCGACCGGTGCGGCGCTGCTTACCGCGGCGGAGCGGGCGCTGGCCGATCCGGCGCTTCGTGCCGAGGCGGGCCGTAAGGCGCGGGACTTCTACGAGCAAAATCTTGACGTCAGGCACACGATCGCAGCGCTTCGGGCTTAACCGTTTTGTATCGTCGTGAAGAGAAGAATCCTCGCGTGCGTGGTATTAGACGCGTTTGACTTCTTTGAATTGCGCTTCGATTATGAGGGACTGCGCCCGCGGCCGCTCCGCGCACGACCGATAACCGTGACTCAGACCACGCCCATTCCGACTCAATCGACCGCGCCTGCCGCGCTGAAAAAACCGCGGCTGGCCGTCCTTTCGGACTACCTGGAAGAGAACTGGGTGAGCATGGAGGTTGTCGCTGACATGCTTGCGGATGCGCTGAAACAATATTACTCGGATCGCTGCGAAGTCGTACAAATACGCCCGCAATTTCGACGGCGATTCAGCTCGCTGTCGACGAATAAATTCGCCACCAACTTTGATCGGCTGCTCAACCGTCACCACGATTATCTGAACTACCTGAAGGAAATCGTTCCGAACTTTGATTACTTCCACATCGCCGATCACAGCTACGCCGCGCTGGCGCACGTGCTTCCACCGGAGCGAACTGGCGTCCTCTGTCACGACCTCGATGCGTTTCGCTCGATCCTTAAGCCGCGGCAGGAAAAGCGCCCGCTCTGGTATCGCATGATGGCCAAACGCATTCTCAATGGCATGCGTCGCGCGGCGATCGTGTTTTATCACACGGATGAAGTGGCGCGCGAAATCATTCAGCACAACCTGGTGGATCCGGCGCGCGTGTGTAAGGCGTCGCCGGGCGTCTCGCCGGAATTCAAGGCGACTCCGCCGGAATCCGGCGAATCGCTGGTGCTCGACAACGTGCGCGGCCGGCCGTATCTGCTGCACGTCGGCAGCTGTATCGCGCGCAAGCGCATCGACATCCTCCTGAATGTCTTCGCCGCACTCCGCACAAATTTCCCTGAGCTGCTGCTCGTAAAGGTCGGCGGCGAGTTCACCTCCGAACATCAGGCAATCATCACTCGCAACGTTCTCGAACCTTCGATCGTGCACATGCAGGGACTCGACCGCGAATCGCTCGCGACGCTCTATCGCCACGCTCAGTTAGTGCTGCAGCCGAGCGACGCGGAGGGTTTTGGTCTTCCCGTGATCGAGGCCCTCGCCTGCGGCGCGGTGATCGTCGCAAGCGACATTCCGGTGCTGAAGGAGGTCGGCGCCGACGCCGCAGTGTTTGCGCCGGTTGGCGATGCCGCCGCGTGGATTTCCGTCGTGCAGCGATTGCTGTCGGATCCCACGAAGGTTCCGCCGCGCGAGCGCCGGCTTGAATGGGCCGCCAAGTTCTCGTGGCAAAATCAGGCGAAGACGATTCTCGATGCGTATTCGGCTTTGCCGACGCGTAACACGGGGGGCTAATCGATGAGCAACCAACCGCCCGCTCTCCGGGTCATCAACACCGCTGCGCCGATTCGCATTTGCGACAACGGCGGATGGACCGACACCTGGTTCGCTGAATACGGCAACGTCTTCAACATCGCCGTGTATCCGTACGCCGAAGTGCAAATGCGCGTCTTCCGCCGGCAGGACGTTCAATCGCGCATCACGATCCATGCCGAGAATTACGGCCAGCGCTACGTCATCGAAAAGCCGCACGGAACCTATTCGAAGCATCCCTTGCTCGAAGCCGCGTTCGAATACATGCACATCCCCGAGGACGTCGCGATCGAAGTGTCGATCTTCAGCGAAGCGCCCGCGGGTTGCTCGACCGGAACAAGCGCGGCGGTCAGCGTTGCACTCATCGGCGCGCTCGACTGCCTCACGCCCGCCCGGATGACGCCCTACGAGCTCGCGACCGCGGCCCACAAGATCGAGACCGAATTGCTGAAGCAGCAATGCGGCATTCAGGACCAGCTCGCCTCATCCTTCGGCGGAATCAACTTCATCGAGATGACGAAATATCCGCAGGCGACGGTTCATCCGATCACGCTGCCGAATTCGTTGTGGTGGGAACTCGAGCGGCGGCTTTCGCTGATTTACGTCGGCCATGCGCACAGCTCGTCGGCGGTGCATCAGAAAGTGATCCAGGAGCTGGAAGGCGCGGGCCCCGAGGCCGCCAAGCTTAAGCCGTTGCGCGAGACCGCGCAGATGGCGCGCAGCGCGCTGGTCGCCGGCGACTTCGCCGAGTTCGGGCAGTCCATGGTGCTCAACACTGAAGCCCAGCGCCAGTTGCATCCCGAACTAATCGGCCCCGATCACCGCGCGATTATCGAAATCGCCAAAGCGCACGGCGCCATTGGTTACAAGGTGAACGGCGCCGGCGGCGACGGCGGTTCCGTCACCGTCCTCTCCGACGCCTCCGCCACCAACAAACGCGAAATGTTGCAGGAAGTACAGCGCGTCAATCCCCACTACCAGCAGATCCCCATCTACCTAAGCCGCTTCGGCCTCCGCGTCTGGGAAAGCGGAAATTCGCAACAAACGCGTTAATACGTGCCCCTCTTGATCCGCGCGCCATATGTCATCTTGTAGGGTGCGCTGAAGCGCACCCTACACCGCGCGAGATTAATCTTCGTAGGTCCGGCTTTGCCGGACATTTTGCATTTCTCACAGGCGATGTCCGGCGGAGCCGGACCTGCTCGATCAATTCGCGAGGGGGCGTCGAAAGATTCGCTCTACTGCGTCGGCGATGGAAATGCCCGCCTCGTTTTGCTTCAGCGCCATCGACACGTATTGCTCGATCTTTCGGAAGTGATCGACGTACGCGTGCTTCTTCTTGAAGCGGCCGTGGGCGAAGTCCTCTGTGACGAAACCCGCGGCGGCGCCGGCGGTGGGGCCGGCGATGACGAAGAACAGCTCCGCCAGCTGCGGCATCTCGCGGATGATGGGTAATGCTCCGAGAGCGGCGCCGAGTCCCGCGCCGAGCACGGCGGGAAGGCGAATGCGCCGCCACACCGACACCGCGAGCGATTCGCGCTCGCTTTCCTGGATCAATTTTCGCCAGGCGCCTTTGAACAGCGTCTCCTGAAACTCCGCGAATTCATCGGGCGTCATCTCCTGCAGAAAGCGCTCCTGCGGCGAATGCTCCGCCGCGATTTTGCAGAACGATCGGCTGCACATCTTCTGCGCTTCGATCAGCAAATCTTCGGGACGCTCGCCTTCCGTGTTGAGCAGGATCGAGATGCCCAGCGGAACTGACGCGAGCGACGTGTCGAACACCGACGGCTCGCCCTCGGGCAATTTAAACTTGTTCATCTCCGCGAGCTTGGCCATCAGGTAACGCCAGAACAGCATCACCTGCGCGCCCTTGAGATCTTCGATGGAGCCGTCGGCCAGATAAGCCGCATCTTTCTTCCCGGCGAGTGAGTTGATGTAGTTGATGCGGAAGCGATTCACGAGGCCGGAGGCGATCTTTCCCTTCGCTTCGCCCTGAGCTTCGCGCAATTTTTTCGCGGCCGTCGGAAGAAGATCACCGCACTCCGGCTCTGCGAGCAAGAGCGCCGCGACGCACTTCGATCCGCGATAGGTTTCCTTTCCTTTGCCCGCGGCGTCAACGATGCCACTCGCGATCTCTTTGCGAACCCCATCGCCTGCGCCTTCTGCAGCGCGCGTCAGATCGGATTCGAAGCGATCGACTCCATCCGGGAGCGGTCTTTCCTTGTCGTACGCGGAGGGATCATCAAGAAAGTGCTGGATGCTGAGGCTCGCCGTCTCGCCGGCCTCCTTGAAGAGCCCGGGCAGCTCTTCGGGCGAAGGTTTGATCGGCTCGATTCCGAGCGGCACGCCCGCGTCGCGGCTCAAGCGCTCGCGGCTCGCGTTCAACTTTTCCAGGTCTTTCGGCGGAAGCAGCCCGTCGATGAACATCCCATTCGACATCGCGATCGATTCGAGCAACATGAGCACGTTCGCCAACTCCGATGGCTTGATCGGCTTCCGGCCAACGGCTTCGCCTTTCTCGTCAATCCCAAAGAATGACCCAAACGCGCCGCTCAGCGAGCGCTGGTTGAACGCAAGCGGTCCAACGAATTTCTGAGGTCGAGAGGCGGGCATGTTGTTTTCCATTGGTCTCCCCGAAGACTCGGTGAATGTTGTCAGGAATATAACCGTCGTGTTCGCGTCGCGCTCAGAAATGCCGTGCGATTCCACAACGGCTCTCAAGGTTCTACAATCAGCCACACATGTGTGGCATTGCGGGCTTGATCGGGGTTTCGCCGGAGGTCGCGCGCGAGGTTGCGCCGCGGTTGCTGGCGGCGCTGCGCCATCGCGGGCCGGATGATTCGGGGATTCAGGAAGTGCCGGATCCGGAGGCGAAGGCGCCCCCGGCCGTTTTGGTTCACGCGCGATTGTCGATTCTCGATCTCTCGCCGGCCGGGCATCAGCCGATGCAGGATCATCCGGCCGATCCAAGCGAAAAGCCGAACTGGATCGTGTTCAACGGCGAGATCTTCAACTTCGCCGAGCTCCATCCCGAGCTGCGCGAGCGCGGCTGGCCGTGCCGATCGCGCTGCGACACGGAAGTGATCCTCAACGCGTATCGCGTGTGGGGCGAATCGTGCGTCGAACAATTTCGCGGAATGTTCGCGTGGTGCCTGATGGACAGCGAGCAGGGCATCGCGTGGTTCTGCCGCGATCGACTCGGCATCAAGCCGCTTTATTTTTGCCGACCGGAAGGCGGCGGGCTGATCTTCGCTTCCGAAGTGCGCACGATCCTCGCGGCCGGTCCGGCGCTCGTCACGCCGCGCGTGTCGCGCACGGCGCTCGAAAGTTTTCTCGCGCAGGGCGCCGTCTTCGGATACCAGAGCATCATTGATGGCATCCAGCTGCTCGAGCCGGGTGAGTCGATGTTCACCGACTGGTCCGGCAACATCATTTCGCGGCGGAAGTACTGGCAGATCCCGAGCGTGGCGGAAGATGGAAATGGTTGGCATGGCAGTCATGCTCGAACGAAGGCGGTTGAGGAACTCGCATCGACACTGCGCAAGGCCGTCGATCTGCGGATGATCTCGGATGTGCCGCTCGGCCTGTTTCTCTCCGGCGGAATCGATTCGGGCGGACTTGCCGCCGTTGCAACGGAAGTGGCCGATCACGACGTGCAGACGATCAGCATCGGATTCGATCAGCCGGAGTTCGACGAGACGGACGCCGCCCGCGCGGTGGCGGCGCAGCTTGGCACAAAGCATCGCGCGATTCAGTTGACTGGGCAGGACATGCTGAGCCAGCTGCCGAAGGTGCTGGCCGCGATCGATCAGCCAACCGTCGACGGGTTCAACACGTACTTCGTCTCCGGCGCCGCGCGAAAGGCGGGGCTCACGGTCGCGCTGAGCGGCCTCGGCGGCGACGAGCTCTTCGGCGGATACGCAAGCTTCACCGACGTCCCGCGCGCCCTGAAGTGGCGCAATCGTCTGCGCTGGACCGGGCAGGGCGGGATCGATCTTCTCGCCGAGCTATTCCGAAAATCCGGGCGGCGCAGCGCGGTGAAAGCGGCCGAGATGCTCGCGCGCGATCCATCGGTCGTGCAGATGTACTTCCTTCGTCGCGAGCTGTTTCTTCGCCCGGAGCGCCGCGAACTTCATCTTCTTCCCGAAGGCAGCGACCCGACCAGCGGCATGCCGACCGCGACGGTGGCCGAGCTTGTGAAGCAGACGCAATCGCTCGACGTGGCGAACCAGTTGTCGCGTTTAGAATCAACGGCTTACATGCGCCACATGCTGCTGCGCGACGCGGATGTGTTCAGCATGATTCACGGCCTCGAAGTGCGCGTGCCGCTGCTCGATCACAAACTCGTCGAGCTGACGGCGACGATGCCTGGCGAGTGGAAGCGCTCGGACCCGCGGCCCAAGCCGTTGCTGATCGATGCGGTCGGTCCGCGCCTGCCGTCCAGCGTTTACACGATGCCGAAGAAAGGCTTCACGTTCCCCTGGGCCGCATGGCTTCGTGGCCCGCTCCAGCAGCGCGCCGCCGTTGCGATGAACCACGCGAGCGTGTGGTCCGAGCTGGGCCTGCATCCCAGCGCACCCCCGAGGCTCTGGCGCCGCTTCCTCAGCGGCGACCGCCGCGTCTCCGCGCTTCAGGTCCTGGCGATGGTCGTCCTCGAAGACTTCGCGACGCGTCACAAGCTCCGCAGTCCGAGGTAATCCATTCTGATTTTCCTCCCCTCAAGGCCGGCCCAGAGCAAAGCGCCGGGCGGCATCGCGCCGTGCGACCGAAACGAGAAGAGTGCCGCCTCCGGGCGCGCCGGCACTCTGGGAAGGCCTTGAACGCTGGCTTGGCTTCGTTTTGTATTTTCAACCGGCCAACGCGATCGGAACCGCCGAGGCAGCGAGAAGCGCCGAATCCGCCGAGAGTTACGATCTCGTGGGTTCGTTTGTCATTCGCGCCTGAACGAACGTTTCGGAACATTTTGGAACATCACGGAACGTCGGTAAACGTTCGTTCGATGATTGCAGACGCAACCACCTCCCTCCTTTTCTACGCGGAGTAGACCAGCTCGCTCGCCGGTTCCGCTCTGACTTTCACCGTAGCCCATCCGCCCGCAAAAATCCGCGGAAAAAAGTTTGTTTTTCGGGTTTGCGACCGATTGGAATCCGCCTCACATCCGGCTACGTTCTTCCCTCTGGGTGCATCGCTGAATCACCGATTCTTGCGATGGTGTTCACTTCAGTAGTTCAGGCAAGGGAGGAGCCTATGTCCCGTTCACGAATACGTTCAATCGCAGTGATCGTCTGCGCGGCGGTCGCGTCGGTTTCTGCTTCCGCGGTCAACGTCAGCTTTTCCATCAACGGCGATTCCGACACCGTCGACATGAGCGATGGTCTCACCGCGGATGTGTCGGTCAGTGGCAACACAGACAGCGTTGACCTCACGCCCGGCGTGGAGACAGATGTCTTCCTGCAAGGCGGAGAAGTGGATCTGTTTCAGGGCGACGATGCCACCGGACAAGGCTCCTTCGACCAGACGTTGTCGATTACTTCACCGAGCGCAACCCCGACGTCGCGATCGATCTCGCAGGACATCTTCGTCACCACATACGGGGCTACCCCGTTCGATTCCGGCTCCGCCGATGTTCAGCTCACCGGAGCGCCGCCGGTGCAATTCGATCTTGGCAGTTTCACGCTGACGGTGACGCCCACCGGTGGCGTTCGAAATGGGCAAACCAATACAGACTTTTTCTACTCCAACGACGCGACGTTTCTGCTGACGCCAACGCCGGAACCGACGTGCGCCGCGCTGATGATGATCGGAGCCGGCGCGCTTCTCACGCGACGACGCAACCACCGGTGAGTTCGTAGGGTGCGCTTCAGCGCACCGGTTATTCATCGCGCGCGGGGAACGAATAACCGGTGCGCTGAAGCGCACCCTACGCATGCAATAGGGTTACTGTTTCCAAATGCATCGATAGTTGAACCGCCGATTCGGCGCGGTGTCGCCGCTCGTGCAGAGGGAGATCGGATCTTTCAAATCGGACGGGTTGTCGGCCCATTTGAAGTCGAACGTGCAGGCGGGATCTACGAGCCGAAGCAGCTTGCGCGGGACTGAGATTTCTAAACCATTTCCGCTCGCGCGAAAGTTCAGCTTGGCGACTTCCACCCACGGATGCTCGGGCGATTTGGCGTCGTAATGCATCAGCGTCGTCGTCTTACCGTCGATGACGTTCTCGTTGATCAGGTAGTCGTAGCCGTACCAGCCGGTGCTGGAATTCTTGTCCGCGTCGATCAGCAGGAGCATCCAGTTCCTGTCGGTGTGATTGGTGAGCGGCTGGCGCGTTTCGGCGTAGAAGTAGACATTGTCGGAATCGAACGCGACTTTGGCGGTCGTGATATCGTTGCGGCCGGAGTTGTTGGTGTAGTGCAATCCGCCGTAGCCGTTGTAGTCGCGATGGATCGTGTCGCCGATCGTGTCGCGGTATTCGGTGGTGATGGATTTCCAATCCGCGAAGTCGCCGTCGATGTTGATTTTGTTTTCGCCTGTGAGCTCGGGGATCGGCCGTGCGCCTTTGTAGCGGCGCAGGTTCTCGGCCATCTGCATGTAGTAGTTGTCGGTGTATCCACCCTTCATCGGCGAGATCGTGCGGTTGAACTCCGCGTTGTATTGATCGACGAAAAAGTACGTGCTTTGCCTTCGCATGAAGCCGGTTGTTTCGCGATTCTTTCCCGGCTGATATTTGCCGGCGGTCCACTCATTCCAGTCGTTGAGATACAAGAATTCCGGATCCGCCTTGATCGCCTCGTCCCAGCGCTCCTGGAAATAGATGCCGTATCCTTCCGGATGCTCGACCGTTTTGCCCAGCCAGGGCACGAGCGTGGGCACCGGCAAATCGAACTCGTTAAGCTGCGGCTCGCCATACTGCCGCGACCACGATTTGCCGACGAGGCTGGCGGGATGCTGCGCGGGCGTGACCGCGAACTCCTCGCGCTTGCCTTGATGCGTTGCAGCGAGCGACACGGGATCCATCGCCTTCACCTTTGCATCGCCGAGGTCGTAACCGAAGCTCCAGTTGTCTTCGGTGCCGACGAAGCGCTTCCCCGCCCACTTGTAATAACCCCACCACATGTTCCGCAGCGTGAAGAACGATTTCACTTCCGGCGAATAATCCCTCACGCCTTTGTTCTTCCCGTTCGCATCGACCGCAGGATTGGCGTTGTAGAGCAGCAGAGGTTTGCCATCCCAATCGAACCACAGATCTTTGTATTGCTGCGTTTTGTAAATCCGATCGTACAGATCCCGCACGACCTGGATCACCGGCCCATTGAACGCCCAGAAACAGAACTTCGGAACCTTGTTTCCCTCGGCCTTCATCTTCTCCATCGTCGAGAAGACGACCTTCCACTGATCCCAGTAACAAACGGCGTTGGTCACATCCATGATGAGCACGTCAACGCCGGCATCGGAAAGCATCGACATGTCGTGGCGGATGACGTACTCGTCTGAACTGAGGAAATACCCGACCTCCGGCTCGCCCCAGTGATAGGAGCCTTCAGTCCAGTGCGGATCCTTCGCATTCAGTCGCGCCTCCGGATGCGCACCCAGCACCTTGCTTACATCCGCCTGATATGGGCTCTTCAGATGAGCGAGGTTGTCCGTGTGCCAGGTGATGTAAAAAATCCCCGCGACGCGACGGTGATCATTTTTGGGCGGTCCAACCTGCGACGAATCGGGCATCGTGCGGCCAAGCGCGTCGGTGCCGACCCAGGTGTCGGAATAGAGATCACGAATCGTTCCGTCCTGCGCACGAATCGAAAGTGAAAGGGATGTCAGAAGGCAGAGCAGTAACGCGACCAGATGCTTCCTCTCCATGGGAAGCATTACCACGGCCAAGGGGAAACGTTTGATTTGACGAGCGAATCGCGCACCTGCATCCACGCTTCGGTGGCGCGATTGGTAGTGAGGTCCGGAGCGAATCCGAAATCGAGATAGAGCTGAATCGCGCCGATGCGACCGGTGGACGTCGCGAGCATGGCGCTGTCGTGCCATTGGGAGAGGCGGTGGAGGGCGTAACTCAAGCCCGCACGCGCGAGCCCGCGGCGCTGGTAGGCGCGGCGGGTCGCGACCCAGTGGATTCTTCCGGCGGGGAGGTTTGTTTCGGCGCGGTTGTACCAGGCGCTGATCGTCGAGACGGCGTGGCCGTCCGTCGTTTCGATGAGATAGCAGCGGTCGCGAATCGCCGCGAGATCGTCGCCGAATTCTTTGAGGAAGAGGTCGTCGGTGATTTCGACAAAGGGTTCGGCATCACGCTCGATGTCGGTCCAGAGGGGAATGTCGGCTTCGGTCATTGGGCGGATGCGGAAACCGTCGGGGATGGGCACGAGCGGGATGTCTCGCAGGTGCGCGCGGATCATGCGGACGTCGATGTTCTCGGGCATCGATGAAGATTGTAGAGAACGATCGCTTCGCGTGTAGCCGGCGAGCGTGCTCGCCTTTCGCATTCGAGCGCCAGGAAACGGCTAGCAAGCTCGCCGGCTACGCACGGAGCGGAGGCGAATGCCGGCTCGCGCGGGGCGAGCTCGCGCGGTTAAATGAATGGCTTGCCTCGATTGTGTTTCACCACCGCCTGCGATACATCCGTCAGCCGACGCATGCGAATTGTCTTCCTGAATCCGGTGGGCGTGCTCGGCGGCGGCGAGCGGTCGCTGCTCGATCTCATTGCCGCGATTCGTGGGACGGAGCCGGCGGTCGAGATGCACGTCATCGTGGGGACCGACGGTCCGCTCGTGGCGCACGCGCAGGAACTGGGCGCGGTGGTTCACGTGCTGGCGATGCCGAACACGATGACCGAGCTGGGCGACAGCACATTGCGCGGTGGGAAGATTTCGACGGCGATGGGATTGGCGATGCGGGGGATTCGGTCGGCCAATCCATTTCGACGTTACCTACGCGAACTTCGCCGCACGCTTCGCCGGCTCGAGCCTTCGATCATTCATTCCAACGGGATCAAGACGCATCTGCTGGCGCGGCTCGCGGCGCCGAAGGGCGTGCCGGTGATCTGGCACATTCGCGATTTCGTCAGCACGCGGCCGCTCGTGCGGCGGATGCTCGGGCTCGCGATCAATGATCGCGTGACGCTGATTGCGAATTCGCGAGCGGTCGCGAGCGACGTTACGAAAGTGCTCTCGGGCGCGCGCGACGTTGAAGTCGTTTACAATGCGATCGACACCGATGCATTCAGCCCGGCCGCCGGGAATCCGCAGTGGCTGGACCAACTCGCGGGATTCGAGCCCGCGAGCGGCGACATCGTTCGCGTCGGATTGATTGCGACGTTTGCCCGATGGAAGGGCCAGGACCTGTTCATCGATGCGACAGCGAGGTTGCTCACAGAACATCCGCGGTTGGACGCGAGATTTTTCATCATCGGCGGGCCGATTTATCGGACCAGCGGATCGCAGTTTTCACTCGATGAACTGCGCCAGCGTGTCAGCGAAAAGGGCGTCACAGAAAAGATTGGGTTCGTACCGTTCCAAAAGAGCCCAGCGGAGGTCTATCGCGCACTGGATGTGGTGGTGCACGCCAGCACCATGCCCGAGCCGTTTGGTCGGACGATTGTTGAGGCAATGAGCTGCGCAAGAGCGGTGATCGTCTCGAATGCCGGTGGGGCGGCCGAGCTGTTCGAGGACGAGCAAAACGCCTTGGGAGTCGCGCCAAATGACATTCCGGCGTTGTCGCAGGCGATGAGGCGATTGATCGAGGATCCGGGGCTGCGGGAACGCCTCGGAAACGCTGGTCGAACCGCGGCGGAGGAACGTTTTAACCGCATGCGGCTGGGCTCGGGGATGCTGGCCACTTATCGTAAGCTATTGTAAATAAACGGATTACCTTGCCGCGCTTAACCATGCCTCAGGCACAAACTGCGCTATTTTTTGTTTGACGGAAGGTTTTCGGTTCGGTAGGTTTATGCACGCTACGTGGGTGGTCCCCGTCGGTGTCGGACTGCCAAGCGGGCTTGTGGGTGGAAATCTCAATATTTGTTCTTGACGTCGCGGATAAAAATCCGAGAATGCCAGGAATCCTTTGGAGGTAGCGGAAAATGAAGAAAGTGCTTCTTATCGCTCTCGTGGCCTTCGGGCTCGGCGCCATGTTCGTTCAATCGGCGCATGCCGCACGCGGCACGCTGACGAGTCCGTATCGTCCGCCGGTGAAGACGCCGACCGCTGGCTGAGCAATCGTCACTAACGTGGCAGCTTAGTCCAATCCAGCCAAACCTGATCTGACTGCACAATGCAAGCAGGGACGGTCTGGTTGTGAAGCGCAACAATTTGAGGGAAGGGTGACCCGTCCGATTCGTCGGATCGGAGCCCATTGAAACACCGTTTCTACCGCTGCGAGTGGGCTCCTTGCTCAGGCTTGCACCGGTGGACACGGTGTTTGCTTTTTAGTACATGACACGTTGTGCGTGTGGCGCCGGCGGCTATTCGGCGCAGTCGCAATTTGCATTTTTGAATTTGCTTTGTCGTATCGGCGTGCAATGTTGTAAGTGGTTTGGAGGAAATGCCACTTCACCTTTCCTGCCAGACCGCGGCCCATTTTTTCGGGCGGAAATGATGCGCGAGCCTGAAACGTTTCTCAGAAATCGATAGAACAAGTTTTCGCTGGAACCGTATCTCGATGACGTCGGGTTATGCGCGAGGTCTCATCGGCCTCGCCGTCGCCGTTCTGGATAGTCGCCTTTCTGGATAAATCGCTATGACCGGATTCAACCGCAATACGTCGATGGAGTATCGTCCCCCGGAACAGCCCCACCCGCAGGACCCGAACCAGGAAGCGCATCGCCGCAATCCGCTCCGCGGAATCTGGCAACAGCGCTGGATCGTCGTGGGCATGCTGATCGTGGCCATGGCCGCGGGCGTGATCTACATCCTCCGCGCCACGCCGATCTACCAGAGCGCGTCGCGCATCTCGATCGATCAGAACGGCACGCGCGTGGTTCGCGACATCGATGGCTATGTTGGACCGAATCCGAACTTCCTCGTCACGCAGTGCCAGATCATCAAGTCGCGCGCGATTCTCGGCCCCGTCGCCGAGCGCGCCGACGTCAAGCAGATGGCGTGCTTCGCCGCGAACAAGGAAAACTTCGTCGGCTACCTGCAAAGCAAGATCTACGCCGAGCCCGGCCGTCGTGACGACATCATCACCGTCGCCGTGAAGACGACCTCCGCGGACGAAGCCGCTCAGCTCACCAACTTCGTCGTCGAGTCGTACCAGGACTTCCTCACCAAGCAGAAGAAGAATGTCGCGAGCGAGACGCTGAAGGCGTTGCGGGATCAGAAGAACGCGATCGACGAGGAGTATGATAAAACCGTCCTGGCGAAGAAGGACTTCCAGCAGAAGAACAGTCTCTTTTCGTTCTCCGACGGGTCTGTGAACCCAACGTACACGCGCCTGAACGAACTGATGAGCGCTAAGACGCGCAATTCGATCGAGATGTACGAAGCGCAGGACAACTACGACCAGGCCAAGCAGGCCATGAACGATCCCGCCAAGATGGAGTTGCTGCTGGACACGCTTCCGAATCGTTCGGCCAGTTACGAGATCAAGCGCGACATGCGCGACCAGCAAATGAAGCTCGCCGGCATGCAGGGCAGCTACCTGCCCGGCTCGACGATGCTCTCCGGCGCCCAGTCCATGCTGAAACAGCTCGCCGAAGAAATGCAGGAAGAAGACAAGAAGCTTGCCACCGCTTACCTCGCCGAAACCGAGCGGAAGTATAAGGCGTGCATGACCTTGGATGGCCAGCTTTCCAAGGACATTGGCGAGCAACAACATCTCGTGCTCGACTTCAACGGCAAGGCGGCGGAATTCCAGGCCCTTGAAAGCCGCATTCAAAGCCTGATGCGCCGCTCGGACGACTACGAAATGCAGATCCGCGGCATCAATCTGACCGAAGACGTTTCGCCGATGACGGTGAACGTGCTTGAAATGGCTCAGCCCGATCCAATCGCGGTCGAGCCGGACCAGGCAAAGATCATGTTCCAGGCGCTGCTCGCGGGTCTGGCGCTCGGTGTTGGCCTCGGCTGGCTGCGTGACATCACCGATCAGCGGTTGCGTTCGGCCGACGAAATCAAGGCGGTCGTCAATCTCCCGATCCTCGGCGTTGTCCCCCACATCCAGCATGCCCGCACGCCGTCGCTCCGCGGAATGCAGCTGCACAACGATCCGATGTCGGACGTCGCGGAAGCGTATCGTACGATTCGCACGGCGGTGTACTTCGGCGTGCCGCATGGCACTGCCAAGACTCTGCTCGTCACCAGCCCCGCCCCCGGTGACGGCAAGACGACGCTCGCCAGCAACCTGGCCATCGCGATGGCGCAGGCCGGCAACAAGATCCTGCTCGTCGACGCTGACTTCCGAAAGCCGATGCAGCACAAGATCTTCGAACTCGAAAAGAAGATCGGTCTCTCCAGCGTGCTCGCCGGCGAAGCGGATCTCGCTCACGCGATCCACAAGACCGCCGTGAACGGCCTCGAAGTTTTGCCGTGCGGACCGATCCCGGCCAACCCGTCGGAAATTCTCAACAGTCAAATGTTCGCCGATGTCCTCAGCGATCTGGTGACCCGTTACGATCACGTGGTGATCGACAGCCCGCCGGTCATGCCGGTGACCGACGCCCGCATTCTGGCGGCTTCGTGCGACTGCACGATCCTCGCGCTGCGAGCCGAGAAGAGCACCCGCAAGAGCGCCGTCTACGCTCGCGACACGCTCCGCGCCGTCGGCAGCCGAATCCTCGGTGTCGTCGTCAACGATGTGCCGCGCAAGAAGGGCATCTACGGTTACTACTACACCGAAGCCGAGGTCTACACCTACGGCTACGGCGCATCGAATCGCAAGGGCGCCAACGGCGCGAAGTCCAAGACCAACGGCGCCGAAACGGCTCCGGCGAAGGAACTGGTCTAAGCAGTTCCTGCAACTTCGAATCGAAAGAAACCGCGAGCGACGCAATGTCGCTCGCGGTTTTTCTTTTAGGCATTCGGTGCTCCCACTACGGCGATTCGACCACCTTCAGCAAGAACATAAGAGCGTGCGAGAAAATTATTGCGGCGCGCGAAAAGATGCGCTCTTTTCTGTTGTAAGTCTGCTCGCGCATCTATAGCGTTTGTTCAAGATCCAATCTCAAGGTGATGAGACCGGATCGCGCGGGGACATCGCTGATCATCGTCTGCGACAACGCACAACAGCCTGCCTCGCCAGCGCTGGCGTCTTCAGCCCCCGTTGATCATCTTTCAGGCACTTTGTCTCGCGGGCTTGAGGAGTTCTTATGTTGCGTCGTAATGCCGGGCGAAGCGCGCGCCACACTGGCTTGCGCCTCGGGTTCATGTGTCTGGTTGCGGTCATTGCCTTTACAGCGTCGTCCGCTCATTCCGGCGCGAAAAAAGCGCCGGCTTTCATCGACGCGGTTGACCCAAGTGGAGTGCTTCGCACGGTCGCCGTAGACGGTAGCGGGCTCGACCTGCAGGGTCCGTTTTTTCAGAGTCTCGGGACGAACGGCCGCAGCTGCGGAACCTGCCACGTCGCCTCGACGGGTTGGAGCCTCTCGCCGAGCGAAGTGCGGGAGCGGTTCAAGAAAACCAACGGGCTCGATCCACTCTTTCGAGTGGTCGACGGCGCGAATTCGCCGCACAGCAACGTCTCAACGCTCGCGGCGCGGCGCAATGCGTACAGCATGCTGCTGAGCCGCGGCGTGATTCGCGTGGGGATACCGATTCCTCCGAACGCCGAATTTGAGCTGGCCGCGGTCGATGATCCGTATCATTACGCGAGCGCGTCGGAATTGTCGCTCTTTCGACGGCCGCTGCCTTCAACGAATCTGCGCTTTCTAACCACCGTCATGTGGGATGGACGCGAGTCGTACGGTCCGCTCGGCACGACCGCGATTGCCTCCGATGCCACCCCGGAGCAAAACGCCGATGCGCTGCTCAGCGATCTGACGCACCAGGCGCGCGATGCGACGCTGGGCCACGCGCAGGGTACGTCGATCAGCGATTCATTGGCGGAGGCGCTCGCGCGGTTCGAGATAAATCTTGCCACCGCGCAGCAGAACGATCGCTTCGCCGGCAATCTCGATTCACACGGCGCCCTCGGTGGACCGGATAATCTTGCCGATGAGCCATTTTACGTGACGATCAACGACGTGCTCGGCGCCGACATGATGGGCCGGCCGTTCGAGTCGAGCTCAATGACGCTGTTCGACAAATGGCAGAAGTCGCACAACCCCCACCAGGCCGCCATCGCGCGCGGCGCCGCGATCTTCAGCGCGATGCGCATCAAGATCACCGGCGTCGCCGGACTGAACGACGACCTCGGCCAAACCACGATCATTGGCTCGTGCACGAGTTGCCACGACGCGCCGAACGTCGGCAATCATTCGGTTGGTCTTCCGATCGACATCGGCGTGACCGATGAGTCTCGGCGTACGCCCGACATGCCGCTCTACACGCTGCGAAACCTATCCACCGGCGACATACGAAGGACCACCGACCCCGGCCGCGCGCTGCTCACCGGAAAATGGAAAGACATCGGCAAGTTCAAAGGCCCCATCCTGCGCGGCCTCGCCGCCCGCGCACCCTATTTCCACGACGGCTCGGCCGAAACCCTCGACGACGTCGTCGATTTCTACGACACGCGATTCAACATCGGCCTGACCGAGCAGGAAAAGGACGATTTGGTCGCCTTCCTGAGTGCGCTATAGCGGGCCACCGGGAGGCCGGCGCGTACTACCGCCTGACTCTTTTGTGCTATAATCGGTAGCTTCGCCAATGACCGCTAAACAGCAGGCACAAGAAGTCCTCCAGACCTTGCCGGACGACTGCTCAATGGAGCAGATCCAGTATCACCTCTACGTCGCCGAACTCATCCGCCACCGTGTCGAAACCGCCGACAATGAACCGTCGATTCCTCATCAAGAAGTGAAGAAGCGACTGGAAAAATGGCTCATCAAATAGGGTGGCATCCCGAGGCGTACAAGGAGCTAGACGCCATCGCGCAGCATATCGCGCGCGATTCAGAGAAATATGCTGCCATAGTCGTCACGCGCATCGTGGCTGCTGGCGACGACCTGGAACGATTCCCGCGCATTGGACGGCGCGTGCCGGAATGGGACGATGATTCGATTCGCGAACGGATCGTCGGAAACTACAGACTGATTTATCGCATCAAAGATGAGAAGGTTCTCATCATCGCCGTGGTTCACGGCGCACGTCTTCTTGATGATTCGATTTCGACGCGTGTGTAGCGTGGATGACCGCTTGCGATTTCGCGGCCGTTGTTTACGGTTGCGTTATGTCTTTGGCGGTGCCGACTCTCTCGCCCAAGTCTCCCCGCGCCGAAGAAATAGTTCGGAGTTCTCTGGATGACCTCGGCTTCGTCGTGGTCGAAGACGCTTATGCACCCGATGAGCTGAAATCGCTTCGGAATGGGATTTTGGATCTCGAATCGCGGGCCACGACGGATGAAAAAAGTTTCGTTTACCAGGGCGATCACCTTTGGGCGATCTGGAATTTGTATGAGCTCACGCCTTCGCTGATGCGACTGGCGATCGTGCCGGACGCGTTTCGGCTGGCGGCCATCTATCTCGGCGAGCCGGTTCATTTCTGCCGCGCGACGATGATGAAGAAAGCGCCCGGTGGCACCGCGACGGTCGATTGGCATCAGGATACCTCGGCGGCGGTCGAGCGCGATTTGGGCGATGCGGATTCGTCAGGAATCCGGGACGGCGTCCCACATCGGCGGGTCTCGAGCGATGTGCTCGATCGCATGCTGGTCGCGCGAATCAACGTCGAGCCGCAATACGCGGACGGCGGATGTCTGCAGGTCATTCCCGGCTCGCACAAGTGGGGGAAGATTCCGTTCGAAGAAGTGAAGCAGCGCGCCGCGCAATCGCAGCCGATGCTTTGTCCGGTGCCGGAAGGAAGCATTCTCTTTTATCGTCCACTGCTCGCGCACGCCTCGGGCCCGAACACGCGGACCGATCCCAATCATCAGCGGCGCGTGATTCACAACGAGTTTCGGGCGGCGTCGATCAAGCCGACCGCCGCGGTCGATTGGTTCCCATGGAAACACGGCGCGGTGTGCGCGTCCGACGGCGTGACGTTTTCTGTTACACGGTGAAATCGCATGAGCGAACTTCAAATCCCGAACGTTCCGATGCATGAGATCGAAGCGCCCGAGGGCGCCGGGCATCCGCGGCCGGTGGATCCGACGCGCGTCGATGCACATCGCAAGGCGACGTATCTCTCGTACGAAGCATTTCTGCGGCAAAAGCTTGGCGAACTCGATCGCGAGCGGCCGGCGCAGTGGCAGCGCGATTACAGCAGCATCGCGGCGTATGAAAAATCGATCGAGCCGATGCGAGGGCGACTGCAGAAGATGTTTGGCTTCTGGATCGACCCGGCGGATCGAGCGCCCCTGAATGTACGTTCGATCGAGAAGCTCGAAGAGACGAGTAAGTACACAGCGCAGCGCATGCGGCTGGAGATTCTGCCAGGCCTCGAAACCTACGCGATCGAAATCATTCCCAAAGGCGGCGCGACGCGCGGTGGATTGCTGGCGCAGCACGGCTACGCCGGCTCGCCCGAAATGGTCTGCGGATTTACTTCGACCGCGAATGACAAGGATTACGCGTATCGCTCGCTCGGTATCCGCGCCGCCGAGCGCGGCTTTCACGTCGTCGCCGTCTTTCATCCGTTCGCCTACGGTACGACGAGCGACGTGTGCGATGCGAAGCTTCCCGGCTTCGAGCATCATTCGATCAGCTACGGCCGCAATCGTCTCAACCGCATGTGCACGATGCTCGGCGGAACGCTCTTCGGCCTGGACATGATGGCGAGTTCGCGCGGGGTTGACTTGCTTACGCGCGCCGTTGGCGATCGCATCGGAATGTACGGCCTTTCGCAGGGCGGGATGTCCGCACTCTACTTGCCCGCGCTCGATCCACGCATCAAAGCGTCGGTCTCCGCGGCGTATTTCAACTGGCGGTTTGTGAAGTTGCTCGGCCCGACGCGCGCGACGTGCTATCTCGACTGGACCGACGAAGGCCAATTCTTCAGCGACGTCGTCCGGGCATTTTCCGATTGTGACGTCGTCTCGCTGATCGCCCCCCGCGCGTTCGCAGTGGAAGCCGGAATTCACGACGGCGCGGTGGATTTCGAAAAGGCGTATGCGGAATTCGAACGGGCGCGCGTGCATTACGACAAACTGGGATTGTCAAAACGGATCGAGTTTATCGGTCACGCGGAAGGACACGTCAGCGCCACAAGGCGGGCGATGGAGTTCCTCGAAGAAAACGTCCAGCCACGGTAAGATTGCACCCACTCGATGAATGGCGTTGAACTTTCGTTTCCGCAGCGGATGAGGCTGGAGCGCTTTAAATGTGCCCAGTCGGTCGATCTGCATTGTCATTGCCTGCCGGGCGTGGATGACGGTCCGGCCGATCTCGAGGAGGCGCTGGCGCTGTGCCGCACGCTGGTGCGCGACGGCTTCACGAAAGTCATCGCGACGCCGCATCAGCTGGGCCGATGGGACGGCGAAAACTTTCCGGAAGACGTTCGCAAGGGCGTGAAGGATCTGCAGACGCATCTCGACGCCCACAAGATCCCGCTGACCATTCTGCCCGGCGGGGAAGTGCGCGTCGACGAACGCATCCCGAAACTGCTCGAAACCGATCGCATCTCGACGCTCGGCGACACGAAAAAATATCTGCTGCTCGAACTGCCCAGCACGCTGGTGATGGATCCCGATCTGCTGATGCAGCATCTCTTTGCGACCGGCCTGCACATCGTGCTGGCTCACTGCGAGCGCTACGAATTTCTCTTCCGCAACATCGCGTCGGTCGAAAAGTGGATCGAGAAGGGCACGATCCTTCAGGTGAACGCCGGGAGTCTGACCGGCGCGTTCGGCCCCGGTTCGCAAAACGCCGCGTGGGAATGGATCCGCCGAGGTTGGATTTCGGTCGTCGCGACCGATGCGCACAGTCTCGGCACGCGGCGCCCGCGAATGACCGAAGCGATCGACCTGATCGCTGAGCGCTGTGGCGAAGAAGCCGCGGGACGAATGTGCGTCATCAATCCATCCAAGCTCGCTGACGGGGAAGAACTGACGTGACCGAAACTCGCTCCAAATCGCGACCGCCCGGTCAGCTCCGCGTGATGTTCGAGCCGGGCGACGAGATCAACACGATCTGGGACCGGATCATCTTCTGGACGGTCGCCGCGATGATCCTGGTGCTGCCGTTTTGTTTTGGCGTTCCGCCGGATTATGCATGGGCGGAAACCATCTTCATGATCGGCGCCGCCACGATGGGCATCGCTTACGCGATGAAGCTGATCACCCACCGCGATCAGCAGATGCATTGGTCGCCGACGTACATTCCGATCGCGATTTTTCTGCTGCTGTGTGCGCTGCAGATGGTTCCGTTGCCCGCGAGCATCGTGAACGTGCTTTCGCCGGCGACGCTCAAGCTGCGCACGGACCTGATGCACGACATCCCCGGATCGGCGGAACGATTGCGCAGCCTGCCACTCACGTTTTATCTCGAGAATTCGATTCGCCAGATTCGGCTGCTCTTCTCGGTTGCGGTGGTGTTCGTCGTGACGCTGAATTCCTTTCGCCGGCTCGATCAGATCAAAAAACTTGTGATGGTGATCGCGTGCGTCGGCGGATTCATCGCGCTGATCGCGCTGCTGCAGGACATCACGCACACCGACAAAATCCTGTGGATGGATAAGCCGGCCGACGAGCCGTTCTACATCGCGCGTGCGGGCCCATTTCGCAATCACAGCCACTTCAGTCACTACATGAACCTGTGCCTCGGCGCGGCACTGGCGATCGCGCTGCTGAATTACAAGCAAACGGTTCGCGGGGCGTACAGCGCCATGAAAGATCGGCTGGCGGCGATCGAATATCAGATGCTGTTCGGCGCGATGGCCGTGATCGGGCTGTGCGCGCTGGCGATCATCTTTTCGACCTCGCGCAGCGGGATGGCCGCGCTGGCCGTCTCGGGAACGATTGCGATTGTGATGATCGCCTACAAGCAGCGCCTGGGGATCGTCCGCACCGGTGCGGGGATTCTTGCGCTGCTCGTGCTCGGGACGGCGCTCGTGCTCGCGTCTCCGTCGGTTCGTGAGAGTTTTACGGAACTATCGGGCCGCTCATACAGCGTGAAAGAGCGGTCGCAGATCATTTCGGCGCTGCCCGCGCAGTGGAAGCAGTATCCGGTTGTCGGCACGGGCCTCGGCGCGTTTGAAGTCGTCTTTCCACTCTTCGACGTTTCGCGGCAGGAGCGCATGGCGACGCACGCCGAGGATGAGTACGCGCAGCTCATGACCGAGACCGGCGCGATCGGCGTGCTCATGGCGCTGCTATTCATCGCGATCGTCCTGTGGAGCTACTTCAAGGTGGTGCGCAAAGGCTCGTCCGACGCGGCCGCGATCGCGATTGGGCTGGGGTATGGCGTGCTCGCGGTGCTGATTCAAAGCGCATTCGATTTCGGCCAGCATTTGATGGCGAATGCGACGTTGATGGCCGTCACGTGCGCGCTGCTCCTGAACCTTCGACAGATCCATCGTCGCGCCGCCGAGGCGGAGGAATCGTCGCGACCCGGAAACGTTCCGCTGCGTGCGATCGGCTTGATTGCAATGGCGGGCGTTTTCGCCGTCTCCATCGTGGGCGGGGTGCGTACGTCGATCGCGCAAAACAGTTGGAAGAAGGCCGAGGCAGTCGAAGATCGGCTGCGGCTCCTTCACTGGCAGGCGGACAAGCCGATCTTCGCGGAAGCGCTCGACGCCGCGAGTCGCGCCGTGAGGTTCTCGCCGCACAATGTCGAGTATCGTCACTGGCTGAATGTGTATCGCTGGTACGCCGGGGCGATGGATTTGCCTCACGAGAAGAACGGCACCGTGAGCAACGGCCCGCAGCTTGAGAAGTTCGTCGCCACGCTGGTGGACGATCTGAATGATGCGCGATGGCTTTGCCCGACCTATGCGCCGAACTACGCGCAGATCGGCTGGTACGAAAGCTTCCAGCTCGAGCGCGACAGCGGCGGAGACTACATTCGGACCGCGTATCGGCTTTCGCCGAATGATCCGTCGATTGTGATGTGGGCGGGCGAGCAGGAAGCGTTCGACGGTCACAACGATCGATCTGCAGAGCTGCTCAATCGCGCGATGGTGCTCGACGCTTATCTGATTCCCAGCGTGATGGATTTTTATCTATATGAGATGAAACGCCCGGACCTGGCGCTCGCGGCGGCGCGGGGCAAGCTCAATCCGATGCAAACGCTCGAGATGCGGCTGAACGATTCGAAGCAGGCGCCCGATATTCTCGCGACCGTCCGAAAGGAATTGCGCGAAATGTATCTGCAGGAGGCTGCCAAGCCGAAGCCGGATCCGTATCTCGTCGCGCTCGCCGCCGATGCCGAGCATCGCGCGGGCAACAACAAACACGCGATCGAACTGTACCGTCAGGCGCTGACGATCAATTACGGCGACGTCGGATCGCGATTGTTGTTGGCGCGTCTGCTGCTCGACACGGGCGACCTCGAGGGCGCCAAGCGCGAAGCGCAGATCTGCCTGCGCCTGCAACCGCACATGGCCGAAGCGGAGCAGATCATCGCGAAGCTGTCGCAGAGCGAGGAACCTGCCACCCGGACCGGGGCTGAATAACACGCTGGATCCGAATTGATGCGCATGAAAGAACCGCCCCCGCAGCCAGTGCTGTCGCATGAATCAGCCGGAAAGCTTCCCCCGCTGCGCCAGCGCCGGTGGCACGCCGGCGCACTCACGTACACGTATCCTGCGCTCATTTCGCTGTTCTTCTGGCTGTTGTGGGGCGATTTCGCGCTGAACATGAAGGAGCGATCCGGCCCGCCGACGCTCCAGCTGTTGCTCAAGAAATATCACGCATCCGATCTCGTGCTGGCGCTGCTCATTACGAGCCTGCCGCAGGCAATGGCGCTCTTCATCACGCCGGTGGTCAGCTACCACAGCGACCGACTTCAGACCCGCTGGGGCCGGCGCATTCCGTTTATTCTCGCGACGACTCCGCTCGCGGTGCTCGCGCTGCTCGGGCTGGCTTACAGCCCGGTGCTCGGTCACGCACTCGCGAGCCTGTTGCACATCCGCAGCCAAGACGCGGCGATCATCACGTCGTTCGGCATCTTCTGGGCGATCTTCGAGCTGTGCACGATCGTCGGCGCGGCGGTCGTCTTGCCCGGATTGATCAACGACGTCGTCCCGCGCGAATTGCTCGGGCGGTTCTACGGAATGTTCCGGGCGGTGAGCCTCGGCGCGGGGATGCTGTTCAACTGGTATCTGCTGAAGAGCGTCGAAGAGCATTACGTCCTTCTCTTTATCCTGATCGCGGTGCTGTACGCCGTGAGCTTTACGTTGATGTGCCTGAAGGTGCGCGAGCCGGATTATTCGCAAGAGATCTCGAAGGAGGACATTGCCGTGGCGGAGACGCATGCGGCGCCTGCGACGGGGGAACTGGTAGCGACGGGCGCTACTCCGGCCGCCGGTCCATCGGATGCGGTTCCTCCAACTGCGTCTCGGATGGGTGGATTCTGGGCGGCCGTTCGCACGTACTTCCGGGAATGTTTCGGCCATTCGTACTACTTCTGGTTTTTCGGCAGCTTTGCGCTCGCGGCAATGGCGTTCACACCGATCAACACATTCAGCATTCCGTTTGCTCAATCCATCAAGATGAATATGGCCACTTACGGAAAGCTTTCTGCCATTCAGCTCTTCGTTTCCCTGATTCAGGCTTATCCGATCGGTTGGCTTTGCGATCGCTTTCATCCGCTGCGGATCACAATGCTGTCACTGGCGCTCTATGCGATCTCGACGCTCGTGGCGTTCCTCTTCGTGCGCACGCCGTTCAGCTTTGGCATCGCTCATGTCGTCTGCGGGTCTTGCGCCGGCTTCTGGCTGACGGCGACGGCGCCGCTCGGGCCGGCGCTGCTTCCTCGGTCGCGTTTTGCGCAGTTTCTCAGCGCCAACCACATCTGCACTGCGACGGGTGTTCTGCTCTTCGGGGCCGTTGTCGGATGGTTTCTCGACGTGGTTCACCATCAGTACCATTTCATCTATCTTTGGGCGTGCTTGCTCATCACCAGTTCCCTGGTCGTCACGTTCGTGTTGCATCGCCGATTTATGAAATACGGCGGGCCTAAGGGCTATGTCGCGCCGGAGTAGTTCGCAATCGGGATGATGCCGAGTTGCAAATTGACATCGGAAGCCGCGAAGGATAAACGCGTCTCTCAATCGCATGCGCGACCGATCGCACGTTTCATCCCGCCGGGAATTCCTGCGTCAAACCGCGGCGCTTGCGCTCGCCGCGGCGGTGGGATGCGATGACCGCGAGCAGGATTTGCCGGGGCAGACGACGCTCGATTTCTATACCTACGCCACGCCGGAATTCCTTGCGCTTTTCCGCGATCAACTGATCCCGGGTTTTGAAAAAGCCAACCCGAACGTTCACGTGCGCTCCAACGAAAGCCTCGGCGACGCGGGCTATGACGCAAAGCTGCTGACGCTCATCGCGGGGAAGCTGGCGCCCGATCTCTTTCACGTCACGCAGCAGAATTTTCCGTTTTACGCCGCCAAGGGAATCCTTCAGCCGCTCGATGACCTTCTTGCGCAGGACACGGATCTGCATGCGGACGATTTCTTTCCGCAGGTGATGGAGGGGATGCGGTTCCAGGGAAAGCTCTATGGTCTGCCAAGCGATTTCTCGACGATCATCATGTTCTACAACAAGGACCTGTTCGATCGCTCTCGCGTCCCGTACCCGCGGGAAGATTGGACGTGGGACGACTATTTGGACACCGCGAAGGCGTTGACCAAAGATTTAGATAACGATGGGCTGCCGGATGTGTATGGGACACTTGTGGAGACGGCGTACAACCGTTGGCCGGCGTGGGTTTGGGCGAACGGTGGGAACATTCTTAATAAGGAGCTGACGCGCTGCGAGATGGATTCGCCGGAATCAATCGGCGCGCTGCAATGGTATCTCGACCTCGCGATGAAATATCACGTTTCTCCGCGGATGGATCAGCGGATGGGGCAGGACGCGGAAGATCTTTTCGCGGCGCAGCGCGTGGCGATGCAGGCGGACAGCCGATACGGCTACAAGCGTTTTCGCCGCGACGGCGGTGTGCCGTTCAAATTTGACGTTTGTCCGATGCCGAAAGGAAAAACGCGCGCAACGACGTTCATCTGGGGTGGAAACTGCATTCTCAAATCGACGAAGCACCCGAAGGAGTCGTGGGAATTTCTGAAGTTTATGTCCGGCCCGCCGGGCGCCGCGATTAACCTTGCGATGGGCAATGCGCTGCCCGCGTATCGCAAGGCGGCCGAGCAGGCAATCGCGAACAGCAAAAGCGATCCGCTGCTGCCGGAGCACGATCATTATTTCCTCGACGCGGTGAGTTATGGGCGCATCGCGCCGAATCCGCCGCAATATGCGAATTACGTCGATGCGATGGATGATTTCGAAGACGCGCTGCTGCATGGTTCGTCGGTCGCCGACGCCTGCCGGGACTTCACGAAAAACGTGAATCAGCTGCTCAACTCGGGGGTCTTTTGATGACGGCCGCCGACGCAGCGCGCGTGACGTTCAAACCAAAGCGAACCGATCGCGAAAAGCGCGAAGCGTGGGCGGCGCTTGTCTTCCTTTCGCCGTGGATCATCGGGTTCATCGTCTTCATCGCCGGCCCGATGATTGCTTCATTGATCCTCAGCTGTTGCCGTTGGGACATGCTCAGTCCCGCCCATTGGATCGGCCTGGCGAATTATCGCGAGATGGCGCACGATCCGATGGTCCACAAATCGCTCGCGAACACGATCGTCTATGCGGCGATGTACATTCCCGGATCGATCATCACCTCGCTGCTGCTGGCGATCCTGCTGAACCAGAAGCTGCCGGGGATGCGGATCTTCCGGACGATTTTCTATCTGCCCACGCTTACGCAGGGCGTTGCGACGTTCGTGCTGTGGAGCGTGGTGTTTGAGCCGGAGATTGGCCTGTTCAATCGCGTGCTGCGGCCGATCACGCATCTGTTCGGCTACGAACCTCCGCGATGGTTGAACGATCCGGCGTGGGCCAAGCCCGCGCTGGTGATTATGGCGGTGTGGGGCGTCGGCGGGATGATGCTGATTTTCCTCGCCGGGCTTCAAAACATTCCCGAGCAACTGTATGAAGCCGCGGAAATCGACGGCGCAAATCGGTGGCGCCGGTTTCTGAACGTCACGCTCCCGATGCTTTCGCCGGTCATTTTCTTCAACACGAACCTGACCACGATCGCGAGCTTTCGCGTGTTCGACGCGGCATTCGTGCTGACCAATGGCGGGCCGTCCAAGTCAACCTTGTTCTTTGTGTTCTACCTGTTCAACGAGGCCTTTCGGCATTTCAACATGGGATACGCTTCGGCGTTGGCGTGGTTGCTCTTCGCGATCGTGCTCGCGCTGACGGTCATTCAGGTGCGCTTCGGACAGAAGTGGGTGCACTATGGATAGACGCCGCCCGCTCTCCGTGACCATTCGCTACATTGTGCTGATTGCACTTGGGGTGGTTTTCGCGTTTCCATTCATCTGGATGGTCGGTACCTCGCTCACCGCGCCCAGCGAAATCCTGGCGAAGGATCGGCCCGTGATTCCGGCGCATCCGCAGTGGGAGAATTACAAGAAGGCGTGGACGGCGATCCCCGTCAATACGGATCTGTTCGGCCGGCCGGCGCAGGATTTTCCTGCGTTTGCGATTTTTGCGCGAAATACTGTCACCGTCGCGGTCCTTTGCATGATCGGCCAGACGCTCACCGCCGCGATGGTGGCTTACGCGTTTGCGCGATTGCGTTTTCCCTTTCGCGAGCCGCTCTTCCTGCTGGTGCTCAGCACGATGATGCTTCCGCCGCAGGTCACGATGATCCCGACCTTCATCATGTGGGCGATTCCGGGCTGGATCGACAGCCTCAAGCCGCTGATTATCCCGTCCTTCTTCGGTGGCGGGGCGTTCTTTATCTTCCTCTTGCGGCAGTTTTTCCTCACGATCCCAAAAGAGCTGGAGGAGGCCGCCACGATCGACGGATGCGGGCCATTTCGCATCTTCTGGAACGTGATCGTTCCCCTGAGCAAGCCGGCGCTTGCGACCGTGGCGCTCTTCAGCTTTATTGGCAGCTGGAACGATTTTCTCGGCCCGCTGATCTACACACAGAGCATCGAAAAGAAGACACTGGCGGTCGGATTGAACGCATTTAAGACGCTCCTCGGAACGCAACCGCACCTGCTGATGGCGGCGAGCGTGGCGATGCTCGTGCCGATTCTGGTGATTTTCTTTTTTGCGCAGAAGTATTTCGTGCAGAGCGTCGTGACGACGGGTGTGAAAGGATGAGAAGCCAGGAGCCAGAAGCCAGAAGCCAGTAGAAAAGACAAAAGCAGCGTCCCGTCTTTGCCTTTCTTCTGGCTTCTGGCTACTGGCTACTGGCTACTGGCTACTGGCTACTGGCTACTGGCTACTGGCTACTGGCTACTGAGGATTTCCTATGTCATTTCTCTGGTACTGGCCCACGGGTGGATGGGATGTCGACAAGTGGAAGAAGAATCATCCATGGGAGCCCATCCATAGCGAACAATCCGAACACAAGGAACTGATCCCGCTCACGTGGTCCGGCATGACTGCCGACCAATGGAACGGCCAGCGCGAGCGATGGAAGAAGATCAGCGATCAGATCCTCGGCAAGGTCTCCGACAAACCCGCAAGCCCTCAGAAGTGGGAGTTTCTGAACGACGCGTTCGAGCGTGGCGGCGACAAGCCGATCATCATGCGGCGCCTGCGCTATCAGCTTACGCCGGAGGAGTGGGGTTACGCGTGGCTGCTCACGCCGAAGGATGAACGGAGTGTTCGACCCGCCGTCATCGCGCTGCATCAAACCGCGATTCAGGGAAAGAACGAAGCCGTCGGGATCGAGAATATTCCGGGCGATCCGGGCGGTGTTTCGTATGGGCTGTATGTCGCGCAAGCCGGCTTTACGGTTCTCGCGCCCGATGCGATTGCTTTCGGCGAGCGCGCCGCGGAGCACAGCAACGCGTTTTACCGCTCGGCCGACGATTTCTTCGCGAAAGAATCCGACGGCTCGGTCATGGGCAAGATGATTTTCGACGTCTCGCGGGCCATCGACATGCTCGAGCAGATGCCGGAGATCGACAAGACGCGGATCGGTTGTATTGGCCACTCGCACGGCGGCTACGGCACGATCTTCGCCGCGATGTACGAGCGGCGGATCAAGGCGGCGGTTGTATCTTGTGGCTTCACAACACTGCGCACAGACCTGCATCCCGAGCGCTGGTGGCGAATGACGGCTCTGATGCCGCGGCTGGGCTTTTACGAAGGCCACATCGAGCAGACGCCCATCGATTATCACATCTGGCTGTCGCTCATCGCGCCCACCCCGCTGTTCATCTCCGCGGGGCTCAAGGACCAGATTTTTCCGGGGACGGACAACGTTCCGAAGATCATGGAGATGCTGAAAGGCGTGTGGGACTTGTATGGCGCCGGCGACAAGCTGCGCTCCAACGTCTTCGAAGGCCCACACAACTTCCCGAAAGACTCGCGCGATCGGGCGATTGAGCTGCTAAAAGAAGTGCTTGGAACCTGAACGTGACACGCCGCGGCGTGCTGGCGGCGTATGCGCGGGCTAAAAGCCCGTGTCACAGTGAGGCTGAAATGTCATTCAACGTTTTTCTCGTCGTTCTTCTTTCGCTTCTATCGCTTCCGCTCTTCGCTGCGGAGAAGAAGCCGAACGTGTTGTTCATCCTCTGCGATGACCTCGGCTACGGCGATCTCGGCGTGCTCTATCAGAATGCACGAGCGAAGGACGGCAAGCCCGCGCACGGCACGCCCAACATCGATCAGATGGCGGTGGACGGGCTGATCCTCCGTCAGCATTACTGCGCCGCCCCGGTGTGCGCGCCCTCACGCGGATCGCTCATGACAGGCCAATCCCAGGGCCACTGCGCGATTCGCGACAATGAGTTCGATAAGCCGATTCCGCCGGGCGTGATGACGCTCGGCGAAATGCTGAAGCAGGCCGGTTACCACACCATCGCCATTGGGAAGTGGGGCCTCGGCGGGCATAAGGATTCTGATTTTCCCAGCCATCCGCTCAAGCGCGGATTTGATGAATTCTTCGGCTTCATGCTGCACCGCGACGGGCACGTTTATTACCACGACAAAGAGCATCCGCTGTGGGAAAACTCGACCGACGTCGGCGCAAAATATGAAAACGTCTACTCGACGGATCTCTTTACCGCGCGCGCGAAAAAGTACATCACCGATCACGAAGCGCAGCATCCGGACCAGCCGTTCTTCATGTACCTCGCGTACACCGCGGTGCATGCGGAGCTGAATGTGCCGGGCGAGCCTTATCCAAAAGGGGCAGGAAAATCCGGCGGGCTGCAATGGCCGCTTGCGCCGACGCCGAAGACGCGCGACACGTACATCTATCCCGATTATGCCGAGCAGAAATCATGGAACGAACCGATGAAGCGGTACGCGACGATGGCTCGGCGGATGGATGATTGCGTCGGCGATATTCGCCAGGTGCTCAAGGACCTGAAGATCGACCAGGACACGCTGATCATCTTCAGCAGCGACAATGGGCCCGCGAATGAAGGCGGCGGCGATCCGCGGTTCTTCTCGTCGTGGGGTCCGTTTGACGGGTTCAAGCGCGACGTGTGGGAAGGCGGCGAGCGCGAGCCGACTCTCGCCGTCTGGCCGGGTCAGATCAAGCCGGGGCGCATCTCGGATCTGCCGAGCGCGCAGTACGACTGGATGCCGACGCTCGCGGATGTCGCGCAGCTTCCGATCCCGGCCCAGACGGACGGTGTTTCACTTCTGCCGACGCTGCTGGACACCGGCAAGCAGGTTCCACATCCGTACATTTACGTCGAGTACCTCCACAAGGGCGGGAGCGCTGCGAGCAAAGACGTTTTCGCCCGCAAAGGCGTGACCGGCCGCGGACAGCAGCAGATCGTCCGCATCGGCGATTACGTCGGCGTGCGCGTGCAGATCAAAGAGCCGTCCGATCCCCTGCGGCTTTACAACGTGATGAAGGACCCACACGAGGATCACAACCTTGCGAGCGATCCATCGCACGCGGATTTGTTGAAACAGATGACGGACCTGCTCGTGACGGCGCGCCGGCCGGATGCCGAAGCAAAGCGGCCGTACGACGACGTGCCCATGCCGGCGGTGAAGGTCGAGCATCTCGTGAAGGGTGAGTTGAAAATCGAGACATTCGATGGCGATTGGCCTTGGACGCCTGATTTCACGACCCTCAAGCCGAGTGACGTGGGCGGGATCAAAGGGATTCTCTGGCCACCCAAAGACAAGAACACACCGTTCGGCCTCCGTTTTACGGGGTATCTTTCTGTGCCCAAAGATGGGGAATACACTTTCAAGGGCGTGTCAGATCAGGGACTGCATCTCTGGTTACACGATGCCCGAATTATCGATTGCGATCACTGCAACGGTGAGATCACCGCCAAGGTGCGTTTGGCCGCCGGGTTTCACCCACTTCGTATCGCGTACAACCACCGTAAAGGCGATCCGATGCTCGTCATTCGTTATTCAGGTCCGGACTTAAAGGAGCAAGATCTCTCGGAGCCCGCTTTTGCGCGTGATCCTGATGCGAAGATAAAGTGATGCGCCCCTCGCACGATCGTGATATGATCCCGCCAACCACGGGGTGCAAATGCGAAAGCTTCATGTCTCGATCGTCGCGATCATGGTGCTGGCGGTTTGCGTCGCGCACGCCAAGGAGAAAAAAGGCGACGACAAGATCGATCCCGAAACGCAGAAGCTCCGCGATGAGTTCGGAATCGCACGCCTGTTGTTCCTCAAGCAAGTTGCCAAGGACGCGGAGCTCGATTCCTCCACGCGCGACGCCCTCGTGAAAGTTTGCGACGACACGCGCGACGGTCTCCTCGCCGCGGTCGATCAGGAAAAGAACCAGCCGAGCGAAGAGGAGGATCGCAAGCAAACCATTGCCGATCTCGCTCAAAAGTTCAGCGACGATGCTCAGAATGCGATGCAGAGCGATTCGAAAGCGCCGGACGCAATCAAGAAACAGGTCGCGCGGCTCACGTACGAGCTGGAACTGATTCGCAAAGAACAAATCCTCGACAAGATGGGCGATCTTGATCTGAGCGAAGAACAAAAATCCGCCATCGACGGAATCGTGAGCGAGACAAAGAAGAAGGTGAAAACCAGCACCGCGGATGCCGTCATGAAGGATGAGCAGGCGATGACGGCGCTGCTCGACGCGCGAAAGAAAATCAACGAGAAGCTGGAAGACGAGCAGAAAACGCAGTGGAAAAAGTACGTCGCGGATCATGCGAACGAAAAGCGAACGCCCGCGGGATTTAATGCTCGATCCTAATTCGGGAGGGCGAGGCTCCTGCCGAGCCGTTTCCCTCTGCGAAACCGCAAGCGGCTCGGCGGGAGCCTCGCCCTCCCAAACACTCTGGAAGTGCGTTCGACATTGCGGTATCAGTAGCGGTCTATCATGAACGCTCAAACTGCCTGGCCGCTTGGTGTCTGCATCTTTCCCGAAGTCGATCTCAACAAGGCTCGCTCGGTCAATTACCCCAAATACTTGGGCGAAATCATTCACCACGCCGGCGTGTGTCACACGCCGGTGAAGTTCGATGAGATTGAATCGAAGCTGAGCGAGGTGCGAATCCTGCTCACGATCGGCGAGCGCCCGTTTCCCGACGGCGTGAAGACGAAGCTGAAGACTTGGCTTGAGGCCGGCGGACAGTGGATCAGCATCGCGGGGGTGTGCGGGATGGAAGACACCATCGGCGTGTCGCTCCCCCCGGCATATCAGGGCTTTGGCGCTGGCCTGCGAACACTCGGCGAAGGTTATCTCGACATCAAAGATAAATCGCACCCGACCGTCGGTCACATCTCGCGGCCGCTGCATTTCTTCAGCGGGATTTCTCTCAAGACAAACGGCGCGAAGATCATCGCGACGGCGCAAGATGCGCACGGGCGCGCCACGGACACGCCCGCGATCGTCGAACGCGCGGTCGGCAAGGGAAAGATCACGCTCATCGCGATCGATCTCACGGGAACGGTCGTTTACATCCAGCAGGGCCACGGCATCACGCGCGATGGTGTGCCGGCGCCGGACGGAACTGCGCCGATCACCGACGCGGTCCTGAAAACCGGTGACGGTGGGGTGCTCGACTGGATCTTCGACCGCGAGCCGGTGCCGGGTGTTGATGGGCTGCAATGTTTTCTCAATCCGATCGCGGATCAGTGGCGCGAAGTGCTGCTGCGAGCGATCTTCCAGGCGGCGGTTGAGACGAAGACCGAACTGCCGCTGCTGTGGCTTTATCCGCGGAATTTGCCGGCCGTCGGAACGATGTCGCACGACACCGATCAAAACGTCCCCGAGTTCGGCCGCAAGCTCCTCGAAACCGTGAACAAGGCCGGCATCAAGACGACGTGGTGCACGATTCTTCCCGGTTATGCGAAAGCGTTCATGGAAGAGCTGAAGGCCGATGGACAGGAGCTGGCGACGCATTACGATTCGATGACCGAAGGCCTGCCGTGGTGCAAAGAGCAGGTCGATCGGCAGTTCAACGAGCTGAAAGAACTCTTCGGCGAGCAGCCGGTTACGAACAAGAACCATTACCTCCGCTGGCAGGGCGACTGCGAGTTCTTCGAGTGGTGCGAAGAGCACGGCATCGAGATGGATCAGTCGAAGGGCGCGAGCAAGACCGGCGAGGCGGGCTACAATTTTGGCACGTGCCATCCGTATTTCCCGATCACGTTCGAGAACCGCATGCTGAACGTGCTCGAACTGTGCACGCCGACGCAGGACCTCGGCGGGGTGTTCGCGCCGCATGCGCTGTTCGAGCCGCTGCTGAAGACGGTAGTGAAAAATCACGGTGTGCTACACCTGCTCTATCACCCGCATCACATCGAAAAACCCGGCGTGATCGATTCGATCCTCGACGCCGCCAGACGCGGAAAAGAAAGTGGCATGGAATGGTGGACCGGCCGGCAGATTAATACGTGGGAACGCGCGCGGCGCAGGGCGAAATGGACGAATTCCGGAACAAAGATCAAAGCGAGCGCCGCGCTGAAAGACGCGACAATCCTCCGCCTTTCGCCAGGCGGGAAGGGCGACACGAAGCGCTGGGGCTTCACCTTCACCGCGGCGATCATGCAGATCAATGAGAACCAAGAAATCGCGATTTGAAGAAAAAGATGTGTCGCGAAGGCGCGAAGAAGCGCGAAGGTTCGCGAAGGAAAGATTTAATTGCTTTTCTTCGCGAACCTTCGCGTTCCTTTGCGTCTTCGCGATATCTATTTTGTTCAGCGCAACGGCTCACGCGGATGACGTGCTGATCGTTCGCCAGCCGAAATATCCGCCGAAGACCCAGCGGATGTTGCTCACCGATGCGCAGATTCAGCAGGCGCGCGAGAACGTCAAAAAATATCCCGCCGCAAAGAAACTGGCGGATCAAATCATTAAGCAAGCCGACGAATGGGCGGCGTGGGATGACGACAAGCTCATCGCCTTGCTGCCGGATGCGCGCACGCCGCGTGCATTTGCGGTCTCGGCGTCCGGTTGTCCGATCTGCGGGAAGAAGATTCTTGAAAAAGGCGGAGATTACGCGTGGATCGTCGATCCGCACAATCCGCTGCATATTACGTGTCCGGTCGATCACACAACGTTTCCGAACAAGGACTATCCCGACGATGGCTGGGGCTGGAAGGACCCGAAGACCGGCGAAAAGTTCTGGTTCGTCGCGTATGCGAATCACTGGTTGATTCAAGGCAAACTCGTGCCGGGCCTCGCCGCGATGGCGCAGGCGTACATTCTCACCGGCGATAAAAAATACGCGCACAAGTCCGCGGTCATCATTCACCGCATCGCGCAGATTTACCCGGCGATGGATTATGTGAAGCAGTCGCGTTACGGCGAGATGATGCGCGCCCGTGGCGAGGACTATCCCGGCAAGATCGTCAACCACATCTGGGAATGCGCCCTCGCGGGCAGCATCGCGACGTCATACGACTACATTTTCGACGCGATCGATTCCGACTCCGAGCTGCAGAAAGAGACCGGCAAGTCCGGCGCGCAGCTTCGCACGTTTATCGACGCGAATTTTCTCGAAGACGCGATTGAAGCGATCTACGACGGAAAAATTCGCGGGAACTTCGGGATGCATCAGCGCGCGATGGTGGAGATCGGCCTGACGCGACAGTTCGGCGAGCAGAAGAAATGGTTCAGCGATCTGATGGACAAGAGCACATGGAGCCCGCAGATGCTCGGCCTGCGCTACGCCCTCTACAACGAGGTGTATCGCGATGGTTTTCCCAGTGAAACTTCGCCGGGCTACAACTCGATCTGGGTGAGTTCGCTCGCCGATTATGGCGATCTGCTCGCCAAGGCGGGGCAGGATGTGTTCGCGCTCTCGCGCACGCGGCGAATGTTCGATAGTGCGATCGATCAGGTGTGCGCGCGATGCAAGACGCCGTCGCTCGGCGACGCAGGCGACGTCTACGGCGACATCATCGGCCGTGGAATCGGCACGTATCAAGTCGCATATCGGCATTACAACGATCCGCGCTACGCGACATTCCTCGCCAGCGCCGGCGCGGATGGCGACGCTGGCTTCACGACGTTTCAATCGCTCTTCTACCCGCCGATTGAAGCGCAAACGAAGCAGTTGCAACCACAACCCAGCCGCGTTTTCGACGGCTACGGCATGGCGATTCTCAACAACAAAGCCGACGACACGGCGATGTCCCTCTATTACGGCTACAAAGCCGGGCACGGCCATTTCGATCGCCTCGGGTTTGAGCTGTTCGCAAACGGCCAATCGATGATGCCGGATCTCGGGTATCCCGACGCGATGAACGATTTCGTGCCGGGAATTTACACGTGGTCGAAGAACACGATCGCGCACAACACGGTGGTCGTCGACGCGCATGAGCAACCGCAAAACGTTCACGGCACGGTCGAGCTGTTTGCGGATGGCCCCTTCGCGCGCGTGATGGACATCTCCGCCGACGGAACTTACCCGCAGTGCAGCAAGTATCGCCGCGCGGTGATCATGGTCGATGCCGATCCGCAACATAGCTACTTCGTCGATATTTTCACCGTCGCCGGCGGCAAGGAGCACGATTATTCACTGCATGGGCCGCCCGGTAAATTCGAAATGATCGGCGGTGAGTGGACCGATCCCGCCAAAGGCACGCTCGCGGGTGAAGATGTTCCGCTAGGCAGGATCTACGATGACGAAAAGCTTGAAAAGAACGGCGCGAAGCTCGGCTACGGCAGTTACACGGGCTCCGGATTTCAGCATCTTTTCAATGTCCAGAAGCTGAAGTCGCCGAGCGATTGGATCGCACAGTACACGCACGCGAAGGACAAGAAGGCCAAGCTCCGCATCCGGGTGCTCGATGCCCCGGATCAACAGATCATACTCGCAGACGCGCACGTCTCGCCCGCGAAGCATCCCGAGCTGATCAAGTATCTGATTGCGCGGCGCACGGGCGAAAACATCGAGAGCCGGTTCGTGTCGGTGTTGGAACCGTATCGCGATGAGCCATTCATCGACCACATCGAACGTCACGACTCGACGATTCGCATTTATCGCGCGGCGGGGACTTATGATTCCGTGAGCTACGACTGCGATCAACACGAGTTTTCGGTGAAGACAGTTGATGCATCGTCGCACGTGCTGCGCCAGTGGCATGTCGTGATGTCGAAACCGATCGGCCACGTCACATCGATTGATGCGCAAAAGAATCAGTTGCGCGTGCTGCTTGATGAGAACGCGAAGGTCGATGCGGATTCCTTCGTCGGCCGAGTCGCGCACTTCGAGAATGATCTTCGTCGCACCGTCCATCCAATCGCCGATGCCAGGCGTGACGGAAACGAGATCGTGCTCACAACGCGCGACGATCTCATCGTCGGGCGCGCGAACATCACGAAGGTCAATGGCCAGGCGCTCGAAACGGATACCGCGCTGCCGTTGCCGATCTATCGCGGGGCGACAATCGCGAGCGATTCATACCAACCGCTCGCGGTTGTTGACGACATTCCCGGTGGCGTCGTAAGGGCGGAGAAGACGATAAAGACGGTCCAGCCTGTCATTTCCGTGAAACCGGGTGAAAAAGTATGGTTGCTCGACGTGGGTCTCAATGATCGCGTGGAGTTACCGGTCACCACTTCCTCTTCCGCGCCAAAGTGATTTTCCCAACACACATCGGTCTGGCCGCGATCGCTCGTATTTGAAAATGTTTTCAAATGTCTTGCGGCCTTGCCGAGCGGTTGAGTATAAATCAGACGCATTCACATCTGTTTGTTTCGAAGAGGAGAAACTGCGATGACCGGATTCAATGCACGTCGCCGCGCAATTCGCGCGGTCGTTTCGGTCGCGGCTGCGACCGCGGCCGCGATGGTTGCTCAATCGACACACGCTGCGCCGTTCAGCGGGGGCGTGATCGTTGCGCGCATGGGCGGGACCGATACATTCGGCGGCGCGGCAAGCGCACCGGCGGCCACGGGCACACAGATCTTTCTCGATGAATTCTCGCTCGATGGGACCGGTTCAACGCCCATTCAAACGATCGCGCTGCCGACGACAGACGGCACCGGTGGGCAGAAAGGAATCGTCGATGCCGGGAGCTCGAACAACGCCGGGTACGTGAACCGAACGGGTGACGGCGGATCGGTCGTGATCAGCGGATACGACGTCGGCGTCGGAAATGCCGTTGGTGGAGTCGCAACAACGAACCTTCGTATCTTCGGGCGGGTCGACGCTTCAGGCGCCGTCGACACGTCCACCGGATATTCGCAGGACGGCTCGCCGAACAACAACGCATCCCTCCGCAGCGCCTCGGCGAGCGGAAACAATTATTACGCGGGCACAGCGAATAGTGCGGCGACGACGCGCTATATCAATACACCGGGGGCGATTGACTCTGCGACGGACGGCGTCGGCGGCGGGCAGGTGCGTACGATCGGTATCTTCGGCGGACGCCTCTTTACCACCATCACCACCACGTTCTCGTCGGTGAAGGACACTGCAACGGGCGGGTTGCCGGTTGGTCCTGCCTCGCAGAACACGACCAGCACTTTCACGATTGCCAGCAGCAACAACGAACAGTTCGCGATGGCCGATCTCGATCCGAACGTCAACTTCGACGGGACCGGACTCGACACTTTGTATATGTCCGACCTCGGAGCGGTTGCCGGGACGGTCAATCCGGCGGGACCTGCTGAGTCCGGCGGTGGGCTACAGAAATATACCTGGAATGGCACGAGTTGGGTGCTTCAGTACACCTTGAATCAGGGCCTTTCCACCGCGGCTACGGACCGCACTTCCGGCGGGATTGAGGGCGTCGCTTTCGTTGGCGTCGATGACAGTGGCAATCCAATCCTCTTCGCGACCACTGTATCGACGGCCGCGGTCGGCAATGCATTGATGCGAATCGTGGACAGCGGAGCGGCTTCGTCGAGCTTCACGCTGGTGGCCAATTCTCCGACCAACACGATGTTCCGAGGCGTCGCCGCTCCATTGCCCGAACCGACCGGTTGTGGGTTGCTCGGCTTAGGCGCTTTCGGTTTATTGCGCCGCCGGCGCCGGGCGCGCTAAACCGCGAAATTCGTGCAAAAAACAGGTCAGCGATGTTGGTCAAACGCCTCGTCGGCGTTACGCTTCATCATTCGCCGTTTTACGATACACTCTTAGCTTCGGTGTGCCGCTCGTCCATCACTCGAGCGCCAAACGTTCACTATCGAACAAGGATCCATCATGACCACCACTGCCGCTCCACAACAGGAAACGACCTTCACGCTTCGCCCGCGACCCAAGCTCGGACTCGGCTCCGCGATCATTGGACGCGAGGAAGAAGCACTCGTGCTCGACGTGATTCGTCGCAAGGAGCCGTTCCGGTATTACGGCCACAACCCCGACGCGCCGCCGCCCATGGCCGCGACGCTCGAAAAGGAATTCGCCGCCAAGATCGGCATGAAGTACGCCCTGTGCGTGACGAGCGGCACCGCGGCGCTGGAAGTCGCGCTCGGCGCGCTCGGCATCGGTCCCGGTGACGAAGTGATTGTCCCCGCCTGGAGCTGGATCTCCTGTTACACCGCGATCGTGCGCGTGGGCGCGCTTCCGGTCCTCGCGGAGATCAACGACACCATGTGCCTCGCGCCCGGCGAGATCACGCGACTGAAAACGCCGCGCACCAAGGCCGCGCTTGTCATTCATTACCAGGGCGTCTCCGCGGAGATGGATGAGCTGCTCGCTGAGGCAAAACAGGCCGGCATTCACCTCGTCGAAGACTGCTGCGAAAGCATGAACGCGACCTACAAGGGCAAGCAGACCGGCAGCATGGGACCGATCAACTGCTTCAGCTACCAGAACAATAAGTTCATGACGAGCGGCGAGGGCGGGGCGATTGTCACCAATGATCCGAAGCTGTACGAGCGGGCGGTTCGCTTCCACGACATCGGCCAGATGCGCGCGTATCACGCGAACATCGTAAAACCAACCGAAGCGGCGTTCCCGGGCGATCAGTTCCGCATCACGGAGCTGCAGGCGGCCATGGCGCTGGCTCAGTTGCGCAAGACGGACTACATCAAGGCGCACTGCCGCAAGCTGTCGGCGCATATTCTTTCGGGCATTCAGGATCTCAAAGATCTTAAGCTCCGCCGAATTCCGGATCCGACCGGCGATACCGGCATCGAGATCTACATGTCGCTTCCGACGAATCCACTGGCGATCGAGTTCCGAAATCGCCTCAATGCGCTGAACGTCAACTGCAACAAGACGACCGGAACGTACATGCAGTACGAGCGCGACTATGTGAAGAGCGGCCAAACTCACGCGCCCGGCGCCAATCCGTATCCCAAGGGCGGAACCTGGCCGGCGAAAGGCTACCGCAAGGAAGATTTCCCGAAGACGGAAGAAATGATCCCGAAGCTCATCGCGCTGCCGCTCGGCATGCTCTACACCGAAGAAGACGCCGACTACATTGCATCCGCCGTAAGACACGTGCACCGCGACTTGCTCGGATGATTTCGATTTTCATCCCCTCTCCCTGAAAGGGAGAGGGTTAGGGTGAGGTGGGCGCGGTAGTTCGAGCGGTACCTTTTCGCGAATCGACACGAGTCAACTCTCACGCTCGACCCTCACCTCCACCCTCTCCCTTTCAGGGAGAGGGGGAAAGATTTGCAAATGACGATCTCCACCGAAGATCTCCCCGCCTTCGCGGGTGGAAAGCCCGCGAAGACGACGCCCTTCGCCAAAGAGAAACGCTACGGCGACGCGGAGCTTCAGCAGCTGAAAGAAGCGCTCGACCAGGGCACGCTCTTTTACGCGCAAGGCAAGAAGGTCAAAACGCTCGAAGAGCAGTTCGCCAAGCACCACGGCGCCAAGCACGCCATCGCCTGCACCAGTGGGACCGCCGCGATCCATAGCGCGATGATGGCCGTCGGGATCTCGCCCGGCGATGAGGTCATCGTTCCGCCGATCACCGACATGGGCTCGATCGTCCCTGTTTTATTCCAGGGTGCGATCCCCGTCTTCGCGGATCTCGATCCGAAAAGTTACGTGATGACCGCGCAGACAATCGAGAAATGCATCACGCCGAAAACGCGTGCGGTGCTCGCGGTGCATTTGTGGGGCAACGCGTGTGATCTCGGCGCGATCAAAAAACTGTGCGACGATCGCAAGCTCACGCTGCTCGAAGATTGTGCCCAGGCGTTCGGCTGCAAGTACGACGGCAAATGCGTGGGCAACTTCGGCGCCGTCGGCTGCTACAGCTACAACGAATTCAAGCACATCTCGACCGGCGACGGCGGGATGACCATCACCAACGACGACGATCTCGCGAAGAAATTGCGCCTCGCGACAGACAAGTGTTACGACCGCTCCCCGAACGCGAAGATGCGCCAGGCGACGTTCCTCGCCGCCAATTACCGCATGACCGAGTTGCAAGGCGCCGTCGGCATCGCGCAGCTGGCGAAACTCGATTCGATCGTCGAGCGACGCCAAAAGTGGTGCGCAAAACTCACCGAGCAGATCACCGGCCTGCCCGGCATCACGCTGCCAAAGGTGACCGACAAGTGCGACCCGTCGTGGTGGTTCTATATGGTGCGCGTCGAGCCGGAAGTGCTCGGCGCAACGGCCGACGAATTCGTACAGGCAATGCACAAAGAAGGCGTGCCGATGGGCGCGCACTACATCGGCGAGCCGATCTACGCGTATCCGCTGTTCCAGCATCACAGCGCGTTCGATCACGCGGAGCATCCATTCAACGCGCGCGTCTACAAGAAAGCCGATTGCCCCGAGGCCGAGAAGATCCTGCAGACCTGCTGCATGCTGTCGATCAACGAGGCGTACACGGACGACGATCTCGAGGGCACCGTGCGCGCCTTCAATAAAGTCGTGAACTATCTCCACCAGAAACGCGGGCTGAAGGGATGATGGTACGCATCGCGCATTGTCATCCTGAGCGCAGCGAAGGATCTCGGGACCGGACGCGTCGTCCGATATCGAGATCCTTCGCTGCGCTCAGGATGACAGTAGTGCTGCTGGCAGTCCTGGTGGCGGGGGCGCTTCGCGCCGACGAGTTGAGGTTCAAACAAGCCTTCCTCCCGCACCTCGTCCGCGGGATGAGTGACATTCTTAAGAGCTTCAACCCCGATACCGGCCACTTCGGCGAAGGCGTCTGGATCGTGACCGATCAAAACGTCGTCTTCACCCTCGCCGCCGCCTGGTCGTACAAGAGCGACGACAATCCCTACTATCACGACGCAAAAGTATTAAATGCAATCATCGCCGGCGGGGATGCACTGATCGCGGCTCAAGATCAAAACGGCATGTGGGAGTTCCGCAAGAAGGACAACTCCACCTGGGGTCAGATTTACATGCCGTGGACGTACTCGCGATGGATCCGCGCGTACGGCATCATTCGCGATGCGATGCCGGCTGAGAAACGCGCGGCGTGGGAGAAGGCGATCACGAGAGGTGTGGAAGGAATGATCCGCACCGAGCTGGTGAAGGACAAAATCGAAAACATTCCGACGCACGACTCGATGGCCGTTTACCACTTCGGCCAATTGATGAACCGCGACGACTACAAGTCCGCCGCGACGGCGTATCTCGACAAGGTTTTCGCGGCCCAGAGTCCCGACGGTTTCTGGTCGGAGAATTTCGGCCCGGTGGTGAACTACAACTTGGTGTATGTCGATGCGATCGGCGTGTATTATGCGATGTCGCACGATCCGAAGGCGAAGGAAGCGCTACGGCGCGCCGCGATCTATCACTCGAACTTTACCTATCCCGATGGCTCGGAAGTGGCGACCGTCGACGAGCGAAATCCTTATCACAAGTCGATCGTGATGCCGAATGTCGGATTCACCTTCTCGCCCGAGGGCCGCGGGTTTATCGAGCATGAGCTCAAGCTGCTGGAAGGCAAGCCCATCGGCGCGGAAATGGCTGCGTCGTATCTGCTCTATGGTGAAAAAGGCGAGGCAACCCCGCCGCCGAGCGAACAGCCGCACTATCAGCACATGATCGGCGATGCCACGAACGGCGCGCTGATCCATCGCGACGGCCAATGGTTCGTCTGCATGAGCAGCTACCATCCGCCGCCCACATTCAAGCTCGTCAACCTCGCGGTGGTGCTGAAGGGCGATCCGTTCACGGTACTGCCGTTTACCAGCGTGCCGAGCACGCGGTGGATTCAGGATCGCCAGAATTTCGTCAGCCTCTTCAACGACAAGACCGGCCTGATCCTCGGCGGCGGAAACACGAAAATGCAGCCGCTGTGGAGCACGTTCACCGTCGGCGATGTAAGCAAGCTTCATCACACGCCCGGCGATCAGAATCCGAATTTCTTCCCGAAGCCCGGGCTGCTGCACATGCCGACCGATGCGCACCTGGACGCCGACGATTTGCAGCTCGATCTCACGTACTACGAAACGAAATGCCATGTGCGCGTCGATACGAGTTCGCCCAACCAGGCGACGCTCACGTACTGGATCGACGACCTCCCTCCGCAGGGTGCCAGCGCGCACGTGCCGCTGCTCGTTGATCCAAAGACGATCGTCGCCAACATTGCACGCGCAAACGACGCCGATCACTTAACGCACCGGGGATGGCGCATCAGCGTCCCGCGCGGTGCATCGCTCGAATATCCGGTCCCGCCGCACAATCCTTACACAAAAGACGGGCACATCGATTCGCCGGACGAGGCGCGTTGCGTGATGACCCTGCCGTTTACGCCGGCCGTTCGCAAATACCAGATCACCGTGGAAGTGCCGTGAGCCAAAAACAAATCAAGGACGTTGAACAACTCGAAGAAATGCTCAGCCGCCCGAGTGACGCCGCGATTGCCGCGATGTCGCGCTTGCAAGGCGATGTGATCGTGCTCGGCGTCGCGGGGAAGATGGGGCCGACGCTGGCGCGGATGATCGTTCGCGCGAGTGAAGCCGCCAACGTCAAACGCAAAGTCATCGGCGTCGCGCGATTCAGCAATCCGACCGAACAGAGCAAGCTCGACTTCGCGGGCGTGCAGACGATCAAGGCAGATCTGCTCGATCAAGCGCAGCTCGACAAGCTGCCGGATGCGCCCAACGTCGTCTACATGGCGGGAATGAAGTTCGGCTCGACTGGGAACGAAGCGCTCACGTGGGCGATGAACAGTTATCTGCCCGGAATGGTTTCGAAAAAATATCAGAAGAGCAAAATCGTCGCGTTCTCGACGGGCAATGTGTACGGGCTTTCGCCGATCGCGCGGGGCGGATCGCTCGAAGCGGATGCGCTCAATCCGATCGGCGATTACGCGATGAGCTGCCTTGGTCGCGAGCGGATCTTCGAACATTTCAGCCGAACGCTGCACATTCCGATGGCGATGATTCGCCTGAATTACGCGACGGAAATGCGCTACGGCGTGCTGGTCGATCTCGCCCAGCGCGTGTGGAAGAACGAAGAGATCGACGTGTCGATGGGCACGATGAACGCGATCTGGCAGGCCGACGCGAACGCGATGACGATCGCGGCGTTCGATCATGTGTCGTCGCCGCCGTTCCTCTTGAACGTCGCGGGGCCGGAGCTTTTGAGCATGCGCGCAGCGGCCCTCGCATTCGGTCGGCTGATGAAAAAAGACGTGCGAATCGTCGGCGAAGAGTCGAGCGATTCGCTCATCAGCAACGGCCAGTTGGGTCACAAGCTGTACGGCTATCCGCGCGTCCCCGCCGGGCAGATGATTGACTGGATCGCCGACTGGGTCATGCGCGGCGGGGAGAACATCAACAAACCCACCCATTTCGAAGCGCGCGACGGAAAATATTGAACCGCAGATACACGCGGATGAACGCAGATGAAGAAATTGTCTATGTTCTTGTCCTATCTGCATGTATCTGCGTTCATCTGCGGTTTCATTTCGTTTTCTGTGCGCGCCGCGGATGACGATCTGAAACTCCCGCCGGGGTTTCGTGGGGAGATGCTCTACTCAGTGCCGCGCGAGAAGCAGGGCTCGTGGGTTTCGATGACGCACGATCCGAAAGGGCGGCTTATCGCGTCCGATCAATTCGGTCCGCTGTATCGCATTACGCCCGGCGAGAGCGCCGCCACCACCAAAGTTGAAAAGCTCAACCTCGCGCTCGGTCACGCGCACGGTTTGTCCTACGCCAAGAGCAGCTTGTTTGCGGTGGTGAACGGCGCGCTGCCGGATGGTCGCCCGGCGGGGCTGTATCGCGCGATCTCGCACGACGACGGCGACACGTTCGACGCGCCGCAGCTTCTGCTCGCATTCAAAGACCGCAACGGCAACGTCGCCGCGGGTGAGCACGGCCCCCATGGCGTTCGCATCGCGCCCGATGGCACGCTCTACATCATCGCGGGAAATTTCACGCAGATTCCCGAGCATATCCTGCCCGATTCGCCCGCGAAGAACTGGAACGAGGAGCTGCTGCTTCCGCGGATGACGGATCACCTCGATGCGACGACGATGGCGCCCGGCGGATGGGTCGCGACTTCCCGCGACGACGGCAAAACGTGGCGGCTGCTCTGCACGGGACTCCGCAATTCGTACGACCTCGACTTCACCGACGACGGCGAGCCGATCACCTTCGACAGCGACATGGAATGGGACGTCGGCGCGCCGTGGTATCGCCCCACACGGATCACGCACCTCGTAAGCGGAGGCGAGTATGGCTGGCGAAACGGCTCGGCGAAGTGGCGAGCGGATTATCCCGATACGCTTCCGCCGGTGCTGAACGTCGGCCTCGCATCGCCAACAGGCGTGACCTTCGGACGTGGGCTGAAATTTCCCGCGAAATATCAGCAGGCGTTCTTCATGGCCGACTGGGCGTACGGCCGGATCTTCATGGCCACGCTCGATGCGCATCCGCGCGTCGAAGTTTTCGCATCCAAGCGGCCGTTTCCGGTGACGAGCCTCGTGGTCAACACAGATGGCGCGCTTTACACGATCACTGGCGGCCGCGGCGTGCAATCGGAGCTCTGGCGATTCTCCTACGTTGGATCCGCGTCCACATCGCCCACGTTGCCGCTAATTGGAAGTTTCCCGCTGCTCACCGAGTTGGAGAGCTTTCACGGACACGTCGATCCAAAGGCGGTCGACGTCGCGTGGCCGTATTTGTCCCATGCGGATGCAACCATCCGGTTCGCTGCGCGCGTCGCAATCGAGTGGCAGCCTGTGGCGACGTGGCAGGAGCGCGCGCTGACAGAGACGAACTCGCAGCGTGCCGCGCTCGCAATGATCGGGTTGTGTCGATGCGCGGACAAATCGCTTCAGCCGCGAATTCTCAAAAGGCTGAATCAATTATTCGACGCGCGATCGCAGAACACGGACTTGCTGACCATCCTCCGCGGATATGAGCTGTGCTTCATTCGCATGGGCGCGCCATCGACTGAGCTCGCGGCGGAAGTGGAAAAACGTCTCGACGCGCTCTATCCAAACTCGCCCTATCCGCTTGAGGTCTGCCAGCTGCTCGCGTATCTGCACGACCCGAAGCTCGTCACCAAAACGATTCCGCTGCTCGCGACCGCGACCGCAGAGGATCAGCTTGGGTACGCGACGACGCTGCGGCTGGTGAAGGACGGCTGGTCGATCGACGATCGCCGCGCGTTCTTCCACTGGCTCAACCAGGCCGAGACGCATCTCGTCGGCGCGTTCAATCTACCGCTGTTTCTTCAGCAAATTCGTAACGACGCGATCGCGACGCTCTCGCCCGAAGAGAAAGCGCAGCTCGGTTCGCTGATCGACGCGCCGGTGAAGGCCGCGACCGTGCAAAAGCCGCGGCGGTTTGTGCGGCATTGGACGTATGAGGACTTGCTGCCTCTCGTCGAAGCGCGACAGCATGGCCGATCGTTCGAGAACGGAAAATCCGCGTTCGAATCGCTCTCGTGTTTGCAGTGTCATCGATTTGGCGAGGCGGGTGGGGATGTCGGTCCACTGCTTACGGTGGTCGGCAATCGCATGTCCGGCGCCGAGATTCTTGAATCGATCACGAAGCCGTCGAAGGTGATCTCCGATCAATACGCCGCCACGGTTTTTGTGCTCAAAAGCGGTGAAGTTGTTGAGGGACGCGTTGCCAAGGAAGACGATGCCACGGTGAGGGTCCGCACGAGCCCGTTCACGCCGAACACGACCACAATCTCCAAAGCTGACATTCGAAAACGCAGTCTTTCACCGGTTTCACCGATGCCCGAAGGCCTGATCGACACGCTGACCGCCGACGACATCCTCGATGTTCTCGCGTACCTCCGTTCCGCGGCGAATCCGGATGACGAGGCTTTTCACAAGTGAACGCGAGAGCCGTATCATGTAAGAGAGTCTTGAACGTGACACGGCTTTTCTAAGCCGTGCGCGGTCCGCACGGGCTGGAAAGCCCATGTCACGTTGAACGAGAGCACAACCGATGTCGATTCCAACTGATGTCCGTGCCACGCTCGACCGTGGCGTTGCGATTCCCGCTCATCCGCTCGCATTGACCGCGCAGCGAAAGCTCGACGAGCGCCGCCAGCGCGCGCTGGCCCGCTATTACATCGGCGCGGGTGTCGGTGGCCTGGCGGTGGGGGTTCATACAACACAGTTCGAGATCCGCGATCCGAAAGTCGCGCTCTTTAAGCCGGTCCTCGAACTGGCGAAGGAGGAGATGGATCGCGCGGACGAGAAACGAAAGCAGAAGCTCGTCCGCATCGGCGGGATTTGCGGGAAGACGGAGCAGGCGACGCGCGAGGCGGGGACACTGCGCGATCTCGGCTATCAGGCGGGGCTGCTGAGCCTGGCGGCGATGAAAGATGCGAACGACGAGCAGCTCGTCGCGCATTGTCGATCGATGAGCGAAATCATGCCGATCGTGGGCTTTTATCTTCAGCCAGCGGTCGGAGGCCGAGTGCTGCCATATGCTTTCTGGCGAAAATTCGCGGAGATTCCGAACGTCGTCGCGATCAAGATCGCGCCTTTCAATCGCTATCAGACGCTGGATGTCGTGCGCGCGCTCGCGGAGGCGGGCCGAAACGACATCGCGATCTACACCGGCAACGACGACAACATTGTGATCGATCTTCTCACGCCGTATCGAATCGACGTGAACGGGAAAAAGGTCGAGCGCCGCATCGTCGGCGGATTGCTTGGGCATTGGAGCGTGTGGACGAAGAAGGCCGTCGAGCTACTCGACGAATGTCACAAGATCGTCGCCAGCGGTGGAAACGTGTCGAAGGAAATGTTGATCCGTTCGATTGAAGTCACCGACAGCAACGCCGCGTTCTTCGATTCCGCCAACGCCTTCGCGGGCTGCATCGCGGGGCTGCATGAAGTGCTGCGGCGCCAGGGGCTGCTTGAAGGAACCTGGTGTATCAATCCGAATGAAACGTTCGGCGCGGGACAGCTGGCGGAGATCGATCGCGTGTATAAGGCCTATCCGCATCTCAACGACGATGCGTTCGTCGCGGAACATCGCGATGAGTGGCTCAAATAAATCACGCCATGATGCGGAATTGATCCTCCGTCACTTCCCCGTGCATCGTTTGACCGGCGGCGAATTCGAGCAATTGATCGACGACACTTCTGCCCTGTCGAAGGCATCCGTTGCTGATCGCGCCGGCGACGTGGGGGAAGAGGACGCAATTCGGTAGCGAGCGGAACGGATGATCGGCGGCGGGGGGCTCGGGATTGGTCACGTCGATGAACGCGAAGATTCGGCCCGTCTGCAACTCGTCAATCAGCGCCGCCTCATCCACAATCATCCCGCGGGCGGTGTTGATGAAGATCGCGTGGTCCTTCATCGCTTTGAACTGCGCGTGAGAAAGCATGTGACGCGTCTCGGGAAGGGCGGGGGCGTGCAGGCTGACGACATCGCTTTGCTGCATCAGCGTCTCGAGATCGACAAGCTCGACACCGAGCGCCGCGGCCTCGTCCGACTCGAGGTGAGGGTCGGCGACGAGGATCTGCACTTCGAATTGCTTCAGCAGGCGGATCACGTGGCGGCCGACTTTGCTGGCGCCGATCAGGCCGATCGTCGAGCGGTACATCTCGCGGATCGGAAATCCGCTGGCGAGGTGATTCTTTGGCAGCCATCCGCCCGCGCGCGTCTGGTGATACAGCGGGAAAAATGCTTTCAATCCCGCGACCATGAGCGAGAGGGTGGTCTCGGCGACGCCGATGCCGAGCGCTTCATTGGCGGTGCCAAGGCGAAGCTTTCGCGACCAGAATTCATGTGGCAGAAGCGTTTTGGTCGAGCCGGCAGAGTGAACCAGCACTTTCAGCTTCGGCGTCTGCGCCAGCATTTCATCGGAAATGTGCGGCGTGCCCCAGCCGGTAACGACCGCGATTGCGTCGCGCGCATGCTCCGCCCAGTCGCGATGGTGGCCAAAATCGCTCGCTGGAAGAAGCACCTCGTGCGCGTTCAGTCGCGACAAATCCTTCGGCGTGAAGCACCGGTCAAGCGTCGCGCGGGGGAGATGAAACAGAATCTTCATTCAGCGATCGATTATCAGCCGAGGAGGGATTTGAGTAAATCATCTTCCGGATAGGCATGCCCGCGGTGCTGGACGAAACCTTCCGCAGCGGGGACGCCAATGAGCTTGCCTCGCTCGGCGGCGGCGCGTTTCATCGAATCGATGTATTCATCCATGTGATGGTGCGCGCGAAGCCAGTCGCGCTGGCTTGCGTGGCAGGCGAGCATCTCGACCTTCTTGTCGAGCTTATCGGTGATGTCGATCACGGTGGTTGGCGTGACGGGCTTGCCGAGCGGATCAATCGCGCCGACCGGATCGGTGTAATAAAGATGTGGCACGGCCGAGCCGGGAACCAGCGGGAGCGTCGAAGCGTTCGGCGCACCATAGAGAAAGCTCGCTGCCCGCGCGACCATCGCGATCATTTCGTGGTCCATCATGTAATCTTTGAGCGGATGCGTGAACACGAGCGACGGCGCGATGCGCCGCATGAGATCGGTCGCCTTGCGAATGGTCGGCTTGTCGTAACAGACGAGGCCGTCTTTCTCGTCGAGGCAGTGAAACGTCCCGCCGACGACTTTCGCCGCATTCTGTGCTTCGAGCGTGCGGATCTGGCTGATGCGCTCGGGCGTTTCGGTCATCGTTCCGCAGTCGCCGCGCGTCGCGGTGGCGATATGGATTTCCCAGCCCAGGTCGCGCAAACGCAGCAATGTCCCCGCGCATTGAATCTCCGCGTCATCTGGATGGGCGAGGAGAGTAAGGGCGACTTTTCGCATGTTTATGGAACCGCAGATGAATGCAGATTAACGCAGATAAGAAAATACTTTTAACCACGAATGAACACGAATGGACACGAATAAGGAGAAGGCAGGATGATTCTTCTTTCATTCGTGTCCATTCGTGTTCATTCGTGGTTCACTTCTTCCTCTTTATCTTCATTGATCTGCGGTTAAAAATGAATCGCACGCTTCTCGACGGCCATGGCGGCTTCGCGCACGGCTTCGGGGAGCGTCGGGTGCGCGTGGCTCGAGCGGGCAATGTCTTCGACGCTGCTCATCAGTTCCATCGCCGTGGCGCCTTCGGCGATCAGGTCGCTCGCTCGCGGGCCAAGGATGTGCATGCCGATGAGACGATCCGTTTTCGCGTCGGCGAGGATTTTCACCATGCCATCGGAATCGTCCATCGCCTTGGCGCGACCGTTGGCGGCGAAGGGAAACTTGCCCACCTTGTATTCGATGCTCTTCGCCTTCGCATCTTCTTCGCTGTAACCAACGCTCGCGAGTTCCGGGTGCGTGTAGATCACGTTTGGGATGCAGAGGTAATTCACATGCCCTGCGACGCCTGCCATGCGCTCGACCGCGGCGATGCCTTCGTCTTCCGCTTTGTGCGCGAGCATCGCGCCGCCGATCACATCGCCGATTGCGTAGATGCCGGGAACATTCGTTTCGAAATGCTCGTTCGCTTTGACGAAACCGCGCTGGTCCAACTCAACACCGATCTCGCGAAGGCCGAGGTTTTCCGTGAACGGGCGACGACCGACGGAGACGAGCACCTTGTCGCATTCTTCGGTACCGGTTTCGTCAACCGATCGCCACGAAAGTTTCACGCGGCCGTTCTCGACCTTCGCCGTCTCCGCCGTCGTCTTGAACCGGAACTTCATTCCCTGCTTTTCAAGCTGCTTTCGCAGGGCGGTGGTCATTTCCGTATCCATCAGCGGCGCGACGCGATCGAGAAACTCGATCACGAGCACTTCCGATCCGAGCCGGCTCCAAACCGATCCAAGCTCCAGCCCAATCGCGCCCGCCCCGACCACGACCAGTTTCTTTGGCACAGAAGAAAACGCGATCGCCTCGGTCGAGCTGACGATGTTCTTCCCATCAAACGGAATCGACTTCAGTTCAACGGGCGCGCTGCCAGTGGCGATGAGAATGCGCTTCCCGCTGACTTTTTTCGATTCGCCGGTCGTTGTCACTTCCACGGTATTCGGGCTGGTAATTCGCCCCGTTCCGCGAATGTGCTCGACCTTGTTCTTTCTAAACAGCCCCGCCACGCCGCGCGTCAGCCCCTGCACGACCTGATCCTTGCGGCTCATCATGGTCGGCAGATCGAGCTCCAGATTGCCAACCTTGATGCCGTGATGCGCGAAGCGGTTCTTCGCCAAATAAAAATGTTCAGTCGAATCGAGCAGCGCCTTGGAAGGAATGCACCCGACATTCAAACACGTCCCGCCAAGCGACGCGTCCTTCTCAATGCAAGCGACGCGCATCCCCAGCTGCGCCGCCCGAATCGCGGCCACATACCCGCCCGGGCCGGAGCCAATGACAATTAGGTCAAAGTCGTTCAAAACGCTCATGGAAACTCATTTCAGCTATTGCCAGTCTTCGATTCTAAGTCCGGGTATGCGCGAAAAGTCATTGATGTCGTGAGTGACAAGCGTCAGATCTTCAAGCAGAGCAATCGATGCGATCATTAGGTCGTGGGATTTCATCCGCTGACCGTTCGCCTCCTGCGCCGCCCATAGTCGCGCGTATGGTTCCGCCGCGCGATCATCGAAGGGAAGCGATTCGAAGAGCTTTAAGAACGCCTGAGTTTCGGCGAGATTCACCGCAGACCGTCCACTGTAATACGCGCCCGCCAGCAGTTCACCACAAACCACCGAACAAAGGCGAATGTCATTCGGATGAACGGCGCGAAGCCGCTGCGAAAGACGGCTCTGCCCCTTCGATCGTAGATGAACGATGCAGACGTTAGTGTCGAGCAGGTAGATCATTCATCAAAGGATGGTGGAGGGCCGAGCGGCTCTTGGGGGGGCCTTCGAAAGGTTTCGTCATCGATACTTCCTGCTGTTCGATCAAGCGCTTCCAGCCATTGTTCGCGGGTCAAACCAGTCTTTCCGATCGTCTCCTCGACCGGAGCGATGGTAACGACCACTTCCTGGCCGGCAGCCGCCGGATCCAAAGCCACGTTGAGAATAACCTTGCCGTCAGGTCCAACGCGAGCACGTGTTTGGAAGCGTGTCATCGATTGCCTCTCTCCGTCATTATATCTCCAGCATCAGGCGCGCGGGATCCTCAAGGTATTCCTTCACGCGCACGAGGAAGCTCACCGATTCGCGGCCGTCGACCAATCTGTGATCGTAGCTCAGGGCGACGTACATCATCGGGCGGATCTTGATTTCGTCGTTCACGACGACGGGGCGTTTCTGGATCGCATGCATGCCGAGGATGCCGGCCTGCGGCGGATTGATGATCGGCGTGCTGAGAAGCGAGCCGAAGACGCCGCCGTTGGTAATCGTAAATGTGCCGCCGCTCAGTTCCTGCAGGCTGAGCTTGCCGTCGCGCGTGGCGGCGGCGAGACGCTTGATCTCGCTCTCGATCTTCGCGAACGACATCTGCTCGACATTGCGGAGAACCGGCACCGCCAGGCCGCGCTCGGTGCTCACGGCGATGCCGAGATTGACGTAATCGTGATAGATGATGTCGTTGCCGTCGATCTGCGCATTGACGCGAGGGAATTCCTTCAGCGCCAGCACGACCGCACGGGCGAAGAAGCTCATGAAGCCCAGGCCCACGTTGTGGATCTTCTCGAAGCGCTCTTTGTATTTCGCGCGAATGTCCATCACGTTGTGCAGATCGATCTCGTTGAAGGTCGTGAGGATCGCGGCGGTCTGCTGGGCGCGGACGAGATTCTCCGCGATGCGTTTGCGGATCTTGCTCATGGGCTGGCGGCGCGTGCCGGCCTGCTCGCCGGTCGGGCCCGGAGCGGGAGCGGGCGATGAAGTGATGGCGGCCATGTGATCGACATCGCCGGCGCGGAAATCTTCGGGCTCTTCCTGCCCGGGCTCTTCGACCGCTTTGACGACGTCTTCCTTGATGATGCGTCCACCGGGGCCTGTGCCTTTGACGGTCGCGAGATCGACGTTTTTCTCTTCCGCGATGCGACGGACGGAGGGTCGCTGATCTTCAACGACGGCGCTCTTCGAATTGCCGGATGACTTGGACGTGCCCCTACTCGATGCGGCCGTCTGTGCGGGCGTTGGATTCGGCGCGGCATTCGCCATCGTCTTCGCGGGCGCGGCGCTTGCTTTGCCGGCGGGGTCGATCGTCGCGATCGTTTCGCCGATCTTGACCGTGTCGCCTTCCTTCTTCACGCGCTTGAAAACGCCCGACGCAGGCGCGGGCACGTCGACATTCGCTTTGTCCGTTTCGAGCTCCGCGATCGGCTCGTTTTCCTTGACGGCTTCGCCGTCAGATTTGTGCCACTTGAGCAGCACAGCCTCGGTTACGGATTCGCCCATCGACGGAACTGGCACGTTGGTTGGCATAGCGAGGCAATTCTATGAGGGCGGCACCCGTTTTCAAAACTGCGGGAATTGAAGTGTCCGACGTTATCGGAACCAAGCGGTGCCGCTGCCGATGATGTAAGGAATCCGCGGAGCTTGGCTCCGCCGCTAACTATTCGGGCGGACCGTCTTCTTCACTATTTAGCGGCGGAGCGAAGCTCCGCGGGTTTGGCCTCTTGGCACCTATTGCAATTCGCCTTTCTCAGCGAGCGCCTCAATCACGGGTTTCGCACTTTCACGAATCGGTTGAGAATGTCGCAGAGGACAGTGTAGCGCTGCACGTCGTTCAGGCGCAGAACCCGCATCAGCTCATCGGCGCTTTGGATCGTATCGAAATCCGGGACGAGGTATTGGCCGTCGCGCTCGGGGTGCGTGGATTGCCCGCGGGTTGATCGCTCACTTTGGTAGATCTCGTGCTGGTTTTCTTCGGTGCGTCTTCGACAGCGGTCGATGTGGAAAATGCGGAAACGACGGGCGGCGTTGATGGGGATGAAGCCGCTTCCCTTGATGCGATCGGCGATAGCGTTGTCGCAGCCGAGGGTGCCGACGCCGAAGTCGCAGTTTTGAATCTCAATCGGTGCGCGAAAGATCCACGCGTCCTGCGAATTCGCGCCGGCGGCGAACTGCATCGCCAGCGCCGGCTTTGTGGGATTTTCCGGATCGAATTCCGTGCGGGATAAGCACCACACCAGCTTTTCATCGAGCAATCGAACCGCTCGGTCCCAGTCCGACTCGGAATCGAGATAAATGTCGAGGTTGATGAGCGCGCACGGTTCGTTCGCCAATTGCGAATTCGCGAAAGCGAATGCGTCCGCGAAGGTCATCCAGCGGCCAAGCTTGTGCTGGCGAAGCTTGGGGTGCTGGGCGAACGCAGCGGGCACGACGACATTCTGGTCGATCAAATTATGAACGGCCGCGACGTGCGGATTGTCGAGATTGCGTCGAGCGCACTCGTCATATTCCGCCTGGCGCGCGGGCCGCGCGTCGTTAACGTATTGAAGGATGACGTGGAGAGAAGCCATCGCGATAGACGCGTGTAAAGCGCGATCGTGATGGTCAATGAAAAACGCCGGCGACGCAATGCGTCACCGGCGAAGATCATCAAATCGTCATGTTGTACCGAATCAATCGGACACGGCCGTTTGAGCTTTCACGCTGGCGGGCGTGCCCGGTGCCGTGGCTTCCTTCACCGGCTTGGCCTTTGGCGACAATTCCAAAGCGTGAGCGATCAGCTCTTCCTCTTCCTTGTCGTGATTCTTCTTCGAACCGACCGCCGGGCTGGCGCTTTCGTCGCGGCCGTGGTAGGCGAGGATCACGTTGTCGGGCAGAAGATTCAACAGCCGCGGTTCCATGAACGTCCACGCGCCGCGGTTCTTCGGCTCTTCCTGTACCCAGCAGACTTCTTCCTTGCGGGGATATTTCGCGAGGATGCTCGTGAGCTCCTTTTGCGGGAAGGGGTAGAGCTGCTCGACCCGGATGATGGCCGTGTCGTTTTTGTTGGCCTTCGCGCGAGCCGCGGCGAGAGTGTAGTAGACCTTGCCGGTGCAAAGCAGCACGCGGCGAACGCGGTCGCGATCGATTGCCTGTGCGTCGTCGATCACGAGTTGTGTCGTGCCTTCAAGGAATTCGCTCAGCGGCGAAGTGGCTGACTCGGCGCGAAGCAGGCTCTTGGGCATCATCAACACGAGCGGCTTGCGGAACTTGCGGTGAATCTGCCGCCGCAGCATGTGGAAATACTGGGCCGATGTCGTCGGCACGCACACTTGCATGTTGTTCTCGGCGCACAGCGCGAGGAACCGTTCGAGATACGCGTTGCTGTGTTCCGGTCCCTGGCCTTCAAAGCCATGCGGCAGGTTCATCACCATGCCGTTCATGTAGCGCCACTTGCTTTCGGCACTGGCGAGGATCTGATCGATGATCGGCTGGGCGCCGTTGACGAAATCGCCGAACTGCGCTTCCCAGATCACGAGATTGCGCGGGTCGGCCGACGCATAGCCCCATTCGAAGCCGAGCACCGCGAACTCCGACAGCATCGAGTTCATGATGGTGAACGTCGGCTGCTTTGGATCGACGTGCTGCAGCGGGGTGTAGCGGTTGCCGTTTTCGTAGTCGTGCAGCACCGCGTGACGATGGCTGAACGTCCCGCGTTCGACGTCCTGACCGGTGAAGCGCACCGGCGTGCCTTCGAGCAGCAGCGATCCCATCGCCAGCATCTCGCCCGCGCCGTAATCGAGCGGCTTTTTGCCTTCGAACATCTGGATGCGGTCATCCACGACGATTCGCTTGAGTTTTGGATGGACGGTGAAGTTGGCCGGAATCTTCCGAAGCGTATCGGCGACTTTGCTGACTTGGTCCTTCGTGACGTTCGTCTTGCTGGTCCAGTCGGCGGTGTTCGCCGGGGCTTTTCCGAGCCCGCGCCACACGCCGCCGAAGCTCGGAATCTTCTGCCGCGGCTTCACTTCCTTCGCGAGGCGCTGAGCTGATTCGAGCCGGCCGAAGATCTCCTTGCGCATCTCGTCGATCTCGGCCTGCGTGATGCGCCCCTCGGCGAGCAGCCGCTCGCTGTACACCGCCACGACCGACGGGTGGCTCTTGATCTCGCGATACATGACCGGCTGGGTGTAGCTCGGCTCGTCGCCTTCATTGTGACCGTGTCGGCGGTAGCACCAAAGATCGAGCATGACGTCGACCTTGAACTCCTGGCGGAATCCAATCGCTAGCTTCGACGCCCACACGACCGCTTCGGGATCGTCCCCGTTCACGTGGATAATCGGGGCCTGGATCGACTTCGCGAGATCCGTCGGGTACGGCGTAAACCGTTCCTGGGTCGGCGGAGTCGTGAAGCCGATCTGATTGTTGATGATGATGTGGATCGTTCCGCCGGTGCGGTAGCCGGAGAGTTCCGACAGGTTCAATGTCTCGGCGACGATGCCCTGACCGGTGAACGCGGCGTCGCCATGCATGCAGATCGGCACGACGCGGCTGCGGCCCTTGTCGCCGAAGATCCTCTGCTTGGCGCGAACAATGCCTTGCTCGATCGGATCGATGAGTTCGAGGTGGCTCGGATTCGGCAGGAGCGAAACCTTCACCTTTCCGCTGGGCAGAGCGCGCTCGTTTGCATAGCCCATGTGATATTTCACGTCGCCGTCGCCTTCATCGCCCGGGACCGGCGCCAAGGTGCCTTCAAATTCGCTCAGCATCACTTCGTACGGCTTGTTCAGGACATGCGCGAGCGTGTTGAGGCGGCCGCGGTGCGCCATCGCCATGATGAACTGTTCGCCCAGGATGGTTGCGCCTTCTTCGACGAGCGTATTGACCATCGGGATGAGCGCTTCGGCGCCTTCGAGGCTGAAGCGCTTCGCCCCGATGTAGCGGCTGTGGAGGAACTGCTCGAATTCCTCGGCTTCCATCAACTGGTGTAACAAGTTTTTTTGTTCGGCGGGGGTGAGCTGCGGGCGGTTGAGGATCGGCTCCATGCGTTGCTGAAGCCACTGCCTTTGTGCCTTGTCGGCGATGCCGGTGTATTCGACGCCGATGGTGCGACAGTAGGTGTCGCGCAGTTTTTCGATCAGATCGCGCAGGGTGCCGTTGGTCGGGCCAAGGAAGCTGCCCGCGCCGACTTCGCGATCGAGGTCCGCGGGGGCCATGCCAAAGTTCGACAGCTCGAGCAACGGATGGTTTGGCCGGTCGTGACCGAGCGGATCCAGCTTCGCCACAAAGTGCCCGATTTCGCGGTACGTATGAACGAGGTCAAAGACCCCCATGTTGAGCGGAATCGTGCCTTCGGCTTCGCCGGCGAGGCTGCCGGGAGGCGCGCCGCCTTCGATCGGGGCAGAAGGCAACCCCGGCTTCTCGCTCTTGGCGGATCCTAGTTCAAATCCCGCGAAAAACGCCCGCCACTGCTCGGGAACCGCGCGAGGATCCTTCTGGTATTTCTCGTGCAGCTGATCGATGTAGTCGGCGTTGGCTCGATTGACAAAATCGAAAGGCTCCATGGGGCGTGGCACTCCAAACGAATCGTATCATTTAATCGAAGGTATCGATTCTAGGTGCTCCGGGCAGAAATAAAAGCTTTACCCGTCTCACATTGCATCGACGCGGAACAACCCACCTCGTTAGCGGCAAATTGCATCTTCCCGCCTTATATGGCGGCCCAAACGTGATTTGCGACGGGCATTGTAGTTTCCGACCCACGCAACTCAAACCGGCCAAGTTCTCGTATCCGCCCCGATTGTAATCTGCAGCACCGCGGTAACGCGTGATCAGGATTTAACTTACGTGATGTGGAATGTCGTTGAGAATTGTTGCCCGCACGTGGTAATCTCGCCTCCGGTCGGGGGGATTGGACGGGAGAATTGGTGCCCCGCACGTTCATTGAAGCATTGGAAAACAGGCTTTTGCTGTCGGCGGCGCAGGTGCATGCGCTGAACGCTGCAGCCGACGCACGGTTCTTCGTGCCGGCGCACCAGGTTCCCATCAAATCCGGGCTCCCTGTTTCCGCGCCGGCGGACGCGTATTCACCATTCACCATCAACCTGAAATCGCTCGAAGCGGAACTGAACCGCGCCCCGCGCGAGTTCACCGTCGCGGCGAAAACGCCGCTTGTCCTGCGCTTGCCCACACCCGATGGCAAGCTTGACCGTTTCGCGATCGTCGATGCGCCGGTCATGGAAGCGGGCCTGGCCGCGCAGTTTCCTCAGGTCCGAACTTTCCGCGGGGTCGGACTCGACGATCCGAACGCCAGTGTCCGGCTCGATTACACGCCGCTTGGTTTTCACGCGCAGGTCCTCTCGCCCAACGGGTGGTACTACATCGATCCGTATTACCGCAACGACGCCGGTGGAACGTACGTGAGTTATTATCGGCGCGATCTGACCATCACAGACGCGACGCGCGCGTACGACCTCGATATGGGCGGCAACGGCGCGCCGCTCGAAGCGCCGCAGTCGGCGCTTACGACACAGAATCAATCGCTCGCGGTCGCGGCGCTTTCAACGGGCTCGCAGCTGCGAACCTTCCGCGCCGCAGTCGCCGCGGATGGCGAATATGTCTCCGCCGTTGGGGGCGGGACCGTCGTCGGCGGACTGTCGGCCATCACAACCGCCATCAATCGCGTCACAGGCGTCTATGAGACGGAAATCGATTGCCGGCTCGTGCTCATCAACAACGAATCGTCGATCATTTACACGAATTCAAGCACGGATCCATACACGAACAGCAATGCCACTAAGCTCCTGAGCCAGAATCAAACGAATCTCGACAAAGTGATCGGCGATGCCAGCTACGACATTGGCCATGTCTTCTCCACCGCCGGCGGGGGACTGGCATATCTGGGCGTTGTTGGCGAAACCGGCTGGAAGGCGCGCGGCGAAACGGGTCTTCCGAATCCGACGGGCGATGCGTTTTACATCGACTACGTCGCACACGAGATGGGCCACCAGTTCGGCGCGAATCACACCTTCAACACCTCCTCCGACAACACCAATCGCAACGCATCGACCGCCTACGAGCCCGGCAGCGGATCGACCATCATGGCGTACGCGGGCATTGAAGGCACCGAGGACCTCCAACCGCACAGCGACCCGTACTTCCACAGCGTCAGTCTCGATGAAATCTCGTCATATCTCGCGACGGTTCCGAATGTCGGCACGACGACCAGCACCGGCAACTCCGCTCCGACGGTGAGCGCGGGATCGAACTACACGATCCCCACCGGCACGCCGTTCGCGCTGACCGCCAGCGGTTCCGATCCCAACGGCGATCCGATCACCTACGAATGGGAAGAGCGCGATCTCGGCGCCGCCACGCTGCTGAGCACCGCCGACAACGGCGCGAGCCCCCTCTTTCGCGATTGGGTGCCTTCGACCAGTCCCACGCGCACGATTCCGCAGCTGGCGGGGATTCTGAACGGCAGCGATCAGACGCTCAACGCGTCGTCGCTGCCGGTCGAAAAGCTCTACGCGGTGGCGCGCACGAGTCACTGGCGCGTGATCGCGCGCGACAACAAGGCCGGCGGCGGGCGCGTTGCGACGAGCGATATGACACTGTCGGTCATGAACACCGGCGCCGCGTTCGCCGTCACCACGGGCGACAGCGCGACGACCTGGACCGGCGGATCGACGCAGACGATCACGTGGAACGTCGCGGGCACAACCGGCAACGGCATCAACGTATCCAACGTGAAGATCTCGCTGTCGACTGATGGCGGGCAGACTTTCCCGACCGTTTTGGCGGCAAGCACGTCCAACGATGGGTCGGAACCGATCGTGATCCCGAATGTGGCAAGCTCGCAGGTGCGCATCAAAGTTGAAGCGGTCGGCAATATCTTCTTCGACATCAACAATGCGAACCTCACGATTCAGGCGGTCTCTGCCACACCCGCGGCCGTCGCGCTCGCGGTGGGAATGGATACGGGAACTTCGAGCAGCGACAACATCACGAAGAAGAACAACGCGCCGGGAAACACCCTGCAGTTCGTCGTGAGCGGAACGGTCAGCGGTGCGACGGTCGTGTTGCTCTCGAATGGCACGCAGATTGGATCAGCGATCGCTTCCGGCGCGACGACGACCATCACGCCGACAACCACGCTGCTCGACAACACCTACACGATCACTGCGACGCAAACCGAAAGCGGGAAATTGCAGTCGAGCGCGACGAGCGGAATCAGCGTGACGATTGACACCCTCGCGCCGACGCTTTCCGCGCCGAGCGCGTTCACATTCGAAACGCTTCCGCAGCAGATCGTTTACAAGTTCTCCGAAAACGTTCAGCCGAGCTTGACCGCTGGCGATGTCACGCTCACGGACAACACGAATCCCGGCGCGACCCTGCCGACGCGGACGCTTGCTTATAACAGCGGGACCAACACCGCCGTGTTGCAATTCAGCAGCGTGCTCGAGGACGGCGAATACACCGCAACGCTGCCCGCGGCGAACGTCACCGACGTCGCCGGCAATGCGCTTTCGGCCACTGATACGCTCAACTTCTTTTTCCTCGCCGCCGACGGCTCGCGGAACGAAACGGTTGGCATCGAGGATTTCAATTTGCTCGCCGCCAACTTCGGGAAGACGGACATGACGTTTTCGCAGGGCAATTACGATTACAGCAACGACGGCATGATCACGATCACCGACTTCAACGTCCTCGCCGCCCAGTTCGGTAAGACGACAATCCCGAGTGGTCAGGCAACGCCAATGTCGATCGCGTCAACGACGCCAACCTCAACAGTCGCTCAAACCGACGATACGAATCTGCTCAACGACGCGGGATTGATTTGATTTTGTAGGGTCCGCGTAAGCGGGCCGGTTATTCCCCGGGTGGAAACGCACATAACCCGTCCGCGGGAGCGGCCCCGACA
>JAICIO010000013.1 GCA_025924315.1 Phycisphaerae bacterium
CGACGGCCGCGCGTGCGGCGATCGTGATGCCGAATGCGACCAGAACGACAAGCGCCAGCTGGCGGGAGAATCTCATCGACATCCACCGCGTCGGTTCTATCCTCTTCGCAACTTGCAGATCGAAAATCTCCATCACGCTTCCGGAGACGCTTTCTGCCGCGGGTTGTCTGTTCCCGTCACGGGGATGCTGTGCGGGCTGTCGTCGATCGGCGTCATCGGCGCGACCACTTCTCGCATTTCATGCGCGGCGATGGCCGGGCTCTCGATCACGCGACGACGGGCGATCACGATCGCACCGATCATCGCGAGCGTCAGAATCAAACCGGCCAGTTCAAGATTGATGAGGTGATTGGTGAAGAGATAGACGCCCAGTTGCTGGGTCGGTCCCGTGGCAATCGTGTCAGGCGTTTGGCCATTCGACGCGATGTCACTCGCGCGAATCGGAGAAACGACCTGGACGTTTCCGGGTGCAGGCAATTCCGAACCCTTGTCGAACACGACGAAGATCAGGACAGCCATCAGGGACAATCCGATAATCGCCGCGAGAACCGGATCGCGGCTCATCACGTCGTGCTCGGACATCCCCGCCATCGGCCCGCTCGTGGGCGTGGCTTCGGCCGCGAGCATAATCACGAAGACGTACGTCACGAGAATCGCGCCCGCGTAGATCAGCACCAGCGCCGCGGCCATGAATTCAGCCCAGAGCAGCAGAAACAACCCCGCCGTCGCGAAGACTGTCAAGACAAAATAGAGAGCGGAGTAAACCGGTTTGCTGTGGGTGATGACGCGCATCGCGCCGACCAGCGCGATCGCGGAAAAGATCCAGAAATACGCATTCATCCCGCCCTTGTGCATCCCCTCCGCGGGATCGCCCGCGGCCCATCGAAACAAAAACGCCGCGAGCACGATCGCGCTGACGATGAGCAGCGCCCCGCCAATGCGCCGCATCGCCGCCTCCCGCGCCCCGGGCAACAGCAGCACCGTGCCGACGCCCGCGACGATCGCCAGCAGCAAAATCACCAGCGGAGGAAGCGGAACTGTCTCGCCCTGCGCGAGCAGCGGCAGACCAATCAGTGAATCCATCGAAGTCCCGGGCATAAAGATGGGGCAGTCTAAGAGTGGCTAGATTTCTTTGCAAGGCACCATGTGAACGTTTTCACAAGCGCCACTCGCGATCGCGCGAATTTCCTGAGGCCATTCAGGAGGAACAAAAAAGGGCCGTCTACGGTCCGAACATCTTGCGCTTCAACTTCCGCGCTCCATGCAGAACGCGCACCAACTCGATGCCGTCCGAAGCGATTCGGTAGAAGACGAGATAGTTGCCCACCGGAAAGCTCCGTAAGCCTCGCCCGAGACGGCTTCGGTTAGTTCCCATTTGCGGATGAGCGGCGTAAAGATTCAGTTTCGCATCGATTTTTCGCAGAAATGCGTCCGCAGCGTCGGGATTGTCTGCTGCGATGAAATGCCAAGCTGCGCGATAATCGTCCTCGGATAGCTTCGAGCGTCGAACGCTGGGATGTGGCACATCCCCGCCCGCGACCATCAGCGTCGCCCTCGTTTGGATGTAGAGCGCGGGTTCGCGCGCTTTGCGCGCTCTTGTGCGATAATTGTTTCCGCAGTGAAGTCGCTGCACTCACCCTGATCCAGCTGTTCCAAACCTCGCTTCACTTCACCACGTAGATATGACTCTAGTTTCGGCGTGAGCTGCTCCTGATCCCGCAGGACTTCCAACGCTTGATTGACGAGATCACTGGCGTCGGCGCACTGGCCCGCCTTCACTTTTTCCGCGACGAATCGTTTGATCTCGGGTTTGAGCATAACCTTCATGGATCGCCTCGCTTTGAAGAGTATATCCGCTTATCTGTTTCAATTCGATGCGTTCCTGGCACAGTGAGCCGAATTGCATCGGTCGCGAAACTTTGGGTGCAAAACGGGTTTTGGCTTCCCTAAAGATTCGCGAATTGGCTAGAATTTTCGATCGAGCACTTCGTTCTCTATTGAGGGACTCCGCGCGGTTTTGGGAAACGATGTTCTGGCGGCTCGTTAATATCTTCATCGCCTGCATTTTGCTCGGGATTACGTTGCTGTGGATTCGCAGCTTCGTCGTCGCCGAGCGGCTCGCGTTCCAGAAGGCCAACACCCGGGTGATGTTCGTTACGTCCGAAGGCTCGTTCGTCTTCATCAAGAACCGCGTGGATTTTTCGGACCCTGATGTGCAGCAGCGGTGGTTCGATCGGGCGGGGGTCGACCCGGTCGAGTGGTCGAAACTTCACTGGGCGTGGTCGTCGGACGTGGGCGTGTTCGTTTCGCCCGACGACAACTGGCTCGGCTTCAGCATGGAGCGTTACGACCGCGACTTTTCGCAATGGGGCGGCCCGGACGGCATTCGCCGCCGCGGCCTCGCCGTTGAAGTGCCGGGGTGGTTTGTGATCGTGTTGCTGGGGGCGTGGCCCATTTTCTGGTGGACGCGGCACGCAACGATTCGCTATCGCCGCGAACAGCGCGGGGAATGCCGCATGTGCGGATTTGCGATGGGGACGGCCTACACCGTGTGCCCCGTTTGCGGCGAGATGACCCGCCGGGGGCTTACTGCGCCGGCAATTCCGGATGCGGCTTCGGTTGAGTCGCCGATCGCTCCGTTCTCTCCTGCCGTTGGATCTCCCTCAAGCCCATCGGCGTGATGTTGTCTTTCGCCCAATCGTCGGCGAGCTTCTCCACGCGCGGTGACTGATCGGCCGGCGCTTCGGTCACGATGTTCACAAGCGCATGACCGGCCTGCAGCACCCGGCATGAAACGACCGCCGGTTGCGATTTCCCCGCGTAACGCTGCCGCGATTCTTTCACGTACGCCGGATCGTCCACTGCTTCCGATTCGCCTTGGGTTTCCCGCCCCGCGGCTTTGTCCGCCTGCTCCTGCCGATCGATCATGCCGTCCGCCATCTTTTCGATCCGCGCATCGTCCTCTGAAATTCCCGCCGCGAGCGGCTCGATCGTCACGTGAATCTTCACGTCCGCGTGCTGCGGATCGGTGAACGTCGCGATCTCGCCGGTCGCGTTGTCTTTCATCTCTTCCTTCCAACCGGCGGGGCCGAGAATGCGAACGTGCGCTTTCCAGTAATTCTTCGGCAGCGTCGTCGGCATTTTCGCTTTCACCGGCACGCGTTTGCCTGTTTTCGGATCGAGTTTCTGAAATCGCGCGCTCATCAAAACGTCGGTCGCGACTTTTTGATCCGCGTTGATCTCGTCCTCCACATCGGAGCTGACGACGGATATGACGGTGACCAGATTCAGGCTCACCATGTTGTAAAGCTGCACGCGATCGGCGACCGCCCCGCCGCTTTTGGTGCGATCGTGCACCTTCAGCAGCAGCAGGCCGTCTTTTTCCACGCGCGGGCTGATGACGAATTCCCCGCCGGCGGATTTCACCTGCTCGGCGATTTTCTTTTTGATCATCATCCCCATTTGATCGGCGGCGTCTTTGTTGATGTTCACTTCCTGCGGCCGCGCGGTGATCATGAGCGTCGCTTTGTGATCGGGCGAGTTGTACTGAATGCTCTTGTTGCCGTCGCGCGTCAGCTCCTGCCAACCTTCCGGCGGCGTGAAGATGATCTCGCCGTCGAGCAGCGTGTCCTCGCCTTCTTTCGGGCCGGTGGTGGCTGACTTGTTAGGCGCCGCGGCGAAGGCGCGGGACGCAAGCATCATGCAGATCAGGAGAACACCGACAATTTTCATGGCCGCTCCGACATCTATCATAACCCGCGGAGCTGCGCTCCGCCGCTAACTACTCGGATGGTTACCATATTTAGCGGCGGAGCGCAGCTCCGCGGGTTCCTCCAAAGTCCCTGAGCCGCTATGATCGCCGCGTCATGAGTCATCAGGATGCATATATTTCCGACATCGTCGTCGTCACTACAGACGAGGGCGGCAAACAAATCGACGACACACTTACCCGTTTGAAGTCCGAAGGGATGGAAGTACAGAACGTCGACAAGGACCAGGGCGTGATCGAAGGATCATGCCCCGTCGCGAAGGTGAAGACGCTCGATCATCTGCCCGGCGTGTCGTACGTCCGCAGCGTCTTCACGTACATCGCGGACTATCCACCCGGCGATCCACGCGATCTCGACGGCCAGGAAGAAACGATGCACGAATCTGACTGACTCGTGTGGCACAGCCGCCCTCGGCGGTGGTGCGCGAGCAGCACGGCCGCGGGCGGCTGTGCCACATGCCCAATCCATTTGTCGAGGAAACGATTAATCTTATTCTCCGGCCTGGGCCTCGACGCCCGATACGTCACCCCGCCGTTCTCGCTGCCGTTCGATCTGTACGTGCCACCGTGGATCGATCCCCAACCGAATGAGACGCTCGAAAGCTACGCCGAGCGCCTTATTCCAACGCTCTCGATCGACGACGCAGAAGACTACTACATCGGCGGCGTCAGCTTCGGCGGAATGGTCGCCCTAGAAGTCTCGCGCCACCTGAATCCGAAGGCCGTTTTCCTCATCTCGAGTTGCCCGTCCTATCGCCAAGTCAGCTGGCTCGTCACATTTCCCGGCAAACACCTCGCGCCATTCGTCACCGCCGACTTCGTCAGACGTTTCCTCTGGCTCGCGCCGTTGGCGATTCGATTGACCGGCCCACTCCATCGCGACCAGCGCAACCTGCTGATCGACATCTGGAAAAACGCGAACCTCGAGGTGATGCGATGGGGCGCGATGATCATGACGCAGTGGGAATTCATCCACACGCTGACGATGCCGGTGCACGAAATGCACGCCCGCAACGATCTTTTCATTCCGCTCTCAAAGGTGGAACCGGAGGCGATCGTCGCCGATGGTTGGCACGCGTTTAACCTGACACATCCGCGGGAAATGTTTAACTTCATCGCTGAGAGGATGAACCTATTCGTCTGAGACATCTCATCATCGCAGTAGTGTTCAGCGTCGCGCTCAGTCTTCGCGCGGACGTAGTGCGCGAAGGTTCGAAAGTCGTGCTGCGCTCGCCGCAGTTTGTGTTCACGCTGGATGTTTCGGACGGATTGCGCGCCGTGTCGTGGGAGAATCGCCTCGCGAATCGCTCGCTCAGCCTTGGCAATGGGCGCGAATTCGAAATCGATCTCGACGCCGCCGAGCGACGCATCGGTATCACGGGGTGGAAGTTTTTGCAGACGCAGGAAACCGATGGACCCGCCGCGGAAGAAAGCGGCCTGCGCGCTGGCGTCTTCAAGCCGGAATTCGACGATTCAAAGTGGGAACCGGTGATGACACCCAACGTCGACATCGCTCCGCGGACGGGTTACGCATGGGTTCGCCGAAAGCTCAAGCTCGACGACTCTGATCGCGGGAAACCGATTTGTTTCACCCTCGGCGGATTCGGCTTGTTCGACTTCCGTCAGATGCGCGTGTTCCTGAACGGCGAGCTCATCGGCACCCGCGAGCCCACGCATCTCCGCCGCGGGCCGATGACGATCGCGCTGACGCCGGATTCGCCGGACTATCGCCATCTGCGCTTCGGCGCCGACAACACGCTCGCGCTCCAGCTCGGCGGATATCAGTATCGCCTCGCACGGCTCGATGCGCTCGATCCCGAAAAACGCTGGGATCTTTCGCGGTTCTATTGGCCGCCGACGTTCGAGCAGGCCGTCGCAATCGGTGGCGACCGCATCACTCCCGCGTGGCGGGTGACGAACGTCGCCGATCGCAGCGACAAAGCTCACGGCGAGGTGGTGATCACGCTTTCTTCGGCGCAGCCTGCGCTGCAAGCACTGGTCATTTATCAGTGGAACGGGAACGATAGCGTGCTTCACAAGTTCGTTAAGCTCCGGAACACCGGCAACAAACCAACGCGAGTGCTCGATGTGCGTCTCGGCACGTATGCGACCGGCGCGGCGACCACTGAAGGCGAGCAGGGCCATCCCGTCTATGCGGATGACGCGTTCTTCTTCGGCGTCGCCCATCCCGCGGGCTGGTCCACCGGCGAAGACGGCGAAGTGCGCCTGCATCAACATCCCGGCAAAACGGTCGCGCCCAATGAAACGCTCGATTGCTTCGAAACGGTCTATGGCGTTTCCAAGGCGAACGAGATCTCGAGCGCATTCAAAGAGTACATCCGTTCGCAGATGCGGCGGACGGTGCGACATCACGATCATCCGTACGCGTTCATGGAGCCCTTCGGCAGTGACGAGCTCAAAGACAAATACGACGCGACCGAGCAGCGTCTCATGCCGAATCTCAACGCCGTTGCCAATTTCACGCACGATACCGGTTGCCATTTCGACGCCTGGGACATCGAGTTCTGGGAAAATTTGCACGGCGATCGCTCAGCGCCCGATCCGGTGCGCTTTCCGAACGGTTTCACGACGCTTCACCAAGTGCTCGATCCGATGCACACAGCGCTCGGGCTGTGGATGGACATCACCGGCCCGGACCAATCGATCGGACAAAACCCCGCCATCGCGCGCACGCTCAACTTCGATCCCGCGTACGGAACCGAACGCCGCACAATGTGCCTCGCCACCGATCCGATGCCCACGATCAATCGCGATGCGTTCGTGAAGCATCTCAAGGATGGCGTGCGGCTGCTGAAGTTCGACGGCTATTGGGCGGCGTGCCGGAACAACGAGCACGCACATCTGCCCGGCGTCTACGCAACCGAGGCGATCGACTCCGCGTTCATCACGCTGTTGCACGAACTCGATGCCGCGTCGCCGGATTGTTTCTTCGAGCTCTACGGCGGATATCACTCGCCGTGGTGGCTGCTGCATGCCGACACGATCTACGAATCTGGCATCCAGATGGAGGCGGCGACGCCCGGCCCGTGGCCGACGCTCTTCGCGCGCGACGGCGTGACGCGCGTGCTCGACATGGCGACGACGTTTGCCGAGCAAGACACTCCGGCGCTCGGCAAAGATTCGCTCGGCGTGTGGCTGAGCGATTGGAAATGGAACAGCCAGATCGGCAAGGAGCGCTGGCAGGAAGGTTTCGTGATGGACCTCCTGCGCGGCAGCCTGCTGGCGCAGCCGTGGTGCGATCCATCAAAGATGGATAAGGATGAACGTGCCCAGCTCGCCGAATTCATCGCCCTGCTTCGCGCGTACCCAAAATGTTTCGCCCACCCACGCCTGATCGTCGGCGACCCCTGGAAAGCCGAACCCTACGGCTGGTGCGGAACCGACGGCCACCGGGCGTTCATCGCGATCAATAACGGCACGTGGAATGATCAGACGATCGAGCTCGAACTGAATGAGAAGTGGGGATTGCCGAAGGATCAGCAATGGAATCTCTATCGCCGCTATCCGAACCCCGCGCGGCTTCATGGATCAGTCGACACGTTCGATGGCACGGTGAAGTTCGCGATGCGACCCTTCGAGATCGACCTACTCGAAGCCGTCCCCGTCGGTGAACCCTCCGCGCTCAATCGCCAATTCAACGACGTCCCGATTCCCACACAATTCAAAGAGGAATCAACCGAACTCACCGTCGAAGTCTCACCGCCCGACGCGAAAGGCTTCCGCACCCTGACGATCAAAGTTCCCGCAACCGCTGGCGGATTCGTCGCCGTGACGGCCGACGCGCGCCTAAACAACCTCCCCCTCATGCGCAAAGACGCCGGCTCCCACTACGAAACCGACTCCGCCGCAGGCACCCAATGGACCCCCGTCCTCGCCAACCAGCTCTACTACAAAACCTCCTGGCAGGCGTGGCGAACGAAAGTCGATGCAACGGATCGTCCTCGTCAATTTTCTCTAAAAATCAAAGCAGATGCCCCTGCGGACGCAGAAGTGAAATATGAAGGGCACCTCATTCCCAGATGAGTGCGCAAACCCAAGCTCATGTCATCCTGAGCGCGCAGCGAAGGATCTCGGGCTCGAGAGCGATTTGCGGATTGGAGATCCTTCGCTGCGCTCAGGATGACCAACTCGAAGGGCGCTCGGCGTGCCACAAGCAGTTAAGCGCTGGCGACGAGCGCCGGCTTAGCGACCGATGACGGCCTGTGGAGCTTCGGCGCCAGGTACTCCGCGGTGTGGCTGCCTTTAGTTTCGGCGATTTGTTCGGGGGTGCCGGTGGCGATGACTTGGCCGCCGCCTTGGCCGCCTTCGGGGCCCATGTCGATCAGCCAGTCGGCGCACTTGATCACGTCGAGGTTGTGTTCGATCACGAGCACCGTGTTGCCCATGTCGGCGAGGCGGTTCAGGACGTTCAGCAGGTTGTGGATGTCAGCGAAGTGTAAACCTGTGGTGGGTTCGTCGAGGACGTACAGCGTGTGACCGGTCGGAGTTTTGCCGAGCTCGGTGGCGAGCTTCACACGCTGCGCTTCGCCGCCGCTGAGCTGCGTGCTGGGTTGGCCGATCTTCACGTAGCTCAGGCCGACGTCGTTGATCGCCTTGAGCATCTGGTAGATGCGCGGGAAGTTTTCGAAGAACGCGAGCGCTTCTTCGACCGTCATGTTCAACACTTCCGCGATCGTTTTGCCGCGGTAGTGGATCTGCAGGGTCTCGGCGTTGTAGCGCGTGCCGTGGCACACTTCGCAATTGACGTACACGTCGGGCAGGAAGTGCATCTCGATGCACTTCGTGCCCTGGCCCTGGCACGATTCGCAGCGGCCGCCTTTCACGTTGAAGCTGAAGCGGCCCATCTCGTATCCGCGGAGCTTCGCTTCGCGCGTTTGCGAGAAGACTTTGCGGATCTCGTCGAACACGCCGGTGTAGGTCGCGGGATTGGAGCGCGGCGTGCGACCGATCGGCGATTGGTCGATCTCGATCACCTTGTCGATCTTCTGCGCGCCGTTGAGGGTCTTGTGCTCGCCGGCTTTGACCTTGGAACCGTAGAGCTTGCGCTTGAGCGCGGGCAGCAGCGTCTGGTTGATAAGTGTCGATTTGCCGGAGCCGGAAACGCCGGTGATGCAGACGAATCCGCCGAGAGGAATCCTCACGTCGATGTTCTTTAGATTATTCTCCCGGCAGCCTTTGAGTTCGAGGCAGTTCTTATCGGGATCGACGGGGCGGCGCTCGTCGGGTGGATGGATGGAGAACTCGCCTGTGAGGTACTTTAGCGTCGTGGACTGGTAGTTGGGATTGATATAAACGTCGTCGTTGCTCATGCGCGACTTCCGCGAAGATGCAAGCAACTTCGATGCGCGCTCGGCTGTCTCGAGCAACTCGTTCACTGGGCCGGTGACGACGACGTTTCCGCCGTGGGCGCCGGCGCCGGGGCCGATGTCGATTAAGTAGTCAGCCGCGCGGATGCAGTCTTCGTCGTGTTCGACCATCAGCACGGTGTTGCCGATGTCGCGCAGGCGCAGGAGCGTTCTAATCAGTCGGGTGTTGTCGCGCTGGTGCAGGCCGATCGTGGGCTCGTCGAGGACGTAGCAGACGCCGACGAGACCAGAGCCGACTTGCGTCGCGAGACGAATGCGTTGCGCTTCGCCGCCGGAAAGGGAACCGGTCTTGCGATCGAGCGTGAGATAGCCGAGGCCGACGTCGACCATGAAGCCAAGCCGCGCCGCGATTTCGCGAACGATTGGCTCGGCGATTTTCTGCCCTTCTTCGCCGAGCTTCAGCGCTTCGAAGAAACGCTTGGCGTATTCGACCATGAACGTGGTGACGTCGTGGATCGAATAGCCGGGGATTTGAACATCCGCATTGGTGGCGAGGGCATCTTGCCCTCGTGCCTTGGATTTTCGCTTGCGCGAGGGCGCGACGGTCTCGCCATTATTTTCCAACGCATCTTCGCCGGCGTTGGGCTGGTCCTGGTCGATTTCCCCAGATTTGCGAACGGCGCAGCTCGGGCCGGCCGAATGGAATTCCGGGATCGGCAATTGCGGCGGCGCGCCTTCTATGTGCAATCGCACCGCCATCGCTTCCTTGCGCAGGCGCGTGCCCTTGCAGACCTGGCACGGTTGTTCACTCATGTACTGGTGCAGCCGCGCTTTGACCCATTCGCTTTCGGTGTTATCGAAGCGCCGCTGGAGGTTAGGAATCACGCCTTCGAATTCGGTTCCGGTGCCGAGGTCGCCCTTCTTATCCGTGCCGTACATCAGCACGTCGCGAACTTTCTTGGGAATGTCTTTGTACGGCGCGGTGTAGCTGATGCTGTAATCGCGGGCGAACTGCCGCAGTACGCGGCTGTACCAGATGTTCATTCGCTTGCCATTTTTCCGCCACGCTTCGACGGCGCCGTTTTCGAGCGAAAGCGATTCGTCCGCGACGATCAGGTCCGGGTCGAATTCGCAGGTTGTGCCTAGGCCATGACAGGCGGGACACGCGCCGTGCGGGCTGTTGAAGCTGAACAGCCGCGGTTCAAGCTCGGGAAGACTTACGTGCGGATGCAGCGGACAGGCGAACTTTTCGGAGTAGACGTTGTCGCTCCACGAGCCATCAGCGTTGCCGACCGTGACGATCACGAGACCTTGCGCAAGCTTCAGCGCGGTCTCGATCGAGTCGGCGACGCGCGAACGAATTTCGGCTTTGATCACGATGCGATCGACGATCGCTTCGATGTTGTGGGCGAAGGTTTTTTGAAGCTTCGGCGCGTTCTCCGGCTTTTGCAGCTCGATGAGCTGACCATCGACGCGCGCGCGAACAAAGCCCTGCTTGTGAATCGCGCCGAAGATGTCCTTGTGCTCGCCCTTCTGCCCACGAACCAGCGGCGAGAGGATCATGACCTTTGTGCCCGCGGGAAATTTCATCACCGCATCGACGATCTGCGATGGCGATTGGCTCGAGATCTCTCGGCCGCATTCCCAGCAATGCGGCGTGCCGGCGCGGGCGAAGAGGACGCGAAGGTAGTCGTAGATTTCCGTCGTCGTCGCGACGATCGATCGCGGATTGCTCGATGCATGCCGCTGCTCGATCGCGATCGTGGGTGGTAGTCCTTCGACTTCCTCGACATCCGGCTTCTGCAATTGGTCGAGAAACTGCCGCGCGTAGGCCGACAGCGACTCCATGTATTTTCGCTGGCCTTCAGCGTAGATCGTGTCGAACGCGAGCGTGGATTTGCCGGAACCCGAGAGACCGGTGACGACGACGAGCTGATCGCGCGGCACCTCGAGAGAGATGTCCTTGAGGTTGTGTTCCTTCGCGCCTTTGATCCGGATTGCTTTAGAAGTCATGTAACGGCCCGTCTGAATGCTCGGCGGTCAATCGTACGGTATGTGTACGGATGCCGAAAGCGATTGGTTTGCGCTCAGAACGGATTGTAGGCGCGGCGGCCGTTACTTGCTTTCATCGGAGATGCCTTCGAGCTGCTTCGATGTGTAGTTTTCCTCGCGATCGTTTTGGTCGTACTGGTCGGCGTTCGAATGAGGCTCAAGCTTCACGCGCAGCGTTGTGTCGCCGGTGACCTGGCCCATCATCGAATGGTAGTTGGCGTAGTAGCTCACGTTTTCCTTCGACATCGCCAAGCCTTTGCCCTGGATGTAGAGACGGACCACGCCCGTGGGAACGCCGACGAACTTGAACGTCCCGTCGGGTTTCACCTTGGTGGTCGCCCCGTCGAAGTTGTCCTCGATCGACAACGATGCCGTGGCATTCGGCGGAAGTTTTTGTCCTTCGGACAGCACGACTGTTCCGCTGACGGTTACGCCGGGCTCGATGTTCAAATCGTCCGCATCTGCGTCGGCGGTGTCGACTTTGACATGCACAGGCCGACAGCAGCCGCGCTCGCCGAGGCTCTGCATCGTCGCGAGCACGTCATATTGATCGTTTTCCGGCACGTGTTCGACCGTGAACTTTCCATCGGCGTCGGTGCCGATCGAGAACATGCCGATGTACCGATCCATATTACGGTCCGCCTGCGTCAGACCAATCTGCACGCCCGCGAGCGGCTGGCCGTCTTTGACGACCCTTCCGGTCACCTTTACGCCGGGGGTGAGCGTGATTTCGCAGTTCTCTCCGCTGCTGGGATGCGCGAGCTGGGGCGCGTAACGCGGATGCTCGAAGAGCACATCGAACTGCCGGCCGGGCTTGTCGGCAATCATGATAAATGCGCCGTCATCGCCCGACACCGCGAATTGATCGACGTTTTTGATTCCGCCGTAAGAATGACCGCCCTGGTATTTCTCGCCTTGCAATGTGATGAGTGCGCCGGCGATCGGTTTGCCGTCGCCATCGACCACATGGCCGGTGACGCAATTGTCGTTATTCACGTCCTTGGGCAGCGGCGCGAGCTTTATGACGACAGGCTTTTTCGTGTCGATGCTGAAGCGCCGATGTTGCGCTTTGTAATGGTCGGCCGCAATTGCGACTTCATAGGTGAGGCGCGAATCGAGTTCGGCGAGCGCGAACCGCCCGTCGCTCTCGGTGGCGATGACATTCCCAACGCCCACGTACTCCGTCGGGCAATTCGCGGCCGCTTCCGCCCTCGGCTCTGCGGCCAACACATACACCTTGGCGTTCTCAATCGCTTTTCCCTGCGGATCCGTGACTTTCCCCTGGATCGAGAGCGAGGGCTGGGTCGTGACGGCCAGGATGACGGCGAGAATCGAGATCATATGATTGCTCCAAATCCGAGACGTTTAGCCGCGAGCTTGCTCGCGGAGGTAGTTCGGCTCGGAAGGAAATCGCGAGCAAGCTCGCGGCTAAACAGACCCCCGTCGACGCTATTCATTGCCTGATCGCTACAAATTACCGAGGTTCCGGCATTCGGCCTGCACGTCCAAAAACTTAACGTTTTTTAATGCTGGAATCCGAAAAAATGATTTGCAATTCCCTTTGACCCCATGTATTCCTTCATTCGCTGGTGCACGGGCTTGGCTTCGCCCGACGATTCGCATGCCTTGGCTGGGTGTGCGTGGCTAAACGTCGGGTATTCACTTCGAAGCTCGTGATAACCGCTGGTTGGCTGGGAGAAATTGCAATGGCTTCGTCTTTGGATCCCGCGTCTTTAGACGCGTCCGCGCAGAAGGAAGCGCCGCTCGGTTTCGAGCCCTTCCCGGTGCCTCAGCTCGTGGGGCAATCCGCTGCAATCACCGTTGTCAAAGATATTGCGTCGAGCATTGCTCGCCGCCGGTCTACCGTGATGATTCTCGGTGAGACAGGCAGCGGCAAAGAAATGCTTGCGCGCCATATCCACCAAACTTCAGACCGGGCCGAAAAGCCCTTCATCCCCGTGGACTGCTCGAGCCTGTCCGACACGCTCTTCGAGAGCGAATTGTTCGGCCATGTGCGCGGCGCGTTCACCGGCGCGGTGCGGGAATCGCTCGGTTTCATCCGTGCAGCTGACGGCGGCACGCTTTTCCTCGACGAAATCGGCGAATTGAGCCTGGTTTTGCAGGCGAAGCTCCTCCGCGTGCTGCAGGAACGCGTGGTGGTCCCGGTCGGCGACACCCGTCCCCGTCCGGTCGACATCCGCGTGGTCTGCGCGACGAACAAAAACCTGGCCGACATGGTCCGCCGCGGAACTTTCCGCGAAGACCTGTATTTCCGGCTCAACGTCGTCGTTCTGCACATGCCGCCACTGCGTGACCGGCAGACGGATGTGATTGGCCTGGCCACTCATTTCCTCAATATGCAGGCCTCGCTCTACGGCGAGCAGGCGAAGCAACTCTCGCCGGAAGCTGGCGTTGCGCTGACGAACTACACGTGGCCGGGCAACGTTCGCGAGCTGGCGAACGTCATGGAGCACGCTCACGTGCTCGCGACTGGGGACGTCATCGAGCTCGTCGATCTGCCGGATCGCCTCCGCAGCAGCGAAGCGAACGATGCACCTCCGAGCGACCTCTATCTGCCGGACCTCGAACGTCAGGCCATCGCCGAAGCGATGCGCCGGACGAAGAACAACAAGGCCCAGGCGTGTAAGCTGCTCGGAATGAACATCCAGCGCCTGAATCGCCGAATCCAGCGCCTCGGCATCCGTACGGCCAAGGACTAACGCCTCTTTCCAATCAACTTCATCAAGCCCAGCCGTTCACGGCTGGGCTTTTTTACGCGCACAACAGATTTCGCGCTTCTGCCCCTCTGCATCTATAGTTGTGCAAGCAATGTCGCCTCTCGTCCAAATCTCGCACCTCGACTTCGCCTACGGCCAAACATTGGTCCTCAAGCATGTCGATCTGACGATTGAATCCGGGATGATGGTCGGCATCATCGGCCCGAACGGCGGCGGAAAGACGACGCTGCTTCGGCTGCTTCTCGGTTTGCTCAAGCCCACGCGCGGGTCGATTACGATTGATGGACTTACGCCCGAGCGCGCCATCGCCCGCGGAGACGTCGTCGGTTATTTGCCGCAGAATTCAGCGTTACCGGCGAATTTCCCGCTCAATGTGCGGCAGGTCGTCCGATTGGGACTTGCAGGGAAAGCGGGCCTGCTGCGCTCGCCGTCGCGCGATGACGTCAACTTCAGTGAGACGCTGATCGAGCGCGTCGGCATTCGCGAGCTCGCGGAACAACCAATCGCGCAGCTCTCCGGGGGACAAATGCAACGCGCGCTCATCGCGCGAGCGCTCGCCGCTCGACCCAAGCTTCTGCTGCTCGACGAACCCACCACGGGCATCGACCGCAGCGGACAACAGCGGTTCGTGGATTTCCTCAAAGACATCCAGCGCGAGCTCGGCCTGACCGTCATCCTCGTCAGCCACGACCTCCGCGCCGTCTCCGCGGTCAGCGATCGCATCGCGTGCCTCAACGTCACCGTGCACTACCACGATGTCCCGCACAATATGCCGCGAGAGCTCGCAAACCAGATGTTCTCGTGCGATCTCGAGGCGATGGGACTCGGCGAATCGTGCGGATGTGATCGAATCGCACCAGTGAAAGTCTCCAGCTTGATCCCCTCTCCCGGTACGCCGGGAGAGGGTTAGGGTGAGGGCTCTGCTTCGATGAGCAATCGATCTGCGAAGAAACAGAACCCTCACCCCACCCTCTCCCGGAGTACCGGGAGAGGGACCCGCTTCATTCCTCGCAACATCGTCAACCTCGCATGACCACCCTCGCCGCCGGGAATCTCACCAGCATGATCGTGGCGGATCTCGCGATGGCGGTCGCGTGCGCGCTGCTGAGCGTGTTCGTCGTTCTTCGCCATTGGTCGCTCGTTGGTGAAGGGATTGCTCATAGTGGCTTTGGGGGCGCGGGCACGGCGTGGCTCATCGCGCTCGCGGTTCCGTCGCTCGATCAGCCATGGCTGCCGTACGTGGGCGTCGTTGTCTTCTGTGTCGGAACCGCGCTCGCGATCGGCTGGCTCGGGCGCGACGAACGCATCTTCCCAGACGCCGCAATTGGCATCTTCCTCGTGGCCTCGCTCGCCTGGGGTCTCCTTGCACAACAAGTCTATTTAACTCATCGGAAGGCCTTTCCCCCCGCGTTTGATAATCTGCTTTATGGTCGCGTTACAGATTTCTCAGGTACGTCTGCCACCATGGTCGTTTGCGTTAGCCTCGCGGTGATCGTGGTTTTTGCGATGATGAACAAAGAGATCGTGAGCTACGCCTTCGATCCTTTGGCGTCGCGCATCTCCGGTGTGAATACGACGCTCGTTTACAACGTTCTGATGATTCTGCTCGCCGCGGTAGTCATCATCTCCGTGCGTGTCGTTGGAACACTGCTAGCGACTGCATTGCTCGTTCTGCCCGGGACGACAGCGCTCCTGCTCAGCAAAAACCTTCGCAGCGTGATGATCTATTCGGTCGCAGTGAGCGCCCTCGCAGTGCTGATCGGTTTACTCATTTACATGCGATGGCCTCTCCTGCCGCTCGGGCCGGCGATTGTGCTCGTGCTCGTCCTCGAATTTGCGGTTACGTATCTCGTCACGAAGCTCCGCAGCCCCGTCGCGACGTAAATGCTGTAGCGGCGACGCCTGCGTCGCGTCGATGCACAGCATCGAATCAATTGAGCGACTCGGTTCGATGGCGGCTGCGCCGCCCGCGACGCAGGCGTCGCCCCTACCTTAAAGACGCACGGTTGAGATGACAGAAGCGATCGCCTCTGGTAGTTCTGTCACACCATGAACACGCGCACGCTCGCCGTCCTGGTGCTCGCCGCCGTTTTCGCTTCGCACTCGATCGCTCAGCTTCCCGACAACCTGAAGTCGGATCTCGGCCCGGATGTGAAGATGAAAGTGCGGCCGGGCTATCGCGTGACGCGTGCGCTGCCGAACAAGGCGATCAACGAAGCGCGCTTCATCCAGTTCTCCGAAGACGGCAAGACGCTGTACGTCGCCCAGGGCCGCGAGGGAAAAATCCTCTCGTTGCGCGATCCGGATGAAGACGGCGTGTTCAAGAAAATCACGACTTTCGTGAACGACAAGTCATCCGTGCAGGGCATGTGCAACCACGACGGCTGGCTTTATTTCTCGCAGGCAAGCGAAGGCTCAGTCTCGCGCGCGAAAGACACGACCGGCGACGGCGTCGCCGATCAGGTGGAGAACATCATTCCGCCGAAGACGCTCCCCACCGGCGGCGGGCATCCGTTCGAAGGACTGCTCGTGACCGACAAGCAGATATACGTCACCGCCTCCGATCCGACGAACATGACGCCGGAGATCGAATCGCCACGGAAGACGATTTATGTGTTCGACCTCGATGGCAAGAACAAGCGCGTTTTCTGCACCGGCATTCGCAACACCGAAAAGCTTCGCTTCCGCCCCGGCACAACCGATATCTACGGCTTTGATCACGGCTCCGATCGTTTCGGGAACGAATTCGGCGAGACGATGAACACCAACCAGCCGATCACGGATTTCAATCCGCCGGAGGAATTCAATCTCTACAAAGAAGGCGCGTTTTACGGCCATCCGTTCATCTCCGGCAATCGCGTTCCGCGGCCTGAGTATTCGAAGCGGCCGGACATTGTCGCGCTCGCCGCGAAGACGACCGTGCCCGAATGGCTCGTTCATGCGCATTGGGCGGTGCTGGGCTTCACCTTCCTCGAGAAAGATTATTTTCCCGATCACAAGGGGGAGGTATTCTTCTGCTCGCACGGCTCGTGGAATTCGACCAAGCCGGTGGGCGCCGTCGTCGAGCGGCTGATGTTCGATCAGGTCACTGGCCGTCCGTGCGGATCGAAGACGATTGTCGACTGCTACATCGACGGCCGACGCACCGCGCGTCCCGTCGACGCCGCCGAAGCGCCCGACGGCTCGATCGTCTTCTCCTCCGATGAACCGCCGGCGCTGTATCGGATCACGAAATCTCAGACCTCGCCGAATTAGGATGAGCGACGCTCAAGATGTAATCCGCGTCGCGTATGACTGCACGCCAGCCGAACGGGCCGGCGCGATGGCTTACCTTTCGCAGTTCAAAAGAGGCGGCACTGGCTTACCGATGCGCAAGTCGCGCGCCGGCTCGGTCGTTCTTCTCATCATCCTGCTTGCCCTCGGACGTGTGCTGCAATCCGACGGTTACCTTCCGCACGTAGACTCTGCCTCGCCGCTCGCATGGTCGCGCGATCGTCAGATCGCAATCGGCCTGTTTGCGCTTGGCGCACTGCTCATGACTTTGGGCTGGCGCAAGGTGCGCACGCCGAAATCCGATGTCACAGATCGTTCGAAGGAAGAGCTCTCTTACGAATTGAGCGAGACCGGCATCCGTTCGGAACAGCCGGAACGGATCACGGTCATCTCGTGGCAACTCATTCTCGGGTTCGATGAGACGGCAGATCTGTTCATTCTGCCTCCTTGGACGGGGCATCCGATCGTATTTCCCAAGAGGCTTTTTGATGCTCAGCAGATACTGCGGGCTCGCGCGTTGTTCGCGACTCGCGCAGCGAAGCCTGCGGTGCCACAGGCCATCGGCTTTGAGGTGACACGACGATGACGCTTCAGGGGCAATGCACAGTTGAGGATTTTGTACAGGCGAATCGCACGCCGCCACTCATCCCTACAGCCTTGCGTGTCGCGCGCGAGCTATTCAGGCCTTCGGATAAAACGCGTCGGGCTGTCTCCGCGCTTCGGCTGCTGGCACCAGGATTTCTTTTGGCATTCGCTGCAAGTGCGTACCTCAGCGTCCGGGTTTCTCCGTTCTGGATTCTCGTCGTTTTCGTCTTAGCGCGAGGACTGAGTTCGTTCGTCGCGTTGTTGCGATCGCCGATCGCCCGCGAAGGAAGGGAAGTCTTTCGCTTCACGCACCGTCATCTGCTGGACCCATGCGTCATTGAAGTAGACGCCGGTGGTTTCCGCATCGAGACCGGCTTGTGGATGCAGTCGCTGGGATGGAAACGGGTGGTTGAGATGCGTGAGACCGGCGGCGAGTTTATGATCATCGACGATCGAAGGCATGTCGTCCTCGTGCCCAAGCGCTTCTGTGCAAATCCGACAGAGGAAGCCGAGTTTCGCAATCTGGTGCGCAACTCGATTGCTCAGGCGAAGGAACCCGCGTGACGCCGCACATCGTGCTCTTCATCTCGGACGACCATTCCGCCCGCGATTGCGGGCCGTATGGGGCGACGGATGTGCGCACGCCGAACCTCGATCGTCTCGCGAGCGAGGGGCTGACCTGCGACGCGGCGTTTTGCGCGTCGCCAACGTGTGCGCCGTCGCGATCGGCGATGTACACGGGGCTCTTTCCGTTTCGCAACGGCGCGCACGCGAACCACACGCTCATCCGCGACGGGATTCGCACGCTGCCGCATTACATGCATTCGCTCGGCTATCGCGTGATCATCGCGGGCAAGACGCACATCGGCCCGCGGGAAAATTTCCCGTTCGAATATCATCCGAAGACCAACCTCATGCCGCCGGGGAAGCATCACATTCTCTGGACGGATCTCAATCTCGCCGCGATCGATCACATCATCGCGACGCACGATGCTTCGCAGCCGTTGTGTCTGCTCGTGTGTGCACATTCGCCGCACGTTTATTGGGAGCCGGGTGATTACGATGCGTCGAAGGTTTCGCTTCCGCCAGTTCTCCTCGATACGTCCGAGACGCGCGCGATGCGGGCGGAGTATTATGCGGATGTCACGCACCTCGATTCGCAGATTGGCGCGGTGCTGAAGTCGCTCGAGACGCATGGTTTCGCCGAGAACACGCTATTCGCTTACACGCACGATCACGGCGCGCAGTGGCCTTTCTGCAAATGGAACTTGTATGACAGCGGAATCCATTCGCCGCTGATTCTCCGCTGGCCACGGAAGATCAAGCCGGGCACCCGAACCGACGCGATGATCAGCACAATCGACCTGCTGCCGATGTTCATCGACGCCGCGGGTGGATCGGTGCCGACCGACATCGATGGCCAAAGCTTCCTTACAGTGCTGAACGGCGAGCGCAACGATCATCGCGACGCAATCTACGCGTCTCACACCGGCGACGGCAAGATGAACCGCGCGCCAATGCGCTGCATCCGCACGTCACGATACAAATTCATCCACAACCTCGCGCCCCAGATCGAATACCACACGCACATCGACGCCGGCGAGGATCTGGATGGCCTGCGTTACTGGAAAACGTGGGAAGCGCTCGCGAAGACAGATAGCAACGCGAAAGCGATGGTCGATCGCTATCACCACCGCCCCGCCGAAGAGCTTTACGATTTATCGAATGATGCTTTTGAGCTGAAGAACTTGGCGAGCGATCCCGTGTTTGCGAAGATAGCCGCCGATCTACGTCAACGGCTGGCGCGGTGGCGGGTGCAACAAGGCGAAGATCTTTCAAAGGTTCCGATGCCCGAGGATGCGCGTGTCGGAAAACTCGAGTACGTACCGACGTAGCGAGTGCACCTCTTCGTGTTTCTGTCATTCTGAGCGAAGCGAAGAACCTGGGTCTGCTGTGTTCAGGGGGAAACGGTTAATCAGGAGGTTGAGAGTGGGCGAGGCAATCAAGGGTGCACGCGATCGCTTTCGGGCGGAGCCGAATCCGATTTTCGCGGAGCGAATTCTCCGGCCGATTTTTGAGTTCAACTGCGAGCACAACTTTCGGCCGCTGATCGAAGCGCATCGGGCATGGTTGACGATGCTGGTCGAGCGAAACATTGTCCCGCGCGACTCGGCGGCGAAGATCCTGCGCGCACTGGATGAGATCGAAAAAGCCGGACCGGACTCGATGCGACCCTTCGACCGCGCCGTGGAATTCTTCTACCTGCACATGGAGCGCGCGATCGTGTCGCGCGTGCCTGGCGGAGAACCGGCGGTCGGGAATCTCAACCTCGGCCGCACCCGTCCCGAACCGCTGGCGCGGATGGTCGTGCGCGATGCACTTCTGCGCGTGCTCGACGGTGTCATCCACATGCGCCGTGGGCTGATCGAGCGCGCGGAAGCCGAAGCCGAAACGGTGATGCCCGGCTACACGCATCTTCTGCACGCGCAGCCGACGACGCTCGGTCATTATCTGCTCGCGATTCACGATCATCTCGAACGCGATACGCAGCGATTGCTCGCGGCTTACGAAACCACCGATCAATGCACGCTTGGCTGCGGCGCCATGTCCGGGACGAGCCTGCCGGTCGATCGCGAGCTCGTTCGCGAATTGCTGGGCTTCGCCACGCTCTGTGAGAACACGATCGACAGCGTTTCCGCTTCGGATCACGTGACGGAAAGCGCTTCCGCCCTCGCAGGGCTGATGACGATTATCGGGCGACTCAGCCAGGATCTGTATATCTGGTCGAGCCAGGAATTCGGAATGATCGACATCACCGATGCATTCGCTTCGCCGAGCAGTTTGATGCCGCAGAAGAAGAACGCGCTGGTGCTGGAATACATTCGCTCGCGCACCGCGCGGGTGATCGGCCAACTGGCGGGTTCGTTCGCGGTGCTGCACAACGTTGGTTACATGGATACGGAAGAAGTCGAGCTGGAAACGTATCAGCCGCTGGTGGAAGCGTTCGAGTTGACCGAGCAGGCGCTGCCGTCGATCGACGCGTTCGTCATGGCGATGGAGCCGCAGCGCGAATTGATGCGGCAGCGCGCGGCGTGGGGATTCTCCAGCGTGACGGCGCTCGCCGAGGCGCTCCACACGCAGAAGGATTTGTCGTATCGCACGGCGCATCGCGTGGTCGCGCGCTCGGTGTTGCTGGCGGTCGAACACGGTCGTGACGCGACGGGCATCGATACGGCGCTACTCGATCAAGCGGCGCAGGAGATGATCGGCACGAAGCTCGGTGTCGATGCGAAAACGATCAGCGAATGCCTCGATCCGCGGCGGTTCGTCGAGCAGCACAAGGTGACTGGCGCAACGGCGCCGGCCGAAGTGCGCCGCATGGCCGGCGAACGACGCAAACGCCTCGCGAACGACGAGCGGAGTGTGAAGGCACACAAGGACCGCATCGCAGACGGACAAAAGCGCCTGCGCGACGCAGTTTCCCGCATCGTGTCTTCCTCGGCCGTGTCATCGTGAGCAAAGCGAAGGATCTCGATACCGGACGACGCGCTCGAACCGGAGATTCTTCGCTTCGCTCAGAATGACAAGATGGCGAAGCAACACGCAATTGATCCGTAATTCTCATCACGCCTGCGAGAAATATTCCGCGTGCATTTGCTTGCTCGCAATAGATCATCCGCGCGCGGCGTCCCTACCCTTGTCCACACCTTTTGGACATGTGAGGCGGACGAATAATGTTGTTTGAATCGTTGGAAAACCGCGTGCTGCTGAGCGCGGCGGTGTATCAGCTCACCTCGACCGATCGCAAAGCGCTGGCGGGGGAATTTGCCGAGCCGCTTCGCACGAAGCTGCTGAACATCTTCAACGGCAAGGCTCACGTCCCGACCACCAGACGCTCAGCGACGTTCGATGCGACGCTGCTCTCGTGGATGCATCAGCATTCCGACGGCCAGTACTTCTTCGATCCCGGCGAAGCGAACACGGTCGTCTCAACCATTAAGAAAAACCTCGGTGTCGATACTTCGTACGCCGACAAAGTCGTTGCGCATCAGTTCAAGGACGGCAGCAACTACATCACCGTTCCGCAGTCGGGCACGATGTGGACGCAGGCGCCTTCCAACGCGAAGACAACCGAGTTCATCGATTACCTCAACCGCATGGATTGGTGGGATGATCTCGCATTGTCATACAAGGCGACGAACAACTCCAAATACCTGAACGAGCTGACGACCGAGCTTGGCACGTTCGCGAAGCAGGAGACGCCGCTGGCGGATTGGAACAAGTGGCGCGAGGGAAAGACGTGGAACCAGCTCGACACCGCCAAGCGCGTCGAGAACTGGATGAACGCGTATTACCTGCTCGTGCGCAGTCCCGGCTGGACGGGCGCCGACAACACGCTCTTCCTGCGCGAAATGTACTTCACCGGCGATTTCCTCAACACCTCCGAGCCGGATCAGAACACGCTGAACAAGCGCAGCGCCCAAGGCGCGGGACTGATGTACATCGCGCGCGGGTTTCCATTTGCGGCGGCGGATCAGTGGAAACAGACGGCGTCGGATCGGATCGACGAGGCGCTCTCGCTCGGCGGGCAATACAGCGAATTTCGTGCGGATGGATTCGATCGCGAGCAATCGCCGGGTTATGGCGACGTGACGACGCGACTGCTCGTCGATCAGGCGAGCCTCGCGCACGCGACGGGCGATGATTTCTCGAAAGCCTGGCGCGATCGGCTGATGACGATCCTCAACGCGTCGTATCAGACGCTCAATCCGGACGGCAAAACGCCCGCGTTCGGCGATTCGTACCGCACGTACGACATGGGGATCTTCTCCCGCGCATCGCTCGTGTTTGGGGGAGCGTATGCCCAGACGCGGCCGAGCGCGACGGACGTGCAGTACCTGTGGCAATACCGTTACGACATCCAATACAAGCCGCGCGGTTTCGTCGCGACGCCGAGTGGGCGTGGAACGTCATACAACCTCGACGACGCCGGTTATTACGTGATGCGCTCGGCCGAGAGCAGCAGCGATCCGACGTCGCAGCGGCAGTTGATGTTTGATGCCGGCCCCGTCGGCAACATGGATGAATCCGGCCACGGGCATTACGATCTGCTCAGTTTCGAGTTGTACGGTTACGGCAAGCCGCTGATCACCAATCCCGGGCCATATCAATATCCGTCCGCCACCGAAACGAACTCGTCGATCATTGCAAAGCGAGACTGGGCGATCTCGACACCGGCGCACAACACGATCAGCATCGATGGGTATAGCCACGCCGATGTTGAGAGCCCGCCCGGTTATCTCGCGAGTGGCGTGGTCAAAGCGAACGGCGGGTTGCAGGTCACCGGTCGCAGTTATGCGTATCAGGATCTCAAGGGGACGACCGCCGCGGGGAAGAAAGTGTCGGGCAAGCCGGTGCTGGCGCGCAGTATCTGGTTTGATGAGTCGAACGTATTCGTGGTTGTCGACTGGGGTAAGAGCGTCGACAGTGCGAAGTACAACTACACGCAATCGTTTACCGTCCCCGGCACCACCAGCAGCACGAGCAGCGGGCATGACGGCGAGATTCACACGCTGAATCAGAATTCGGCGAACGTGATGATCAAGCCGGTCGGCCGATTGCCGAGCAAGGCGAGTTCGTTCATTTCGACCGACAGCGCACATCTGACGGACTCGGCCGTTCGCATCACCACCGGCGCGAAGACGACTTCGCCGACGTTTGCGACCGTGATCGTCACCTACAAATCTGGCAGCGACACGTCGAAGATTCCGCAGGTGTCGGCGCGGTTCGTCGACGCACCGCAGCCGGGCAAGCCGGTGAAGATTCGCCTCTATTACAACGACGGTAAAACACCGTCGCGCACGCTCGTCTTCAACCCCGGTAGCATGGTTCCACTGAAAGATTCGCCGGGCGTGATCGCGCCGCGCGTGATCGGAGGATCGACCCCGCCGAAGGTGAGCTCACTCGCTTCGACCGCGCCCACATCGCCCTTCGCGACGACACCGGTCGCGACGGACCCGTTGGATAATCTGCTCTTGTTCTAGTTCGGCGCGCTCATCGGATATCATCCGGCATCAATCGTGGGAGGCCGGGTGAAGAAAGCGATCGTTTTCGCGGCGACGTTGTGCATCGCGCTTTGGATTTTTCTCGTCTTCTTGCAGAACAAGAAGAAGCCCAGCAGCGCGCCGACGAACATGCAGATGGGTCACACCGCCGACGATGAAGGCCCGTCGATTCGATTCAACATCACAAATGTTCGCAGCAAGCAGCAGCTGAGCGACACGCCGCCGTTTGCGTCCGCCGGCGGGACGTGGACCGTCTTCGATTGTGTGCCGACCGACGATGCCCAGGCGGTCTTTACCGTGGCGGTTCCGTCGGCGTCGCAGCAGGTCTCTGGTCAACCCTTTGCATTCGGCAAAGCGGTGGTGTGGACGGCCGATCGGACGGCCGGCACGCACGTCGCCGCCATCTTCGCGCACAAGTTCAACCAACCGTTGCCGAACCCGAAATCTCCTCAGCCGCTCAAGCCGATGAAGCTTGAAACGGCGGTGCTTGGCGAGAACGTGAATCGCGACGGTGCGACATTCACCGGAAGTGGCGGCACCTGGAACGCGACCAAATGGTTTCTCGAAGAGAACGGCTACGAAGCCGAGGTGTTCTTCAACTATGACCTGCAGAACAAGGTCGGCGAATTCGCGGAAAAGGATCCGGATTATGATGCGGATCTGGTTGCACAAATCGCGGAGGGACTTCGCGATGGCCCGCGTCCGCCGCGAACGCCCGATAGCGATGCGAACCTCACGCTCGTCGGCCCGTCGCTTTCGCCGACGCTTATTCCGGATACGAAGCATTGCCGTTTCGCCTTCACGCGCGATGGCCACCTAATCGTTTACGAGACCAATTTTCGAAACTCCGCGGCATCCATCATCGATCTGGCGCAGCCGCAAGTAGCGAAGAAGCAGATCGCGCGGGTCGAGGGATCGATTGACGGCGCGTATCCGATCGTCGCTGACGGCACGAAGCTCGTGCTTCTCGAGGCGATGCGAAAGGACGAGCACGCGTACAGCTCGGATGATCCGAAGCGGCTCTGGATGATCGAAGGGGATAACCCGCCGCGGGCGATTTCCGGGCCGTACGGAGACCAGCCGCTGCTTTCAACGCAGGAGCAAACCGTTTCGCCCGATGGTCGAATCCTGGCCGTCACCCACTGGGGTGGCAAAGGGAAGACCCGTAAAAAACTGATCTGGTTTTACCAGTTGAAGGGCCTTGCGTTTCAGGATGTCGAAGTGCCGCTTGATTTGAGCCTGAGCGAGTGGGTTGGCGATGGACCGAACCTGCGCGCGATTGCGCGAACGAATTCATTTGCGATCCGGGAGAGCGGCTACCAGGCGCGCATGATCAACCCGATGACCGGCGACGTGACAACGATGCCGGAGAAGAGCCCACCGCCGCCGACATCACCGGACGGAAAACATCAATTCGTCATCACACCGCACGAGCGGCTCGATGTGAGCGATGTCGCGAGCGGACAGAAGCGGAGCTTCACGTTCCACGAAGATGACCGCCGGCTTTGCGACGAAGAGATCGCGCGGTGGGTCAGCAATCGATACATCATGCTTCGCCTGCCGCGACAACCGTTGATTGACATAACGACGATGAAGATGAATTACCTGACCGCGCCGGAGGAAAAGGGCGAATATGACTTCAGCCCCGACTTCAAATGGGCTGCCGCGGCGGTGAGCGATGTAGGGATTAAGGTGTCGGCGGTGAAGCTGCCGAACTAAAGCCTTCTGCTCTGAAACCGCTGAGAATCTGATATCATTCGTGCGACTTTCAATGGGAGGGCTCGAGTGAATCGATGGATTGCGATCGGCGCCGCGATTTGTGTGGGACTCTTTGCGTTCGCGTATTTCAACAAGACCGACAACGTATCGAGGTCGCACTCGCACGGCCTCACACGTCTGGGCCACACGGCCGGCGACGACGTCCCCTCAATTCGCTTCACCATTTCCAATGACCGCCCCCGCCAGTCGATCACCGACGATCCGCCGTTCACGACTCCGGGCGGGCTGTGGACGGTGTTCGAATGCCTGCCCGCGGATGATCCGAAGGCGGTGATCGTCGTTGCGGTTCCGACGTTTGTGCAGCGGTCGAACGGAGCGCCGGCGGCCTCCAGCCGCGCCATCATGTGGACGTACGATCGCGCGACAGCGGATCGCGTCGTGAGCGTTTTCGCGAAAGCGTTTCATCAGCCGGTTCCGCCCGCGGCTCCTTCTGCCGCGATACCGACCATCATCAGGCCGATGAAACTGACGACCGCGGTGCTCGGTGAACACGTGCGCCGCGACGGCGATTCGTTCGTCAGCGAGGGGAACGGCACATGGACCGCGACAAAGTTGTTTCTGCAGAACGGCGGCGTCGAGGCGGAGGTGTTCTTCAACTACGACGTGGTGAATCACGTCGGGGAATTCGCCGAGAAAGATCCGCAGTCGGACGCAAATCTCGTTGCGCTCATCGCGCAAGGACTTCGCGATGGGTCGTATCCGTCGCAATCGGCGGTGCCGTTGGCCCGGTGAACGCCCCGTGTACGGTACGCTTCCGCGGACCGGTTATTCATCTGTCCGAAGGTAAATAACCGGTCCGCTGAAGCGGACCCTACAAGATCGACGGGCTGTCGCGCTGATCGAGTCCCGCGGCGTAGGCGCGGACGCGCGGTTGGAAGAGGTAGATCAATAGGACGATCGCGTAGACCAGCGCGATGATCGAAGGCAGCGACAGGATCACTGTGATCACCCCACCCATCCAGTCGTTCCAATCGGCGACGACGATTGCAGCAATCGTGGCGATTGCGATGGGCGCCTGGAAGATCGCGTAACGTCGGAGCAACTGAATTCCGCCAACGGGCTTCCGCCAGGCTTGTATTCCCGCCCAGACCAGGAATAGCGCGAGCAAGAGGCTTGTGCCTTCACCGATCGCGACGCAAAGCGCCGGCCATTTAATGTGATGCACGAATCCCTTCGCGGCATACGGCTGTTGGTTGCTCATCGTTACGGTGGTTCGGCCGTACTTCGTAATGTGAAGTTTCCCGCGGTCACTCTGGATCTCGACGAAGTTGTCCGGACCGTTCGCGATGGAGTGGATCTGCCAGCGAAGTTCTTCGTCGTCCGGCGTCGGATAGAAGAGCGCCTGCTGCGGCGAAGAGAAATATTCCCCGATCGCGTCGCGCGCCTCGGACGTGACGGTGTAATACTGCGGATCAAGCTGCCCGCGAATGAGTTCGATCTGATGCGCGGTAAGTGGTCCTGCCGGTGGCGACCATTGCGCGGCCGGCTCCGTGACGAACTTGCTTTCGACCGCTTCGTCGCAACCACCGACGGTGAGGAACGCGTTCCCGCCGACGGTGAGCATCGAAACGATGAAGCTGAGCACCGCGATTCGCTTCAATCCGCGTGGCGGGCGGTAAAGACCCGCCCCGGCGTAGGCCAACGGTGTGCTCGCGATAGGGGAAGCGTCACTCATCGCGCGGATAGCTTACAAAATTGAAGATGGCGGGGGAAAACAGTGGGTTTTAGAATTAACGCATGAAGTCACTCTGCGTCTCGCTCGTTTTCCTTCTGCTGACCGGTTGTGCGCATTACGAATATCAGCTGACCGATCCGGCGCAATCGGCGGGTCACATCGGATCGAAAGCCGATTACGTTGTGAAGCTCGAGCCGCTGGAATACCGCTTTCGCGCGGTCGAGGGCCGGCTCGTCGTGCAGATTCACAATCCGACCGATCAGACCGTTCAGCTTAAGGGAAGCGAAAGTTACGTGGTCGATTTGAACGGGCAAAGCCACCCGCTGCGTTCGCTTTCGATTGCGGCGGATTCGTACGGCAAGGTCATCATCCCGCCCCCGCGGCCCGAGGTTTACGACAGCGGTCCGAGGATCGGTTTCGGCGTCGGCGTCACGCATGTCGGCATGGTCAACGATGCGCGATATCTCGAGCCCGTTCCGATCATGGATCGGCCAAGGTATCTGACCGTGTATGACGAAGAGGATTCGTACTACTGGGACATCAGCGGCGAAGGGGAATTGCGCGTTCGCTTCACCTATCAGCGGGCGGACAAATCGTTCGGTGACGACTTTCGTTTCCGCCGGATGAAGATGTAGCTGTTCGGAGCCTGCTGATGTGAATGTGACATGGCCTTCCAGGCCATGCGCACGGCCTGAAAGGCCGTGTCACGAAAAACCGCACTCATTCACCGAAACGGGATTCCGAACGCATAGAGCAGGAATGCCCCCGCCCCTAGCAGAGCCACCGCGGTGATCCAGATCCACGTCATCTTCCGCGGGGCGTCTTCGTGCGAGATGAAATTTCGGCAATGCGGGCAGATGTCGATGTCGTCGATGATCTTCTTTCCGCAATAGGGGCAGGCGATCATCTCTGGATCATCATGCTCATCCATGTCCGATTCATCAGGCGTTTCGTCCGCGAGCGATTCCTCGGCCTCTTCGTCATCGTCGAAGAACTGGGTCATTGCGTGAGAGGATACAGCGCAAAGGCGGGTCATTCTCCCCTCAAAGCTCTGTGAGATGGCTTCACAACGAACCACGGGCCACTCGGAAACGTCTGAAAATACTTGGGATATGTAAACAAATGTTGCCGATGCATATGGACATCGCCCGCGTTGGCGGGTTAAAACGTTCAACGCTCGGCGTTTGCAACTCTTCACTTTTGACAAGGAAAAACCTGACCATGCGGGTCCTCCTGCTCTATCCGGTGTTTCCACCCAGCTTCTGGTCCTTTGAAAAAGCGATCGAACTCGTCGGTCGCAAGGCGATGTTGCCTCCGCTTGGGCTGGTGACGGTGGCGGCGCTGCTTCCGCCGGAGTGGGAGTTCAAACTCGTCGATCGCAATGTGCGGAATGTCACCGAGGCCGAGTGGGCCTGGTGCGACATGGTGATGCTGTCGGCCATGATCGTGCAGAAGGAGGATTTTCACGCGCAGATCCGCGAAGCAAAGCGTCGGGGAAAGCCGGTGGCGGTGGGCGGGCCTTACCCGACGTCGATGTTCGAAGAATGCAAGGCGTCGGCGCCCGACTATATGGTGCTCGACGAAGGGGAAATCACGCTGCCGCTGATGGTGGCCGCGATCGAGCGTGGCGAGAAGTCCGGCATTTTCCGCTCAAATGGCGTGAAGCCCGACGTCACGAAGACCCCCATTCCCCGATTCGAATTGCTTCAGATGGACGCCTATTCGGACATGTCCGTGCAGTTCTCGCGCGGATGCCCGTTTCTTTGCGAGTTTTGCGACATCATTGTGCTCTACGGCCGCAAACCGCGAACGAAAACGTCGGCTCAGATGATCGCCGAGCTGCAGCGGCTCTATGACCTGGGTTGGCGGCGCAGCATCTTCATGGTGGACGACAACTTCATCGGCAACAAGAAAAACGTGAAGGCGTTTCTGCAGGAACTGAAGCCGTGGATGATCGAGCACGATTATCCGTTCTCGATCGCCACTGAAGCTTCGGTTGACCTCGCGCAGGATCAGGAATTGATGGACCTGATGCGCGAGTGCAACTTTGGCGCGGTGTTCCTCGGGATCGAAACGCCGGACACCGAAAGCCTGAAACTGACGAAGAAATCGCAGAATAATCGTGATCCGTTGAGCGAATCCGTGATGCGCATTGCTCGTTCGGGCATTCGCGTGATGGCAGGGTTCATCATCGGGTTCGATAACGAAAAGCCCGGCGCGGGCAAGCGCATCGTGGATTTTGTCGAAGAAACCGCTGTTCCCACCGCCGTGTTCAGCATGCTGCAGGCCCTGCCCGATACCGGCTTGTGGAAGCGGTTGGAGAAAGATGGTCGCCTGCTGAATCAGGGCGGGGACATCAACCAAACCACGCTTCTCAACTTTGTGCCGACCCGGCCGATGGAAGAGATCGCGCGCGAGTACGTGGATGGTTTTTGGGAACTGTACGACCCGATCAAGTATCTCGACCGCACCTTCCGCCATTTCATGCTGCTGAAAGAGGCGAAGTATCCGAAGAAAAAAGGGTACGCGCGGCGGAAACGGAACCTGAAGAATCTTCGCGCCATGGCGATTGTGTTCTGGCGTCAGGGGTTTGTCCGCAAGACCCGCACGGTTTTCTGGAAACGCCTGTACCAGATGTACCAACTCAATCCTGGCGGGGTCAGTAGTTACCTGACCGTGTGCTCGCAGGCCGAGCATCTGCTCGATTACCGGGAGCGCGTGCGAGCCGAGATCAGCAAGCAGATGTCAAAACATCTCGCGCTTCACAAAGCGACAGCACCGGCGACGTCCGTGACACAACCGAGCGAGCCGAAGGTTGAAGTCACGCTCAAGACGTCGCAATTTCAACTGCCCGTGCTCTCCGGCGTCCAATAACGTCTCCCTGTGGGCAAGGTCGCTGACCCTCCCGGCGCGCGGGGATCAGCGACGCCGTCTACACAATTCGAGTCAGGCCGGAGTGCGCACCTTTCCTGATAGGCGCGGCTGAAATTGTTTGGTACGCTTAGGCTGGTGGTTCGACGACCGAAGCTATCTGCTACGAGGCCTGATCATTTCTCAGTTCCCGTTGCGAGCTCTCTCGCCCTTCCTACCCGGGTCAGGGTTTGACCCCTTTCGGTGGCGCTTGGAAAGTGAAGAGCGAGCGCTAGGAAGCCCAGACAGGAGACTCCAATGGGCAGCAAGCTTTACGTGGGGAATCTGAGCTACGCGACGAGCAGCTCGGACCTCGAACAGTTGTTCAGCCAGCACGGCACCGTGTCGTCGGCCGAAGTAATCGCCGATCGTGAGACCGGCCGCAGCAAGGGCTTTGGTTTCGTGCAGATGGGCAGCGACGAAGAGGCGCAAGCCGCGATCGCCGCGCTCAATGGCCAGCAGCATGACGGCCGCGCCCTGACGGTGAACGAAGCCAAGCCGCGCGAAGATCGTCCGCGTGGTGGTGGCGGCGGCGGCGGTGGCCGCGGTGGTTACGGTGGTGGCGGCGGCGGTGGTGGCCGTGGCGGATTCGGTGGCGGCGGCGGTGGCCGTGGCGGCGACCGCGGTGGCCGCGGCGGCGGTGGTCGCGACCGTTACTAGTCGACTACTTCAGTAGTCCGATCGCATCAAATACAACCGAAGGGTCGCACTCGTGCGACCCTTCGGTTTTTTGGGCTCGAATCCTCTCTCCCTGAAAGGGAGAGGGTTAGGGTGAGGGTCCAGCGCGGCAGTAAAATCGCGCTCCTTACCAACCAGTCTCGAACCTTTCGCCCCACCCGCGCCACTCGACTCTCGCGGTCGACCCTCACCCCCACCCTCTCCCTTTCAGGGAGAGGGAGTAAGTGCGCTCCTACAATCGATCGGAGCCAACATGAGATGGTCCTTCAAATTCGCACGCGTCGCGGGGATCGATCTCCGCGTCCACATCACGTTCTTCCTTATCGTCATCCTCGGCGCGGGCCAATTCGCCCGCTTCGGCACACCCGGAATGCTCTTCGGCGCCGCGATGATCCTGCTGCTGTTTCTTTGCGTCACGCTGCACGAGCTTGGTCACGCCCTCGTCGCGCAACGATTTCACGTTGAGGTAAAGGAGATCATCCTCCTGCCGATCGGTGGCGTTGCGATGCTGAGCCGCATTCCGCGGAAGCCGTCGCAGGAATTATTCATCGCGATCGCGGGGCCGCTCGTGAACGTCGTCATCGCCGCCGCAATCATCCTCGGCATCGGTGTGAACACGTCGCTCGGCCGGATGAACCTGAACGATCTCGTGACGACGGCGCACGCAGGTCCTTCGACTTTTCTCGCGATGAAATATCTGCTCGACGCGAACGTCGCGCTCGTGCTCTTCAACCTGATCCCCGCCTTTCCCCTTGACGGCGGACGCATCCTCCGCGCGCTTCTCGCGATGCGCCTGCCGTACGCCCGCGCGACACAAGTGGCCGCCGGCATCGGTCAGACCGCCGCGATCCTGCTCGGCATGTGGGGCTTGATGGGCGGTGGAATTCTCGTGATTGTCGTCGCGGTCTTCATCTTCTTCGCCGCCGGCGCCGAAAACATGGAAGGCCAGACGCGCACGGTACTCGCGAGCCATCGCGTGGGAGAAGCCTACAACCGCCACGCGCTCACGCTCTCGCCGAACGATCGCATCGATCGCGTGATTCATTACATCCTTAACAGCTATCAACCCGATTTCGCGGTAATGGACGGCCACGACATCCTCGGCGTCGTGACGCGCGAGGACGTCATCCGCTCGCTCGCGCAGCACGCCGGCGACGTGCCTGTTACCCAGGTGATGCACCCGGCCGTCGTGCGCGTGCACGCGGATCAAACGCTCGATCAGGTGAGGCAATCGATGAGCGAGCAAAGCTCGCGCCTTGCCGCAGTGTATGAAGGCGATCGCTATCTCGGTCTCGTCAGCGCGGAGGATATTGCCGAAGCATTCGCGCTGCTTAAGTTTTTCGATAACACGTCCGCAGACGGAAGCGTTGAGGGCAAGGAGATTGTGGTCTAGTCGCGTCTGTCATTCTGAGAGAGTGCGAGTTTCTCGACGTGGCGAGGGCATCTTGCCCTCGCGAACGCGGCTGTAGCCGCAAATGCGAGGGCGAGACGCCCTCGCCACACAAAAACTCACACACTCTGAGCGAAGCGAAGAATCTCGGGTCTTGCGCGTCGTCCGATTTCGAGATCCTTCGCTGCGCTCAGGATGACATATCTGAATTCTATGGCCCTACCGGTTCGGCGACGAGCGCCTCTTTCGATCGATGCTTGCTTACCACCGACGCCACGACGCCAATCATGAGGATCAGCAGAATCGCACCGAGCATGTAGAAGTTGAAGTAATCACCCAGCAGCGCTTTCAGCGGCTTGTGCGCCAGCATCTTCACGCCCACCAAAAGCAGCACGAACGCGAGCGCCGGCTTGAGATAGCGGAACTTGTCGATCATCCCCGCCAGCGCGAAATACAAACTGCGCAGCCCAAGCATCGCGAAAACGTTGCTCGTGAAGACGATGAACGGATCGGTCGTGATGGCAAAGATCGCGGGGATCGAATCGACCGCGAAGATCAGGTCGGTGAATTCGATCAACACGAGCGCGACGAACAGCGGCGTCATCATCAGCGTGCCGATGTTCGCAGCATCGATGGCGGCGTCCGCCCGCTCGGGCTCGCCCGCGATCGCCGGTTCGTGCGCATGACCCGAGCCCGCGCGCACGAAGAAATGCTGGCCGTGAAAGTTCGATGTCACCGGAAATAAACGCTTCGTGAGACGAACGATGAGATTGTTCGATGGATCGCCTTTCTCGCTCTTCATGAACAACATTTTCGCGCCGGTGAGGATGAGGAATCCGCCGAAGACGAAGATGATCCAATGATAACGATGGATCAGTTCTGCCCCCAGCCAGATCATTACGCCGCGCATCAGCAGCGCGCCGAGAATCCCCCAGAACAGCACGCGATGCTGATACACTGCCGGCACTGCGAGGAAACCAAAGATCATCGCGATGACGAAAATGTTGTCGATTGAGAGCGACTTCTCGATCACATAACCCGTGAGATACTTGATCGTCGCCGCGGATCCATTCAGCTCGCCGAGCGGATTGCTCTCCGTCACCGCCATCTGATCGAGCGGTGTGCCGTCGAGGCTTTTCCCGAGCCCGAGCCAATGTTTTTCATATCCAAAATAAATGAACGCGGTGAAGACCAGCGCGATCGTGATCCATACCGCCGACCATGTCAGCGCTTCCTTCACGCTGACGACGTGCGCTTTGCGATGAAACACGCCCAGATCCAGGGCGAGAAATACGAGAATGAGCGCGATGAACCCAAGCCATGCGAAAAGCATTCTGGTTTTTAGGCCAATCGCTTGTCGATGGCGATTAGAAACCGCGCATACTGTTTTGACTCACTTCCGTGCTTGACGAAGCGCCTCGATGTAATCCTTCGGCACCCCGCCGCGCCACCAGTCCGGCTTTTGCGACCAGATCCAGACATAGCGATCGGTATATCGCATCGCCTGATGCACCGATTGCTCGAATTGCTGCGGCGTGAAGAAGTTCTTCGAGAAATCATTCGCGTCCCAGTGTGCATCGTAATCGAGCCATAATCCGAAGCTGGCCCGCCAATGCGCCCGCATCGCATCCGGAACCGCTGACCAGGTCAGCGCCGTCTGGCGAATGATCTTGCGTGTGTCCGCGAATTCTTTTTCCGTGCGAAAGTTATACGCGTATTCCCACCCGTCGTAGATCACAGTGCCCGCGTCGGCGGATTCGAGCATGCCGTCGAGAAACGCGGGCAGCAGCTGATACTTCTGGGCGCTCTCGTCCGGGAAATGCGCCATTGAATAACCGAGCGTGACGATGATCGTCACGTTCGGGTACGCGGCATTGATCGCCCGCATGAACTCGCCGCCGCGCGTGCGCACCTGTCGCTGATAATCTTCGAGCGAATGCTTCGCTTTCTGCGGCTGGCGGCTGTAGTTGAACAGCTGACCGTCGTACGCTTCCGTGTCGAGCAGAATCCCTTTGAGCTTGCACTGGCTCGCCACGCTCGCGAGCAGGCGCACATTCGCAACGGCGGGAAGTTCATCCGCGAACCAGTCGGCGTCGCCTGGAGTGACGTTCATTCGCAGGAAGTTATCGGTGAACCGCTTAAACTTGATCGCCCGGAGCGCGTCGATTGATTCGGAATAATCGTCGCGTTTCAACACTTTCGCACCGAATGCGCGGGTTGGGAAACATGCCTGTCGATCCGGCCGCTGCGAGAGATCATGTTTCCCATTCGCCGTCAGCGTCAGCACGATCCCGTCGAACGGCGAATTCTCCATCTCGCCGACATGCTCCCGCACATAGGTCGGTGACGGCGTGTCCCACCCCCACTCAATCAGCTTCGCCGCCGCCACGTTGTCGGGCGGCGTGACAGGATTGTCGGCAGCGCACGCACAGACAGCCACGAACATCGCGCAAAGTGTGATGATGCCAAGTCGCATCGGTCTCCCAAATGATTCTGTGGCACAGCCGCCTCGGCTGTGCTTCTGCTCGCGCACCGAGCACAGCCGAGGGCGGCTGTGCCACACCGGGATCGCCGCGTCACTCCCGATGCCACACGTGCTCGCTCTTTCGATAGCGCGTCGTGTCGATCGCCGCGAATTCGCCGCCGTTCCACGCACGCACTTCAATCGTCAGCACGTCCCGATCGATCGTGATCCAGTTGTACGCATTCGGCTCGCCGCGTCGGCGTGTCGACGTCGCGGTCGACGCCTGCACGCTGAGGATCGACCGCCGCGCCGCTTCGTAATGCGTCCGCACATCGCCGCTGTATCCCCGATGCAAATGTCCCGCCAGCAGCAGATCGACGTTGCATTCTTCGAGCTGTGCCAGCGCCCGCGTCGCGCCGTGCACCATCCCCTTCATTCGCTCGCCCGGCGGCGGGATGAACGGATGATGCGTCACGACAATCTTGAACACCGCCGCCGGCACATCGCACATGCTCAGCTTGATGTCGAGCAGTTGCTCTTCGGAGATGCGGCCGTCCTTCCAGAATCCATTCCACGACCACGAGAACGACCGCGCCGTGTTCATCCCGATGATCGCCACCTCGTCATCTCTATAGCTGGGACGAAGGTCGTGATTAATGATGCGTCTGTACCGCGTGAGCGGAAAGAAAAACCGCCGGATCACATTCCACAGTGGAATATCATGATTTCCCGGCACGACAATCTGCGGCGACGGAAGCTTCTTCAAATACGCCGCGGCTTCCTGGTATTGGCCCACTCGCGCCCGCTGCGTGAAATCTCCGCTCGCTACCACGACGCTCGGCGTTCGCGCGTCGATATCGCGCGCCAATCCCTCCGCGACGGCCGGGTCGACCGTCCCGAAATGCAAATCCGAAATATGCGCAATCGTCCGCAGGGCAAGCAGAATAAACGAGAAGATTCGCGATGTCGCCCTTTCCTGTCTTAGTGCCCGTTGAAGTACGGAATGAGGAACATCCACGCAATGATGTTTGCGCAAGCGATAGATACAGAGAAAGCAACCAGCCACCGACCCCGCCATCCGGCACGACGGCCGCAGAAACATGCAGCGAGGAGACTGCCGCAGGCACAGAGAAAAATAATCAGCAGCCACCAGTCGGCGTATCGCGACGGTTGGCCATGTAATAACTGTGGAACGAGCAGGAGCGTCAGCACAGTTGCGACCACGCACAAGCCGACTGCAAACATGGTCAATGCTTTTGCCAGTTCAGGGCGACGAGCCGGATAATCGGGCGTTATGCTCTGCCGGGATTTGCTATCGTCGTCGTGCATTGATCTTCAGTCAGTATAAGCCTCGCAGAGTAGGTTCACCCGACCTTATGGCGGATCGAAGGTGAGGTGTTGCAACCCCGAGCCGAAATTCATGGTGCGATCACGCGCAGCGCGCCGGGGTGAATGGTGTAATGCAGCGGGGTTCGGACGCGGCGGATTTCGCCATCGGTGGCGACTTTTAGCGTGAGTTTCTTGGTTTCGATCCAGAGCTCGGTGGCGGTGGTGGCGGTGAAATCTCTCGCCTGATCGAGTCGGTGCAGCCAGCCGAGGATGACGAGCTTGAGCAGGCCGAAGCGGCCGGTGCGATTGGAGAAGTAGATGCCGAGCTCGCCGCCGTCGAGCCGCGAGCGCGAGGCGAAGTTGAAGAGGTCCCACAGGTACGCATTGTTGCCGACCATCACGAACGGCGTGGCCCCTTCCCACATCTGCCCCGCCAGTTTCACGCGCACGTGAACGGTCGGAAAGCGACGCAGCGCAGTGATTGTCGCAAGGAATGTTGCGAGCGCTTTGCCGCGACCGAGGCGGTCGATATGCCCGTCGCGGCGCTTGACGAGGTGGGGATAGATTCCGATCGAGGAGTTGTTCACGAAGAACCGCCCGTTCACTTCGGCGACGTCGATCTGCCGCGTGTGACCTGCGCAGATGAGGCGCGCGGCTTCGTCCAGCGTGAGCGGAATTCCCAGGTCTTTCGCGAAGTGATTGAGTGTTCCAAGCGGGAGTACACCGAGCGCGGTGCCCGTTCCGACCAGCGCGCTCGCGACGCAGTTGACGGTCCCATCCCCTCCGGCTGCGACGACGCACTCGAAGCCTTCGCTGCTCGCACGCTTCGCAGTGTCGTAGATCTGATCGGCGTGCATCGCGCGGATGACGATCTCGTTCGCGGCGCAGTTGTGAAACGCGGCGCGGGCGAGCTGTTCGTTGCTTCCCTGCGGACCGGAATGCGGGTTGGTCAGGACGAGAATGCGCATCAACGCGGGCAGGGTAGCAGAGTTCCCCCGATGCGGGAGCGGATTAAGCACAAAGATCTCAAAGCTCGCAAAGAGTACAAAGACGCAACTCAAAGCCATTGTTTGTGCGCTTCTGCGTTATTTGTTCTCCTTGAGCTTTTGGATCGAACGCTCCGCTCCAAACCAAAAGACCCGAGCCATGAACTGGCTCGGGTCCTCTTCACCCCGCGCTTGATTACGTAATCAGGCCTGCGTTGTCGGCACGTCCGATCCCGCTTTGCCTTTCTTCCCGCCGCGGTCCTGCAACTGCAGTTCGACTTTCGCGGTTTGCCCTTCGGTTACTGTGACGCGCTCGTGAGCTGCGCCGATCTTTTTGCCCATGGCGGCGACGACGTATTTCCCGGCGGGGACGTCGATGGAAAACTTTCCATTTTCATCGGTCACGGCCTGTGCGATGGGCTTGGGCCGATCGGCGCCGAAGAGCTTGCGAAGGCCGGCGCCCTTTTCTTCCGCACCGTTTTTGTTGTGCTTGCGGCCTTCGGGAGAGAAGACCATCACGCGAATGCCGCCCATCGGCTTGCCGTTATGCAGAACCTTGCCGGTGATCGTGCCGTTGGCAGCATCGGAGGAAGGTTGCGTGGTGGCCGCCGTCGCGGTGATCGCAAAAATTGTCAGTAACGCCATCGAAACGAGAAGTGATCGCATTGAAAGATCTCCTGTCGAAGCTCACCCATAAAACGTGTTTGGGTTGCAGTTATTTCGTGAGATTGGGCGCTAACAGGGCGGACGCGCGCCTCTACGATCAAGGGTTGAATCTGGGAATATTGGAGCAGTTATGAAGCGTGAAAAAACTCCGCGGAAGAGCGCGTCCAAACCAAAACCTCGCGATGCGGTGACCAGCGCCGCCGAGGAAGGCGATCCGAAAGAATCGGGCCGATCGCACGGCCGGATCATCGGCAAAGACGGCGCGCCGGTGACGGAGCGAAATCAGGACACCACCGACGAAAACTGGGAATCCGGCCGGCACGAAGCGGACTAGTCGCACTTTGTCTTCCGCAGCCAGAGCAAGAGCGCCGTGAGGGTCATGCCGTCCGCGGTTTGACCGTTGTCGATCATCGTTTCGAGTTCGGCGCGATCGAAGAATCGCGTCTCGTGAATCTCGACCGGATCGTGCACGCCGACCTGTTTCAAGTCGCGCGCAACGAACAGGTGGAAGATCTGGGTGGATGTGCCAATCGATGGGTGATAGGCGTAAAGCGGCTTGATCACGCTCGCCTCATAGCCGGTTTCTTCTCGCAATTCACGTAGCGCCGCTAGCTTCGGCGTTTCACTTCCATCCACCGCCCCAGCGGGGATTTCCCACTGCATCGTCTGCGCCGGATGTCGCCACTGATGCACGAGCAGCACGCAGCCCTGTTCGTCGATCGGTATCACACCCGCGGCGTAGCGATGCGGGCGCATCACGAAGTAATCGAACGGCTCGCCCTTTGGCCTGCGCACGCGATCACGCGTAATCGCGTAGTATGGCGTTTCCAAAACATTCTCGCTCGCCAACGTTTCCCATTTCGCGTCGCTCATGAACGAAATGCTATCGCGAAGACGCGAAGGATCACGAAGACTCACGAAGAAATTCAAGAACTTCTTCGCGAATCTTTGCGCGTCTTCGCGCCTTCGTGAAAACATGTTTTACGCGTCGTTCGCTTCGTCGGCGCTGGCGAGAGCGAGAAGACGGGGGCTGAGCTTTCCGTAAAGCACGCTCGTGCCGAGCAGCAGCATGCCGAGGCCCGTGAACGACAGGACGCGATAGCCGGTCGAGATCGATCCGAGATCGACCAGCACCACCTTTGCGAGCGTGAGGGCGAGCAGACCGAGGCCGCAGTAGCGGAGGGCTGCGACGCGTGCGCGAAAGCCGCAGGCGACGCACGTCACGCCGAAGACCGACCAGAAGATCGAGAATCCGACCTGCCGAACAAACCACGGGTTGCCGAACGTTTGATGCGCCGCCCAGCGATCGATCTCGAGCGAGCCAATGAGGAAGAGCAGCGTGATCGCGAGGAAACCGATGAACCCGCGGCGGGCATCCGGGGTTTCAGGGTCGTGCGGTCCGCCGACGAACCAGGCGAGTGCGAGTCCGCCGAGCACGAACATCCCCGCGAGCGTCTGCAGATTCGCGAGCACGAGCACATTGGCCGGCCCACTGCTCGCGCGGAAGCTGAGCGCGTCGATGAGGATAAACTTGATCGCGAGAAGGATCGGGAAAATCGAAAGTCCGCGCATCGTCGCCCGGCGCTTGCCCTGTTTAGGCTCGAACAGGCGCACCAGCGCCATCAGGCCGCACATCGCCGCCATCCACAGCATCGTCCACGCGAGATGCTTTGCCTGATCCGGCGGCCATGCCAGCATCGTGCTCAGTCGCACCTGTTCGACGACGCGATCGATTTCGAAGCTGAAGCCGATCGTCATGAGAACGAGCACGAAGGCCGCGATGCCAAGCATCAATCTCGAATGCTCGTTTTCGTCGTTCGCATTTTTCGCGGCGAACGCCAGGAATGACGCGCGACGGAGGAAGACGATGGCGGCGACGCTCACGCTGATTAGCATCCCGAGCGCCATGACCGGATTGAGGACGGGCGTGTATCGGGCGGCCGACCAACCCGGAGCAATTCGATCGGCGAGGTTGTCGATCACGATCCATTTGAGCGCCGCGAGCAGCAGCACGATCGCGGATTGATGGACGAACCCGTGACGCGGGCGAATGAGATTAATTGCAAAGAGGAGCCACGCGTACGCGACGATGGCAAGGGTGGCGCCTGTCGTCGGAAGCGCTGCGATGCACGCGACGATCCATGTGAGTCCACCGACGGCCGTCATCACCTGATCGAGGTACGCCGAAGTGCCGACGATGGCTTGATCCATTTGCGCGACGCCACTGAGGATCGCGATGCTATTGGCCGCGAGGCTCAGTGCCGCGGCGACGAAAAGATACGCGGGGATGGCCGTGCCGAAGATTGTGAGCCATGTTTCGTGTCCGGTTGGAGAGGTCGCCCAATGCGCCAGGTACACGGCACCCAGGCACCAGACGAGGGCGCTCGCCCGGCGCGCGGCATTGAGATTGAGCGTCGCGCCCATCAGCGCGAAACCGCAGGCGAGAATCGACCAGCCGAAGACGATCCCCGCGCCGGTGAAGAGCATCGGCACCGCGGCGATCAGGAGCATCGCGGATTGCGTGCCATAGCCGAGCGCGAGCGCTTTGAGCGACGGGTATATCTTTCGCGGGAGAGCGAAGGCTATCGCAAGCGTGATGGCTGCGAAGACAAGCGTCCAGATTCCGCGAACGGTGTTGGTTTCATTGCGGAGGAGGAAGAACGTTCCGGCTGTCAGCCCCGCCGTGACGAGCACGCTGAAGATCACGCCGGGTTGTGCGGCGGCGTCGTTGACGTCGAGCGGTTGTTTAATTCGCTTTGCCGTCGAAACGATCACCTCGGCCTGAAACAGCCCCGCGAAGATCAGGAGGAACACTTGCGTCGCGGAGGAAGCGACCGCCGCGGGTTGCGCGATGAGAAAAGCCATCCAGAGCGATGTGCTGGCGAGCGACAGCGCGCGCAGCATCCACCATTTACGACTTCCGCCCCACCACGCGAGCACGAGGGCGACGAGTTGGAGCATCAGCAGATAGCACATGAACGGAACGAGGTGCGCGTGATCGCCGTGAAGAACGATCGGCGCGATGTTTCCGCCGATGAGCGAGAGCGTCGCGACAGAGACGAGCTTTCCACGGATCGCGACGGCCGCGCCGACGAGCGTAGAGATCCCCATGAGGAAGAACGCCGTGTCGCGCGCGTAAAGGCCGTACATCCCGTGACCGGCGTAGCTCACGAGAAAGAGCGTCGCGACGCCCGCGGCGAACACGCCCGCGGAGGCAATGTCGTTCACGCGCCGGTAGACCCATTCGCCCGCGCCGATCAGCGCGAAGCCGCCGAGGTACATCAGCCCAAGTCGCACGGCCGGCGGAAGGACCTGCAGCCAGCCATTGTCGACAGCGTATTTGATGCCGAGTCCCGCGCCGATGACGAGGACGATCGCGCCAATCCAGCCGGCCCATTTCAGGCCGATGGTCTGCTCGATCTCACCGCGAGGCGCGGAAGTCGGTGTGATTTTCGGAGCATATGGAACGACCGGCGTCGACGCCGAGAGGGGTGCGAGCGGGGGTCGATGCACGGTGACGCGCGGCTCGGGACGGATCGGCTCGGCCGGAATCGGAGGCGGAGCGACCTGCCTTGGTACTTCACGTTTCGGTTCGACCGGTGAGAGAGGGGCGGCCTGCGGGATCATCCTCTGCAGCGGCGGGACCGGATCGCCCGGTGATTCCGCTTCCATCTGAAGCTTTTCCTCAATCCGTCGCACGCGCCGCTCTAAGGAATTCATCCGCAGTTGAAGAACGGTCGGTTCCATAATTGCCTCACCTGAGCCCCCTGACATCATCGTCCAATATGTTAGTATATGCAAACTTATTTTTGCAAGCCGAAATTTGGAAACTTTCCGCGAGAGGTTTTTGTTGCGTAGACGCGGATGGCGGCAGCGGTTACAAGCGTCCCGTCGCCCTGCGGAGCGGAACTCCGCGGAAACCGAGGTCTTTCGGCAAATGTTGCGTTGCTCGTGCTGTCTGATCGGACTGGCTATCCTGCTCGAATTATCGGGCGGGTGCGCGAGCGTTCGCACGACCGATCCGACGCGCACTGCAACCGAAATGTTCCTCATGTCCGAGGCCGCCACCCGCGCGGTCGATCAGCTCAAGAACGACGCCCTGCGAGATCGCAAGGTGTATCTCGACGCGACGTATATCAATGCCAGCACGCTCACGCAGGAGCAGTCGTTTATGCTCGCCGAGCTGCGTGCGCAGCTTCTGCTGGGCGGTGTTCGACTCGTCGACAAAAAGGAAAACGCGCAGATCGTGATGGAAGTGCGCAGCGGCGGACTGAGCATCGACCGGCTCGAATTCCTGCTCGGCATTCCCTCGATCTACATCAGCGGCGGGACGAGTCCTGCGCCGGGGAATTTGCCGGTTGCGACGCCGGAGCTGGCGTTGGTCAAAACCACGCGGCAAAAGGGTTTCGCGTCGATTGCTTACGTCGCATACTGGGCGGATACCGGCGAGGTCATCGCCAGTTCCGGGCCGTTCGTCGGCAAGACCTATCGTGAGGACCTGTGGATTCTCGGGGTCGGTCCTCACACGACGGGCAACATTCCACCCGCGAAATAATTTGCATTCTCGCCTTCAGCAAACCCCAACCGGTAAGATCGCTGGTTGTCTGAATCCCTCATCGTTGCATGCTCGACCGATCGCCGACAAGTTCTCCGCCGAAGAAAAAGAAACGCTGGTTTCTCCGCTTCTTTCTCACGCTGATCGTTCTGCTGATCGCGATCGTGATCACGGTGCAGATCGTCCTCGGGACCTCCTATCCCAAGAACCTCGTGATCGCGCAAGTTGAGCGAGCGCTGGGACTGAACGTGCAGGCGAAGTCATTCAGCACCGGATGGTTCGGCCACACCGTGCTGCGCGACGTGACGCTCTCGCTTCCGCTGGCGGACCAGGCATTCCTCACGATCCCAGAGCTGCGCGTCGAGCACTCGACGCTGCCGATGATCGCGCTGAAACGCGGGATCAAGCTCGACTCGATCGAGATGGATCATCCGACGCTCGTCGTTCGGCAGGACCAAACCGGGCGGTGGGATCTGCAGCAGGCGCTGGAGCTGATGAAACGCACGAGCGGCGCGAAGAACACCGAAGAGCAGCAGCAACCGACGCTTCCGGCGCTGTCGCTGATCGACGGCACGATTCATGTCATCGACAACAAGGGGCGCGAAGCGATCGTCGAGCCGGTGAACCTCCGCGGCGAGCCGCAGAACTCGCTTGCGTGGCAGTTCAACATGAAGGTGGACGATCAAGTGACGGTCGAAGGCGCCGTGAATCCCGGCCGCGTGTGGGAACACACCGCGACGTTCGCCATCGCGAAGATCGACCCGTGGCTGAAGCCGTGGGTGAAGAACCTGCCTCAGCCGCTTGCGATCTCGGGCAAATGGGAAGGCCGCGTGAATGAAGGACAGCTCACGGGCCAGGCGCGGCTCGACAGCGCCGTCATCTCCGACGTCAAAGGCAGCGGCGTTGTGAACATCCTTCGCGATGATGTTGGCGTTCACATTCGACCGGACGGATTCACCATCGAAAGTCCGGCGAAGCTCGCGCCGCAGGTCCGCGCGATGTCGGGCGAGATCACGCTCGAGGGAAATCAAGTCGTCGCGAAAGCGCTGCGCTGCACGGCCGCGGGGGGAGATGTGCAGATCAACGGGAACTATTCATGGGCGAACGTCGCAGGGGAGATTGAGGCGTCGTGGGAAGATCTGACGCTGCCGGCGGGCACCGTGCAAGGCGGAAGTGCGAAGGCTTCGCTCAGAACGCCGCTGCCGAGCCGTCCTGAAATCGCCGTCGAGCTGCATAGCCGTGGCCGAATGACGACCGGTAAATGGGCCGCTGATCTCAACCTCACGGGCAAAGGCGACAGCTGGCAGAAGATCGACTGGACCCTGAGCGCACCGCTGCTCGAATTCGCGGCGGTCAAGCATCACTTCATGGTGCATTCGGTGGGCGCGCGCCTCGCGACGGCGGATGACAAACTCAAGCTGCTCGAAATCACGCATGACGGTCCAGAGATTCTGCGCGGCACCGGCGAGCTGAATCTCTCCGACAAGAATTGGACGGTCGATCTCTCCGCGGGCGCGTTGCCGATGCCGAATGCGGCGGCCGGCACCCTCGACCTCTCGGTCCAGGCGGCGGGGAACTCGATCGGCTCTGTCGATCTGAAGAACGCGCACCTTCGCCAAGCGGATCTCACGATCGACGCGAACGGAATCTACGACACGCAGCTGCCTAAGCCCGTCGCGATCACGGTCAACGTCTCGCAGACGCCGACGATCGCCGAAGAAGTCACCGAGCCGCTGATGAAAGGTCATCTCGACAGCAGCGCCACTGTCGCGGGCACGCTTGCGCCGATGGACATCGGTATTACCGGCAAGCTGGAGGCGGAGCAGCTTTCGGTCCGCAATCACGTCCTAGGCGATGCGACCCTTCAATTCAATGGACAACTGAATGGCGACGGCGCGGTCATAAAGACGACGGAGCTGACGGCCTTCGGCGGGAAATGGAACGTCCAAGCGACATGGGCTGGCGAAGATGAGCCGGTAAACGTGCATGCAGACGTGCGCGAGCTGCCGATCGAACAGCTCGCACCAGTGCTGAAGGAACGCGACATCAGCGGCAAGGTCTCCGGGCGATGGGACCTCGTGACCTCGAGCCTCCGCCCGAGCCAGATGAAATTGACGGGGAAGCTGCGAATCGCCGATCCCGAAGCCGGACCGATCGCCGCGGATCGCCTCACGACGACGGTCTCGATGGAAAACGGCATCGTGCATCTCGATCAGCTCGAAGCACAGAAGGAAGAGGGACGGCTGAAGGCGTCAGCTTTCTTTCCGCTGCTGCATCCGACTCAGTGGCATTTTCAGGGCGAGATGTCGGACTGGCCTTATGCGCTTCCGCGCCAGGGTTCGTCGCTGCGCGTGGCGGCGCAGACCTCCTTCGATGCGGACTTTTTCTCGCGTACCGCGACCGGAACGCTCAACGCTTCGAGCGACATCGTTCTGAATCGAGAGCTCACGGGCGTTGCCAAGATCAGCGCGAGCGCCGAAGGCGATGCGCTCCAGCTCAATTCAATCACGGCGAACCTCATCGGTGGGACGCTCAGCGGAAGCGGCGCGTATCACTTCACCGATCCGCTGAAGTCGCGCATGGTGCTTCAGCTGCAAAATGTGGATGCGTCGCGTGTCGCCGGGATCTGGCCGAAGCTGTCGGAGCTTTCCGGCGTGTACAATGCGCTCGTCACCGTCTCGCCGACGACCGATCCACGCGCGCTCGGGCCCCTGCGCCTCTCGCTGACCGTTCACCCGACCAACGGCAAGCTCCGCGATCTGTCGCTCGGCAACCTCGACATCGTTGCCTACGCCGATCGACAGGACGGTCAGTCGCGCATCGTGATTGATGACTCGATGCTCAACATCGCGGACGGACAGGTTCGCGTGTGGGGCCGGCGAAGTCAGCATCCGGGTCCGACGACCGGCCAGGCCGGGCCGGTCTCAACGCAGATGGAAGTGCGGCTCTCGCAGCTGGATCTCAATCAGATCGTTCGCGCGGTCAAGCCGGATGACAAGAAACCGGTGCCGGGCAGAATCGATGGCTCGTTCGTGATCGCGGGCAATCTTCGGGAGCGCGACCGGCTCTATGGAAGTGGAAGTGTCCGGCTCACAAAATCGGACCTTGGCAACAGCAAGCTCTTCGCGGGGATTTACGACTTCCTCAATCTGCGATTCGGCCAGCGTCCGCCGGACGGTCACGGTTACGCCGAGCTTCGTCTGCAAGGCGACCTGCTGCAGGTGGACAACGCGACCTATCGCATCGGGGGCGCCGAGATTCGCATGAACGGGGCGATCGAGAAACTTTACGAGACTCCCAACAGTCCGATCCGCGGGCGCGCGATTGCATCGGTCCAGCCGTTTGCCGACTGGAAGATTCCGCTCATCAAAGAGGCGAGCGAGTTTTTCGCGACACTTCAAACCAGCACCGTCGGCGCGTTTCGCATTTCAGGAACCGTTGGCGATCCGAAGACCACCCCCGCCGCGCTCGGTGAAGCCGCGGATATCTTCAAAGAGCTGCTCGGCATCCGGACCCATGAGAGCGAGTGATCACGGCAATTCGCTGACCGTCCAATACTTGTTCAGCGTCGCCATGATCTCGACGAAGGCGGAGAGCGTCACCGGTTTCAGGATGTAACCGGCAACATTGAGGTTGTAGGCATCGACCTTGTCGCGTTCCTCGTCCGACGTGGTGAGGACGATCACGGTAATGGCGCGCAGGTCGGGATCGGCGCGCAGCTCGCGGAGGAATTCGATTCCGCCCATTTTGGGCATATTCAAATCGAGCAGAATGATCCGGCGATCGCGCGGAATCGTCTGGCCATGCTCGTTTGCTTTGCCGCGGAGCATGTCGAGCGCTTCAAGTCCATTGCCAGCGACGTAGAGCGGGTTGGTAATGTTGTTTTTCTTGAACGCGCGCTGAACGTTCATGACGTCCAACTCATCATCTTCGACGAGGAGCATGTTCAGCGGACGCTCGGTGTTCATTTAAGCTCGGCTCTTTAGGCCACGTAAAGCGGAAGATGGCGCCTTCGCCTTCACGCGAAGCGACGCTGACCTGTCCGCCATGATGCTCGACGATTTTTCGCACCAGCGACAGGCCCACGCCGGTTCCTTCGACTTTGTCGCGGGCCTGCAGCGTCTGGAACATCACGAATATCTTCTCGTGATACTCCGGAGCAATTCCCGGGCCGTTGTCCTTCACGTCAAACGCGTAGAACGATCCGACCTCCCGGCACGTGACCTCGATGAGCGCGTCCGGCCGCGGGTTGTGCTTAATTGCGTTGCCGATCAGGTTCATAAGCACTTGCTGAAGGCGAAGCTTTTCGGTGCGAAGCGTCGGCAGGGCTGACCGAACCTGGATCTCCACATTCGGCGGGGGCGCGAGCAGGTCGATCACTTCGAGGAGCACCTTTCCCACGTCCACTTCCTCAACCGGAATTTTCGTTCGACCGACGCGCGCGTACTGAAGGATGCCGTCGATCAATGCTTCCATTCGATGTACGCGTCCGCGCAGCAGTTGCATCTGCTGATGCGCCTCGGGCGTGAACTTGTCGCCCATGTCTTCTTCAATCCAGGTCGAAAGGTTGGCGATGCCGCGCAGAGGCGCGCGAAGATCATGCGATGTAATGTACGCGAACTGATCGAGCTCGGCGTTGGTTTCCTTCAGTTGCCGCGCCAGGCGCACCAGCTTGGCGGCGCGTTGCCGCAGCGCGGCATGCGAGCGTTTTTGCCGCGTGATGTCGATGGAAATGTTTCGCAGCCCTTCGATCTCGCCATTCGCGGCGCAAATGAGCGAACTTTTCGTCTCAAGCCAGCAGAGCTGTCCCCGCCGGGTTGTCACGCGAAATTGAAGCGTCTGGACTTTGCCTCGAAGGATGTCATGTATGGCGCGCAACGAACGCTCGCGATCGTCTGAATGAATGAGTCGAAGCCAGAACCCGGGGTCACTCGTCCAGTCCGCCAGAGGATATCCAAGCAGCTTTTCAGCAAATCCGCTGACGAACGTCACGTGAAGGTCTTCTGGCTTTTCGATCGAGGGCGCGCGGAGCTCCCAGATGATCGCGGGCACCTCGTCCAGCAACCTTTTTTCCTGATTCCGCGGCGAATCATCCGGCTGCCAATCCATCTCTATGATCTTTACAACAAAGCAGGTGCCAATGACCACGGACTTTTCGGGATGAATTGCATCGCCCAAATTCCTGCTGTATTCTGCGCCGCTTGACCCTTTCGGAGTGAGCATGAGCTTTCAAGCAGCAGCGAATCGTAAAGCGATTGATCTGGGAAAACTGTCCGTCGAAATGACCACGTCCGCGGGCAGTGGGCACCCTTCCACGGCGCTGTCCCTCGCGCACCTGATTACGGTGCTGATGTATCACCAGATGCGGTGGGATCCGAAAGATCCGTGGAATCCCAATAGCGATCGACTCGTGCTCTCCGAAGGTCACGCAGTGCCGATCATCTACGCGGCGCTGGCGGACCTCGGCGCGACGATCCTTCCGCTGGGCAAGGGTCGCGACGCGGCGCGTCCAATGACGAAGCAGGATGCGATGGACCTTCGCGCAATCGGCTCAGCGATCGATGGGCATCCGAATCCGCAGCTGGGCGTGCATTTCTTCGACGCGGCGACGGGCTCGCTCGGTCAGGGTCTCTCGGTTGCTGCCGGCCTCGGCGCTGCGGCGCAGATGGACAAGATCGACCGCAACATTTACTGCATCATCGGCGATGGCGAATCGCGCGAAGGCCAGATCTGGGAAGCGATGGATTTCATCGCCGATCATGCGCTGACGAACGTCATCCCGATTTTCAATTCGAACGAGCTCGCACAGAGCGACTGGGTCAGCCCGCAGCAGAGCGCGGAAGGTTTGGCGAAGAAGGCCGAGGCATTCGGCTTCATCACGCGCGTGATCGACGGCCACGATCCCGAGCAGATCAGCAAGGCGCTGAGCGAACTGCACGTCGTGCAGAACGGCAAGCGTCCGTTTGCGATCGTCGCCCGCACCGTGAAGGGGTGGGGCGCTTCGGCCGAACAAGGCATGGGAAAGCACGGCACGCCGGTGAAGAAAGACAAGATGTCGGAAGTCTTCGCCGAGCTCGACAAGACCGCGAAAGATCTCGGTATCGCCGATTACAAACTCGATGGTGAATTAAAGATCACGGCGCCGAAAGCGCCTTCCACCAAGCAGGCTGCTTCAGCGGTGGGCAACATCAAAGCGGCATCTTTCCAGGAAGGCCTCGCGCTTGTCGGCCTTGATAAAGACTTCAGCGCCGGCAAGCCGATTGCCCCGCGCAAAGCCTATGGCGCCGCGCTAGTGGCCCTCGGCGCTGCCGACAAGCGCGTGGTCGGTCTCGACGCCGACGTGAAGAATTCGACGCACGCCGAGTGGTTCGCAAAGAAATTCCCCGATCAATACCTCGAGTGCAAAATCGCCGAACAGAACATGATCTCCGTCGCCGCCGGCGCCGCCGCCGCGGGCAAGATCCCCTTCTGCTCCACTTTCGCGAAGTTCGTTGAGCGCGGCTACGACCAGCTCGACATGGCGATCATCAGCGGCGCGAACATCAAAGTGACCGGCTCGCACGCGGGCGTGACGCTCGCCGCCGACGGACCTTCGCAGATGAGCCTGCCGGACGTCGCGTTTTTCCGCAGCTATTGCCACACGAAGGACTACCACGGCGAGATCGCCTGCCGCTATTTCTTCCCGAGCGACGCGGTGAGCTGCTACAAGATCGTCGAGATCATGGCGAACGTGAAAGGATGCTGCTATCTCCGCACGCTCCGCGCCGAAACCAAGACGCTCTACAAGCCGGAAGAAACATTCGAAGTCGGCGGATACAAGGTCGTGCGCGAAGGCAAAGACGTCGTCTTCGTAACCGCAGGCTACATGGTCCACGAATGCCTCCGCGCCGCTGACGAACTCGCCAAGTCCGGCAAACAGGCGACGGTGATCGATGCCTATTCGCTTCCGCTGAAAACCGACGGCATCCTCCAGATCGCCCAGAAAAACGGCGGTCGGATCATCACCGTCGAAGACAACTATGCCGGTGGCTTGGATGCCGAAATCGCCGGGGCAATCGCGACGAGCGGCGCGGGCGTAAAGCTTAAGTCGCTCTTCGTCACGAAGATCCCCAAGAGCGGTCGCGAACCCCAGGATGTCCTCGACGCGCTGGGACTTGGTTACAAGCAGATCGCGCAAGCGGTCTAGTTGTTTCTCATTGGGTTGGACGACATGCAACGACGCAACCTACGATGAGCGGTAGACACGGATGTCGATCGAGTTGTGCATTCTCGCAAGCGGGTCTTCGGGCAACTGCACGCTCTTGCGCACACCGAATGGATCCGTTTTGATTGACGCCGGGATCGGGCCCCGCACGACGGCGCAGCGGATGGATGGGACTGGCGCGTCACCCCTCGATATCCGGGCGATCTGTCTTACACATCTCGATCGCGATCATTTCAGCGGTGGTTGGCTCACGACGATCCTGAAACGCGCGATTCGACTCTTCGTACATCGCTCCCGGCGGGACGATCTGCTGCGGCGGATCGAACAACTTGGCTTTCCTGTCGACCTTGCACCACAAGTAGTTGGATTTGATGGACACGCATTTCAGCCTGTTGATGGCCTGCACCTGCATTCGATTCCATTGGCGCACGATTGCGAAGGATCGCACGGGTTTGTGATCGAAGGATTCGGTTGCCGAATTGGTTATGCAACGGATCTCGGCCGCGTACCGAAATTGCTGATGGAGCGGTTTGAAGAGCTCGACGTGCTGGCGATCGAGAGCAATTATGACCCGGAGATGCAGCGATCGAGCGGGCGCCCATGGTTTCTGCAGGAGCGAATCATGAGCGGCCGTGGGCATCTGTCGAACGGCCAGGCATTCGAGGCGATTTGCGAGATCCTCGACCGATGCGAACGTCGCAGATCGCGGCTGCCGAGCCATATCGTTCTCCTGCACCGCAGCCAGCAATGCAATTGCCCGAAGCTTGTTCGCCAGTTCTTTTCGCGCGATCACCGGATCGCGCAGCGCCTGACGCTCGCGGAGCAATACGAGCGGACGCACTGGATCCGTCCACGGCCGATGAAGCCGCTCGTGGGCGAGCAACTGTCGATGATGTGGGAATGAACCCACCACGAGCGGCGGGGTAACGGTCGGTCAATCACCGATTCAGTAAGGCCGATCATCCACGGATTGCCGAAATCCACGATAAACGGCGGATTTCCACCAGCTTTGCAACATTGGACGCGGTTCAGCGTTTTATTACGGTCGGGTGATGCGGAATGGGCTGGCAAAAACGCGGGCCGATCTCTATCCTCTGCCCGCGATTTGGGTCTACCCCACACGGCTGGACGTTGGGATTAAGCTGATCGAACACCTTTTGGAGAATTGGAAATGTCGGAAATGAATCGTCGCGACTTTGTCGCCCTCGCCGCTTTGACCATCGCCGGATCTTGCGTGATGTGCGAAGGCGCTTTCGCCGCTGAAGACGAAAAAGGCTCTTCGAAGAAGGAATACCCCGCCGGTCCGGTCGATTGCGGCAGCGCGGACGACTACAAGAAGGACGGCGTTTACGATAAGTTCGCCAAGTCCAACGGCGTCATGCTCGTCACCCACGAAGGCAAGCTCATCGCCCTCTCGACCAAGTGCACGCACAAGAACTGCAACGTCGCCAAGAAGGACGAGATCATCGCGTGCCGTTGCCATGGCAGCAAATTCGACGACCAGGGCAAACCGACGAAAGGCCCTGCCAAGGCGGCGCTGTTCCGTTTTCCGCTCAAGAAGGATGAAAAGGGAAACGTCATCGTCGACGCCGACAAGACCAAAATCCTCGGCGAAAAGGAATGGGACAAGGACGGCTCGTTCCTGAAGGTTGCTTAAGCCCGAGCGAGTGAATCTGATAAACGAAAAGCGACGCGGATTTCCGCGTCGCTTTTTCATTTGGCTTCAAGAACAATCGTCTCACGCGGGTCATCGCGATCGCGCCCAAGTTCCTTAACGCCTTGCGAGAGATACTTGTCGTTTACCAGCGATGTGAAGGGCGTCTGCATTGATCGAGCCACGTGCGGCCGCGGAATGTTGCCACGCATTGAGCGGTCGAGCCACGCGATCGTGTAATGCGGGGGCAGCGTGAAAACAAATCGCTCGGGCGCGCCGATGGAGCGACACCGCAATTCGAGTTGAAACCGTTCGATCTCCGAGTCGCTCGCGAGAACTGGATACATCAGGCCGTATGCATTCTCGCTGCCGGCCTCCGGTTGCCGCCACGATCGAAAGTAGCGCCAGCCGTCCAATTGCTGGGCCGAACCGGAAAAAATTTCAACCGTTCCTCGCGACAGTTCCTGCGTTTTTTTGTTCGTCGGCGCCACGACTGCAATTGCGATCGTCCCGATGGACAACGCCACGATCACGACAAGGCTCGCCCGCGGCCGCAGCAGAAGTGCTGCGCCGACGACCAGCAATCCAAACAGCGCGCCGCCGATCACCACGAGCTGCCGACCCGCCAGCGCTTCCTCGGGTTCCAGCCCGAACGACGGAGCATAGTCGTCCACATCGATCTCGGCCCCGCCGGGACCGTACAGCGGGTTGTTCAGCACCCAATACGCGCCTCGGTGCTCCCACTTCCAATCGCTCTCTGGCGATTGCTGCGTTTTGATTGCGATGATCGTTCCATTGGCAAGCACGTTGTCGACGACCGGGAAGATCGTTTGGGCGCTGTCGAGCACCACGGCATCGAGCGCATCCCATGTCGGCACCGACGCGGGATTCGGAAACTGCGGATCGACCCGCACGGTGATAACCTTCTTCCCCGGAAAGAGCGTTGCTGCGAACGCTTCATTGCCTTCGGTGACACCGACAAGCCGCTCATCCGGCGACAGTGCGTGAAGCGGGCCGGCCCTCACGATCTGCCCGTTCATCTGCGCGGTGACTTCGGTGGCGTTCGAGGTCATGAGCAGCAGTGGCGCGACCGCCTCTTGGACAGGAGGCACACCGGCGATTCGCGTCGGAACGGCGCCGCTTGCCGAAAGGATCACGTCACCCGATTCGCCGACGACCCGGACCGGCATGTACTCGCCGGCGCGATAATAACCCTGCAGTGGAAAAGACAGTTGAAGCGATTGCGCTGCCGCGTTTACGGTGGTGATTGAGATCACGAGCAGCGTGATGAGAGGTCGCACGCTAATGCCTCCGCAGCGCATCGAGCGCCCCGTGCGCCACGATGCTCGCGCCGAGCAGGAATCCGAGCAATCCAATTGCGACGATGAACCGGTTCAGCGATCCGCGGCCGAGGAGGAGTGGAAGAAAAATAAGCACCAATCCGCCGAGCATGCAGCCGGCTCCGATCAGCATTGTTCGGCGGGTTTGTGCGTTCATGGCTTGAGTGCAAATTACATGTTCAGCTCAACCGCCAATCGCAGCGCTTCCGCGACGCTCCAGGCTTGGGCGGGCGTGCCGACGGGCCTGTGCGGCGGATCGGCTTCGTAGCATTCGCTGATCGAGCCGATGCAGCCGTGCTCGCTCATTGAATCGATCAGCGGCTTGAGCCACGCGCGGCACTGCTGCATCGCTTCCGGTGAGCGATCAAAGACACGGAGGTACGCTTCCAGGAACGGGCCAATGAGCCACGGCCAGATCGTGCCATTGTGATACGCACGATCGCGCTCGAACTGATTCCCCCGGTACTTCGCGCAAAACTTTGGATCGCTCGCGGCGAGCGTGCGGAGGCCGAACGGTGTAAGCAACTCACGGCGAACGACTTCCACGACTGCGCTCTGCTGATCGTGAGACAGCGCACAGTGCGGAAGGCTGATCGCGAAAATCTGGTTCGGCCGGATCGACATGTCGCGCCAGTTGTCGTTCACCACGTCGCACAATCCGCGAAACGGGCTGATCCAGAATGCTTTCGCGAAGCTGGCTTTCACCTTGGCGGCGAGGTCTTTCTCGCCCATGAGCATCAGCGCGTTGTACCAGAGCGCGTTGATTTCAACCGCCTTCCCCTGCCGCGGCGTGAAGACGACGTCACCGTCTTTCGCGTCCATCCACGTGAGCTGCGTCGTCGGATCGCCTTGCGTGATGAGCCCGTCGCGCTCGTCCATTTTGATGTGGAAGCGCGTACCTTTGCGATAGCCTTCGACGATCGCGCGACATGCGGGGAGAAGCGTCGTGTCGAACATCTTCTGGTCTTTTGCGAGCCGGAGAAATTCGTAGGCGGCATGAATGAACCAGAGGCTGGCGTCAACGGTGTTGTAGTGCGGTTCGTTGGAGTAGTCGTCGAAGCGATTGGGAATCATCCCTTCGCTGACGTATTTCGCGAAGGTGCAGAGGACCTGGCCGGCTTCTTTGAATCGGCCGGTCGTAAGAAAGAGACCCGGGAGCGAGATCATCGTGTCGCGACCCCAGTCGGCGAACCAGGGATACCCGGCAATGACGGTGACGCCCGGGGAGCCATCGGGAGATTTGCGATCGACGACAAAATCGTTGGCGCTGTGGAACAATCGTTCGATGACTTTGGATTGAGTGGCCGACTTGGGCTTCGTCGCGCTGCGACGACGATCGATCTCGGCGTTCCAATCGATTGATTCGATCGGTTGCATCGATGCCCACAGCGTCACGGTTTGTGTTTCTTTGGTTGCGAAATAAAAGCCACCCGGCGTGAAGAGGTCTTCGGTGTCATCGAGGCCTCGTTCGGTTTCGATCGGGTATTTGTGGCCGTACCACCAGTCGTATTGCTCGGCGAAATCGCATTTGTCGGAGCGGATCTCGACTTTTTGCGAGGAATGCTCGTCCGTCACGATCGCGAGATGTTTTTCCGAATGCACTTCAAACCGCGATTGATCCTTGTGGCGCAGCGAATGGAAGTCGCGTAGGCTGACGAAGGGGCGAAGGTCCAGCTCAACATGTCGGCCGTTGGGCTCGATGGTGTAACGGATCGCGACGACGTCGCGTTTCCAGAAGAGGTGAAGCTCTTTCTTCAGGCGGACGCCTTCGATTTCGTAATCCCACGTGATGACGTCGCCGATTTCGAAGCGGCGGAGATAGCGCTCGCCGCGCGGGAAGACGTTATCGCGGAAGACGTTGACGGAAAGTTCGTGCGTCGTATCGCTCTGATCGAGGCGCACGCTTTCGGCCATGCGATTGAGCGCCATGATGCGACCGACCGGCGGCATGATCGCCGCGCAAAGCAGCCCATGATAGCGCCGCGTGTTGCACCCGACGACCGTTGACATCGCGAACGAGCCGAGGCCGTTCGTCTGGATCCATTCCTGAGAAAGATGCGGCTCCAATTCGCCGTAGGTTTCGATCGTGTAAAGCGACATGAGCGGAGTGTAATCGAAAACGCGATCAGAGACGCATGCGGATCACGGTAACGGACGCGGCGGGGAAGCTGTAGCGTGGCGGATTGCCGAGCGTGATGTTGTGAGTTTGCGGCGCGACGCGATTTGGATCGTCAAATGTATTGTGCGCCGTGATGTCGTCAGCGGCGAGTGTTGCGACGCTCGCCTCGTCGAGCGATGCGCCCTCCAACACGATTTCCGCTTCGATCGGCAGGCTCGCGTGTGTGTTGACGACGCTGAGCGTCAGCACATTTTCCTTCACCGATGCCGAGCCGTGCAGCGCGGCGATCGAGCGGCGCTCGGAACCGACGGCAAAGGAGATTTCATTGCTTTCGATCTGCACGTTTGCGCGGCGCGCCCCTTGGTGCACCTGGTACAAGTCGTAGACGTGATAGGTTGGTGTCAGCAGCATCGTCTCGCCCTCCGTGAGGATCATCGCCTGCAGCACATTTACGGTCTGCGCGATGTTCGTCATCGTCAGCTTCTCGGCGTGGTTGTTGAATATGTCGAGCGACAGCGCCGCGACGAGGGCATCGCGCATTGTGCTTTGCTGCCAGAGATGCTGGGGATGTCTTCCCGGCGTCGGCGGATGCCACGTGCCCCACTCGTCGATGATCAGGCCGATTTTCTGGTGCGGACTGAGTTCGTCGAGCAGTGCGCGCTGTTCTTTGATGAGCGTTTCGATGTACGTTGCCTTGTGCAGCAACTCGTACCACTGATCGGTTGAATACTGGAGCGCGGTCCCGGCAGTGCCGCAGTAATAATGGGCGGCCCATCCGTGCAGGCGCGCGTTGGCGAAAGGATCGGGGATGCCGTACTTCGTGAAGAAGCGGCGCGTCCATTCGTGGTTGTTGCCGTTCGGTCCGCAGGCGATGAGGAAGAGTTTGCTGTTGCCGTAGTCGCGCAGGTATGTCGCGTAGCGGCGATACTCGATGGCGTAGTCTTCCGGGTTGAAGTTTCCGCCGCAGCCCCAGTTTTCGTTTCCGACGCCCCAGTACTTCACGTCGAAGGGATACGGCGATCCGTTTTCAGATCGCTGTCGCGCGAGCGTGGAGTCTCCGGCGAAGTTGCAATATTCGGCCCAGTCGCGCATCTCGCGAACGGTTCCGCTGCCGAGGTTGCCGGCGAGGTACGGTTGCGCGCCGATCAGCTCGCATAGGCGCATGAACTCGTGCGTGCCGAATTGGTTGCATTCGATATTTTGTCCCCACCAGATGTTCACGCGGCGCGGACGCGATTCGCGCGGACCGATGCCGTCGGTCCAGTGGTAGTCGTCGGCGTAGCATCCGCCCGGCCAGCGCAGCACGGGTGGGTTGATCTTCCGCAGCGCCTCGACCACGTCGGTCCGGACGCCGTCGGTGTTGGGGATTTTCGAATTCGGTCCGACCCAAAGCCCCTCATCAACGCATGCGCCCAGATGCTCGGCGAAGTGGCCGTAAAGCTCTCTGCGTATTTCTACGGAAAGGTCCTGTAGGGATACCGTAATCTTCGCTGGCATTGGGCTTTCCTGTGATGTTGCGGACGGAACCGGACCGATTTAACGGAAGAACCCGCCGCCGGCAACGTCTCTAACGCGGAGGCGGAACTTGCCGGGGTGGCGCATGCGCGTTGCTCGGTAATATTCGTCACAAAGTTATCGGGCCTGCTTGCGAGTGCTACCGGTGCATTCGATACTTTTACTCGAGCCCCGCCAAGTTGGGCCGCCCATTAAACCGTGCGTTAAGCGTAGTCGTCACGCAGCGCTTAATCGCACCCGATCCAGTTGTTCGCGAGCCGTAAATCCTCTCATGTGATTTGCCGCCGGCTGGTCTTGAGGTAGTTTCTGCGTACGCAATTTTTCCTTTGGAGGCATCGTGATTGAAGAACTCGAACTTCGCCGTCATCTGTCGGCCACGCTGAGCGGTGGCGTTCTGACCGTGCAGGGAACTGACAGCCCGGATCGCCTCGAATTCGGCTCGGGCAAAACGGCGATCAACGTCGTCGAAACCACCAGCGGAGTGCGCACGCAGACCGACTTCGCGATTAAAGATGTGCAGAAGATCGTGGTGAACGGCGGCGGCGCCGGTGACCTCATCATCCTCGGCAAGCTGACCATTCCTTCTCTGATCCACGGCGACTCTGGCACCGACTCGATCACGGGCGGCCAGGGCAACGACACCATCTTTGGCGACGGCGGCAACGACTCCATCAACGGATCGGGCGGTAAAGACCTGATGAACGGCGGCATCGGTGGCGACGCAATCTACGGCGGCGCCCAGATCGACACCGTCGACTACAACCAGCGCACCGCGAACATCACGGTCGGCATCGGCACGGTTGCCGACGACGGCGAAGCCGGCGAAGGCGATAACGTCGCGACCGACATCGAAGTGGTGATCGGTGGCAGCGGCAACGACTATCTCAAGACCACCAGCGGCAAGAGCGTCACGCTGATCGGCAATGCCGGCAACGACACGCTCGAAGGTGGCAGCGGTAACGACGTCTTCAACGGCGGCTCGGGCAATGACTCCTGCATCGGCCACGGTGGCGACGACTTCTTCTCGGTTCGCGACGGCCAGGTTGATAGCGTCATCGGCAACGGTGGCCACGACACCGCCGACGCAGACAGCAATGACGTGCTGAGCGAAATGTAAGCCGGCAACCGATAAACCGAACAACAGACAAAAGATTTGGAGGCTTCTGTGATTGAAAGTTTGGAAACACGCCGGCTGATGAGCGTTTCGTTCGCGAAGGCGAGCGGAACCGTGACGGTGACCGGAACGGATTCGGCCGACCGCATTGAATTCGGCAGCGGCAAAACCCTGCTCACCGTCGTTGAAACGACCGGCGGCGTGCAGCACACGACCAATCTCGACATCGCCAAGGTCAAGAAGATCGCGGTCAACAGCCTCGCGGGCGCGGACACGATCATCCTTGGGAAGACCACAATTCCCGCGATCGTCCACGGCGGCCGGGCGAACGATGTGATCTCCGGTGGCTTCGGCAACGACACGCTCTTCGGCGACGCCGGCGATGACTACATCAACGGCTCGGACGGCAAGGACCGCCTCGATGGCGGAACCGAAGGCGATGAAATCTACGGCGGCGCGCAGCTCGACATCGTCGACTACTCGACCCGCACGAACAACGTCACCGTCGGCATCGGCACGCTGCCCGACGACGGCGAAGCGGGCGAAGGCGATAACGTTCACACCGACGTCGAAATCGTCTTCGGCGGCGCGGGCAACGACACCATGTCGACCACCAGCGCCAAGGCCGTGCAGTTCTACGGCTTCGCGGGCAACGACACGCTGATCGGCGGAAGCGGAAGCGACCTGCTCGTCGGCGGCGCCGGACGCGACTCGCTCGTCGGAAAGGCCGGCAACGACACCTTCCGCGACCAGGACGGCGCGAAGGACACGATGGACGGCGGCAGCGGTACCGACGTGGCCGACCAGCTCGACGCCGGCCTCGACGTGCTCATCTCGATTCCATAAGCGAATCAATTTCAACGATGCCTTACCGCGGGAGTCCCGAGCGATCGGGACTCCCGCTTTGTTTTGCGCGTCTCGCGCGACATGAACCGCGCGGAGTACAATGCGCGCGATGAACGAAACGGCGACGACACAGCCGCAGTCACAATCGCCATCCGACATTGCCGTCGACGCGCGCCCGCAATCGTCGTTCGCATCGCGCGCGCTCGAGCGCGTGGTCATCGCCGCCTCGCTTTGCTTCGCCGTCGTCACGCTCACTTATGCGCCGAGGAATATCGAGCCGAATTCGCTGACGGATTCCTGGCTCTGCGTCTTGCACCGCGCTTTCGTGCAGCACGCGGTCTGGGGGCGCGACATCGTCTTCACCTATGGCCCCTGGGGCTTCGTCTTCGGCGGGACGCGCAGCGAAACGCTCGCGTGGTGGCTCGCGGCGCGACTACTTTTGGCCGGCACCTGCTGGTACGCGATGTGGCGAATCAACGCGCGCGTCCTCCCACGGCCGATCCTCCGCGCCGCTTCGGTGTGCATTCCAATCGCAATCATTGCCTGGGGCGGAATGGATCTGCAGATCATGATCGTTCCGTTTCTGCTGCTCGTGATCGGGGTGCGGCACGACCGCGATGATCGTGCGCTTCTCGTCATGCTGTGCCTGGCCGCTGGCCTTTGTGGCTGGATCAAGCATTCCGCCGGGCTCATTGGAGCAGCCGTCGTCGCCGTCGTCACGCTGACCGATCTGATGCAGCGCCGTCGCCCGCTCGTACTGCTGATATATCTGCTGGCATCGCTCGGATTCTTTTTACTGGCGCGCCAACCGCTGGGGGCCTTGCCGGATTATGTGCGAAACAACTGGGAAATCATGATCGGCTATGGCCCGGGCATGCAGGCGAGCTCGCTGCAAGCGCCGCGCGCGATGAGTTTCTACCTCGCAAGTGTCGTCGTTCTTCTGGCGATCCTGGCGCTGGGGCGAACGCAATCCCGAGGCGTTACCCTTCTCGTCTGTATCGTGGCGGCGGTTTGGTTCGAAGTGATCTTCAAAGAATCTTTTGTGCGGCAGGATCAAGACCCGCACATGGAAATCGCGGCACCCGCCGTGCTCCTCGTGCTGCTCATTCTCGTGGCGCATCCCTCCTCGCGGCGCCGAACGTCTGCCTTGCTCGCGGTCGTCGGGCTGGCCCTTGGAATGTTCACCGCGAACTCCATTCACCGGCACGATTATGTTTACGGGGTCAGCGCGATCTCGGACGTCCTCACGAAAACCCCTCGACACGCTTACAACTTTATCTCAATGATCGGCGACCTTTTTCGGCGAGACGCTCCGGCAATCGCTTCGGATGAGGCGTTGCCTCCGCTGAAAGGCCCCTTTGATGCGATCCCCTGGACAGGCCCGTACGGCTTTGACCAGCTGAAGCCGCGGCCGGTCTTCCAGAGCTATTCGGTCTACACCCCGCGTCTCGCTGAGCTGAATGCGCGCTTCCTTCAACGCGATGACGCGCCACCGACGCTGCTCTGGCGCGTGGATCCGCTCGCCCCGAACTATGCGACAATGGAAGATCCGCTCATCTGGCCGGAGGCGCTGGCGCATTATCGATATGCAGGCGACGCTGCGGGGCAGCTCATCCTTTCGCGCAAGCCCGACGGCTCGTATCGGCTGGTTCCAATAGCGGAAGTCACCACCACGATCGGCGTAAGCGTTGAGGTGCCGCGCTCCAAGACAGGTTGCATCTGGTTGAAGATGCACGTCGCCCCGACGCGCGCGGGACAGTTGCGCTCAGTCCTCTACCGCCCCGTCGAATTGCATCTCATGGTTGAAACGGACGACGGCGCGACCGTCTCCGCGCGGTTGTGCGTCCCGATTCTCTCGTGCGGATTTCTCCTCAGCCCGGAGCTGAAGGAAACATCCGACTTCAAAAACCTGATCGAAAACGATCCGCGAAATGCCCTCGCGCCGCGGCGCGTGAAGCGGATCTGTGTGACGCCTGCCGAGCCCGGCTCATTCCTCGGCTACGACGAAAAACTCGCCTACAAGTTCTTCGATCTTGAAACGAATTAACAAAAGTAGGGTCCGCTTCAGCGGACCGGTTATTCTCTTCACGAGCACCATGAGTAACCTGTCTGCTGAACCAGACTCTGCGTGTATCGGTCTACGTTTTAGAACTGCAATTCAAGCCCCACGCGGAAAAACCACGCGTCGCCGATATCCGCGACGTGCAGCGAATGAGTCGTGTCCCAGCCGGCGCTGAATTCCTGGTTGAACATATAGCCTCCCGACGCGATCAGGCTCATCTGATCGATCGGCGAGAACTTCACGCCCGCCTCCGCACTGCGCTCCTGAAAGAGTAAGCGGTCGTGGCTACCCAGTTGCTCAAGCCAGAACGCTTCTTGCCGCGTGTTGAGCCGGCTGAAGACCGAAAAATGCGGCGTGACGTCGTACGTGACGCTCGCGTCGAAGCGATCGGTCAGCGTGTACGTCGCTTCGATGTTCAGCTTTTCGATCGGCGTCCACAGGATGCTCGTGACCGGCAGACCGAGCGTCATGCGGATGTGCGGGTCAAAGCGATAGATATATTCCACACCCGGTACCGGGAAGTCGCGGAAGCGCGTGCGATTGCCGTCGTAGTCCAGCACGAAGGCGAGCACGCTTTCGTGTTTCGTGTCCAGCTCTTTGCCGATGCCAATGCTTCCAAGGTAATACCAGCCATTGCCGTCGCCGAAGGGTGCGTCGCCTGCGTATCCGACGCCCGCGGAGACGCCTGCGATCCAGCCGGAGTATCGGCCGACGAACAGCCCCGCCGACACGGACTGGTCATACAACTGATCCGGCAGCCCCGGATCATTGCTGTGGAGGTCCATCTTCAAAAAGTCGTACCCAAACCGCGGGCTGGCTTCCTGCCCCGGAAACAATCGCACGCGGCCGGAGCTGTCATACATCGACAGCTGATAATCGGCGTGGTTGTCGGTGCGCACCTTCTCGGCGAAGAGCGCGCTGCCCTGTGCCTCGGCCAACTTCTCCGGTTCCCAGGGTTTGAGCATCAGCGTGGCGCCGGTTTGCGCGAATGAAACGGGTCCCCAGCTCAGAACGAGCACGATAAGGAGCAGCATCGATCCATGACGTGATTTGTACATGCGGCAGAGTTTGCCGAGAGTCTCGCCCTGCGCCAAGTTTGATTCTCGCACGCGACGCCCAAGTCCTCTGCGAAACCGCAAGCGGCATGACCACGGCTTGTGTGTTCGACGCCGCTTGCGGTTTCGCAGACCAATACGCGTGCTCCGCGCGCGACCGATAACGCAAGCCTCTGCGTCTCAATAATTTTCCATTTATCCGCCCTGTCACGTTTAGCCCGGCCCTTCTGTCGCCGATACGCATCGTGGGTGTGGAGCAGTTCCGCCCGTTGTGTTCAATCCGGCAGTCGCATGGGAACCACAGTCGACCGAATCTCAGGTCGACCGTGCTGATGGTGTCTGGTCGTACAGGCCGGCCGAAAGGAGTTTGGAGATGTTGGAAAACCTCGAATCCCGCCGCTACTTCAGCATTACGCTTAGCGCTGAAGGCACTCTGGAAATTCACGGAAACAGCAGCTCGGAGCAGGTGCTCTTCGATCAGATCGGCGACCAGATGCGCGTGCGCTACAACGCCGACGCGCACTACTTCCAATATAGCGCGGTCAAAGCGATCAAGGTCGACGCTGCCGGTGGTGACGACGAAGTCGTCATCGGTGTCCGCAACGTGCCCGTCACGCTGCTCGGCGGCAACGGCAACGACACGCTCTCCGGCGGAAACGGCGACGACTCCATCTCCGGCGGCGCCGGCAACGACGTGATCCGCGGACGCGAAGGCGACGACACGCTCGTCGGCGGGCTCGGCGCGGATGACATCGCCGGCGGACTCGGCCGCGACGTCGCGGACTATTCCGATCGCACTGAAGATCTCACGATCAAAGTCGGCACACATGCCGACGACGGCGCGCTCCACGAGCACGACAACGTTCGAGACGATATCGAAGCGGTCGTCGGCGGATCTGGCAACGACTACATCAAGAACTGCAGCAAAGACGGCCGCCCAATGGAACTGCTCGGCGGGCCGGGCAATGACACGCTCGTCGGCGCGGATGGCAACGACACGCTCTACGGCAACGAAGGCAACGACACTCTCGAAGGCAACGGCGGAGACGATTTCCTCGCCGACGCGTCGAATAAGTCGTGGCACCACGGCGGTGTTGATTCGATGGACGGCGGCCTCGGCGCGGATACCGTCAAGACCAGCTCCGGCGACGACAAGGTCACCGGCGCCGACACGGTCGTGATCGCGAGCTACTTCGAGTCAAACTCGATGCCCGCCAGCGCAATCGTGATCCACGCAAATCAGCCCGACGACGTGCACGCGCTGCTGATGTAAAGCGGCGGTGGGTTCGTTTCGACGAATGAACATCCAAAAGACCTCCCCGAGGGCGAACTCCGGTTCGCCCTTTTTCGTTTTCGGTGGGTTCGTTCTGCAAAAACGGCGTTTTGGGAACATTTTGGAACATCCGGGAACGGCGCGGAACGTTTCGGAACATTTTCGCGGTCCATTTGTTCCACTTTGTTGTTCGCGCGAACGTCGTGGAACATTTCGGAGCACGCATGCAGAACCGCGAAGGCGTTCGAGGACGCCGAGTTTGCCCAGAAGAGGAGAATGCCTGCTCGCGAAGGCGCGAAGGAGCGCGAAGATCCGCCAGGATGGGAATGAGGTGGGCGTTGAACCTCTACCGATCTCCCCGAGCTTCGCGCAGTCTTCGCGCTTTCGCGACAATGCATTTCGCTTCCTCTCTCGCCGCTCCTGGGGTCCCAAGGGACTTTTGAACCTGAGACTGAAGAACTTCCCGGGCCGTATGGAAATGTGGCCCGCGGTGGGTGACGCGGTCGAAGGCGCCAATCAGCCACGTTAACGCCGCGGCCGCGGAAATCCAGCATTTTCCGCGGATTTTCAGCACTTGCGTCGCATCGCGCGCTCGCCTACGTTCGTCGCTCCATGCGTTTCACGATCATCTCCTTCGTTGCGTTTATGATGCTCTGCTCACAGCTTTTCGCCGCTACGACGGCACCGACTTCGCAGCCGTGGAACCCAAACGATTTCCCGATCAGCTTCTGGTGCGCGCCCGATGCGGAGAACAGCACGCTGGAGCGCTATCAACAGATCAAAGACGCCGGCTTCACGTTCGTCATGCCGCCGTGTGGTGGCGCGACGCTCGAATCGAATCGCAAGATTCTCGATCTGTGCGAAAAGGTCGGCTTAAAAGCGTTCATTCAGGACGCTCGCATCGGGAAGGCGGCGACGGGGAAGGGCGCGATCGACGATCTCGATGGCGTCGCGAAAGATTACGGCGATCATCCAGCGCTCGCGGGCTACATGATCGCCGACGAACCGCTCGCCAATGCGTTCCCCCAACTGGCCGAGGTTGAAGATCGCCTCCGCGAGCGCGATCCGAAGCACGTTTCGTTCATCAACCTTTTCCCCAACGTGGTCGCGCCCAATCTCCTGAAAGCAAAAAGTTACGAAGACTATCTGCGGAGGTTTGTGCAGACGGTGCATCCGTTCACGCTCAGCTACGATCACTATTCGCTGCAGAAAAAGGGCGATGACGGACTGTTCATCGCGAACCTCGCGGTCGCGCGGCGCGTCGCCCTCGAGGAGCACGTGCCGTTCTGGAACATCATTCAGGTGACCGAGTGGGGCGGCGTGCGCAATCTCACCGCGGGCGAACTCGAATACCAGGCGACGCAATCGCTCGCGATGGGCGCGAAGGGTTTGCTCTGGTTCACCTATTGGACGCCGACTCACGATCATTCACAGGCGTGGGCCCATGCGATGATCAATGCCGACGGAATGCCGGACGCGCACTACGACATGGTGAAGCAGATCAACGCCCGCGTGCAGGCGATCGGCGGCGAGTTGCTGCACGCGACGTCGGTCGACTTCTTCCAAACCGGCAAGATCCCCGCCGGCGGACGATCGCGGCCGAAGGATTCACCGGTGACGATCGAAGAGCGCAACGCCCCGCCGATGACCGTCGGTTGGTTCGACGGACCGAATCACGCTCGCCTGATCCTCTTCGCGAACGATTACAAATCCCCCGCGGATTTCACCGCGAAGTTTTCGGGTGGAACGAAGATCGAACAGTTCGATGCGGTTCTCAAGACCTGGTCGCCGGTCGAGCCGACGGCGAAGATTCACCTCGATCCCGGCGCCGCCGCTTTGGTTCGAGTTACGCAGCAATGAAGTGCCGCGGCTCAGCCGCGGGCATTTATCTAAGCAGAGCAACACATGATCAACCTCGCCCTCGTCGGTTGCGGTGGAATGGCGCTGTATCACGCGACGAACCTCAAACGCATCGCGGATGCGAAGGTCGTCGCTGTTGTCGATTGCAATCCGAAAGCGACCGCAACCCTCAAGGCAAAGTTTTTTCCCGACGCGGTGGAGTACGAGAGCTATGAAAGATTACTCGACGCTCCGCCGGCGAAACTCGATGGTGTCGTCCTCGTTACGCCGCACACGCTGCATTTCCCGCAATCGATGGCGGCGCTGAAACGCGGGCTGCACGTGCTGGTCGAGAAGCCGATGGTGACGAGTTCCGCTCACGCGTACGAGCTCGCGAAGACCGTGCGCGAAACGGGCAAGCTGCTCGGCATCGCATTTCAGTCTCCGTACACTGCGGAGTTCCAATATCTCGCGCGCGAGCGCGACGCGGGCCGGCTCGGCCGCGTGCAGATCATTTCCGGGTGGCTTTCCCAGGATTGGTTGAACCTGACCAAGGGCTTGTGGCGGCAGGACATCTCGCTCTCGGGCGGCGGGATGATGTACGACAGCGGCGCGCATCTGCTCAACGCGTTTATGTGGCTGATGAACGACCCGGTGACGGAAGTCGCGTGCTTCTACGACAAAGCCGGCTCGCCGGTCGACATCAATGGCGCCGCGATTGTTCGGTTTCAAAACGGTGCATTGGGTTCAATCTGCATCGGCGGAAATTCGCCACCCTTTCGCACGGAGATCCAGATCCAGACCGACAAGATGCTGATCGTCACCGATCAGTACGGCGGAAAGCTCGAGCTCACCGGTAAAGAAGGTCGGCGGATCTATCCGCACGTCGAACATTCCGACGAACCGAGCGCCGGCACCGCCCATTTGAACTTCATCAAAGCAATTCGCGGCGAAGAGCCGCTTCGCGCCCCGGTGCGATATGGCGTGCTGCTCAGCGCGCTGATGGATGCAATGTATGAGTCCGCGCACGAAGGGAAGCCCGTGAAGGTGACACCAGTGCCCGATGTGCTCTAATTGGCGTCGCGTAGGGTGCGCTTCAGCGCACCGGTTATTTCTTCCGTCGAAAGGCGAATAACCGGTGCGCTGAAGCGCACCCTACAAATGCCATCGATGCTATAGTGAATTGAATGTCTGAAATTGCTTCGAAAATTGCGGTCGTCGCATCGGCTTTGTCCAACGACCCTCGGCAAGCCCCGCGGATCGCGCGCGAGGCCGGCTTCGACGGCTTGCTCTTCCCCGCCTATTCCAGCGCGATCAATCTGCCGGATCTTTCGGCGACCGGGCGTCGCGAATTTCGGCATGTGCTTTCCGCACAGGCTCAGCAACTCGTCGCGCTGCAGTTCGACATCGGGCCGAAAGGGTTCGGCAGCGAGGCGGACGTCGATCAGATTGTTTCGCGATTGAATCGCGTGCTCGAGGCGGCGCGAGAACTGGGTGCGGTGTGCGTCTGCACGGATCTTGGTCCGTTGCCGCCACCGGAGCAACCGCGAAAGCCGAAGCCGAAGGTCACGCAGGAGCAAGCCGGTTTAATTCTGCTGCCGCCCAGCGTGGGCGAGATCGAGGGGGCGGAGGCGCCGGAGCCGACTCCGCTTTCGCCGAAAGATCGGTTGCTGATGTCGCAGGTCGATGCCGCGATGGCGGAGGTCTGCGGGCTCGCGGAGCGGTACAGCATGACGATCGCGTGCAGCAGCTCATTGTCGAGTTTCGCCTCGCTCGAGCGGACGCTGCTGGCGACACGGTGCCCATGGCTGGGCATCGATCTCGATCCGGTCGCGATGTTGCGCGACGAGCAGGACAGCGATGAGATCTTCTCCAACGTCGGCGGTTTGATTCGACATGTGCGCGGTCGCGACGCAACGAAAGGTGCCGATCGCAGAACGGTCCCGAGCGTCATCGGACGTGGATCAACGAATTGGGAGCAGCTGGTGAGTTCGCTCGACAGCGCCGGATATCACGGGTGGATCACGGTCGATCCGACGGAATTGCAGGACCGCGCAGGGGCGGCCGTTGTCGGATTGAAAACGATTCGCGCAATTCATTGATAGAAGAGAATTGCCCACGAATCTCACGAATCTGCACGAATCAGAATACATTCGTGTAGATTCGTGAGATTCGTGGGCAGGATGTCTTCCCTGCCTTCTTCATTCATCGTTGAAAAGCTGCTCCCCTTCATTCGTCGGCGGGTGCCATTTCAGGCCGAGATGTTTGTAAGCGAGTTGTGTCGTCGCTCTTCCTTGCCTCGTGCGCTTGATCAGCTTTTGTTGCAGCAGGTACGGTTCGATCACGTCTTCGAGCGTGTCGCGTTCTTCGCCCATCGTGGCGGCGACGGCTTCGATGCCGACGGGTCCGCCTTCGTACACTTCGATGACCGTTCGCAGGAACGCGCGGTCTTGTTCGTCGAGGCCGAGATCGTCGATTCTCGCGAGTTCGAGCGCCTGTTTCGTGATCGGCAGCGTGAGCTTGCCGTTGCCTTCGACGACGGCGAAGTCGCGCGAGCGGCGCAAGAGGCGATTCGCGACGCGTGGCGTTCCGCGACTGCGCCTCGCGAGTTCCCAGAGCGCCGTATCTTCCGCAAGCAACTTCAATGCTTTCGCGTTCGCTTTGAGGATCTCGTGCAGCGCTTCGGGTGTGTAGTACTCGATGTGCTCGGCGATGCCGAATCGGCCGCGCATGGGGCCGGTCAGCAGGCCGATGCGCGTGGTCGCGCCGATGAGCGTGAACGGCTGAAGATCGAGCGTGACCGCCCGCGCATGCATTCCGCTGTCGAGCGGGATATCGACCTTGAAATCCTCCATCGCGGGATAGAGGTATTCTTCGACGACAGCGGGCAGGCGGTGAATCTCGTCGATGAACAGTACGTCGCCTTTGCCAAGCTTGGTGAGGATTCCGACGAGATCGGCGCCTTTGCTCAGTGCCGGACCGTTCGTCACGTAAACCTGCGCGCCGACTTCTTTCGCGATGACGTGCGCGAGCGTGGTCTTGCCGAGGCCCGGCGGGCCGTGAAGCAGCGTGTGATCGACCGGCTCATTGCGCGATTTCGCGGCGATCACCGCGATGCGCAATTTCCGGATGAGTTGTTCCTGCCCGATGTAGGCATCGAAGCTCGTGGGCCGCAGCGCGTAGTTCTGGCGATTCTCGTCGTCGCCCTCCGATTCGCCCTGAACGATTCGCTCTCGCGGCATGGTGAGTGTTTTAACGAATGACTGAAGCATCACAACAGCGACTTCCTAACAAACTGCGAACAATCTTAGGCGTGGGAAAAACATTTGTCGCGAAGGCGCGAAGGTGACGCGAAGATCGCGAAGGAAGAATCGAACTCGTTTTTCTTCGCGGACCTTTGCGCTGCTTCGCGCCTTCGCGACAAACGTTTTTATCGAAGCGCGACGGGGACACTTTCTTCACGATCGGCGAGGGCGCGTTGCTGCTGGGCTTGCGCGATCGCTTCGGGGGATGTGGTGAAGAAGATTCCGATCGCGAAGACGATCAGCGCGCCGAACATGCCGAACCACGGCCATTTGATTACCGGCATCCATGTCGGAAGTTTGTAGGTCGGATTCGCGCCCGGTGCGGGAGGATACAGCATGTTCATCAGGTCGATGTGCTGTCCGCTGAGGAAGATCATGCCAACGAGGGCGACGGTAATGGCGATGGCGTTGCCGAGATCCGATCCGCGGCGCTTGGTGAGCATGCCGATGAGAAAGACGCCGAGCATCGGTCCGAGTAGAAGGCCTGCGACGCCGAGCACCACGGGAATAATGCGCACGTTGGGATCGACGACAGAGACGTATGCGAAGGCGACGGCGATGAGGATCATCAGGACGGCAAAAATCGCGGTGAAGATTCTCGCGGCGGTGACGTGGTGTTTTTCGCTTTTTCGTTTCGCGAAGTACGGGATGTACCAGTCGTTTGTGGCGCTGGTGGCCAGCGCATTGAGTGCGGCGCTGAGCGATCCCATCGCTGTTGCGAACACGCCGGCTAGAACCAATCCGCGAATGCCGGTGGGCATCACGTTGAGAATGTACGAGCCGAATACGTCTTTGCTCGACGCGGGCTGGTGCTGTGGATGAAGCGCGTAGAACGCGACGAGCAGCACGCCGATGAACGCGAAGGCGCTCGCGATCGGCAGGTCCATGAAGGCGGCGGTCACAAGGCTTCGGCGGCTTTTCTTGTAGCTCTCGGCGGTCAGCAGGCGCTGCACCATGTCCTGGTCGGTTCCGAACGCGGCGATGTTCAGCATGAAGTTGCCGATCAGCGCGGAGAAGAGCGTGTAGTCGCTGCCGAGCACCGAGCGCACCCATTCCCACGCGCTGAACTGTCCCGCCACGACGTGACGGCCGATCGCGGCCTGATCCTTCGCCCACGCCGCCGTGCGCTGGGGTTCCCATCCGAGCCAGAAATACCCGAGATGGTTCTTGGTTTCCGGGACGAGATTGCCCAGCGTGCGAACGCCGTTCATCAGGTTCCAGCTATCGCCGCCAATGTGATACAGCAGCGTGATAATCGCGACGATCGCGCTTCCGAACATGAGGGCGGCCTGGATCACGTCCGTCCAGATGACGGCTTTGATTCCACCCACTGCGGTGTAGAGACACGTGAGTAGTGTGACGATCACGATCGCCCAGACGTACGGCTGCAACCCCGCCGACTTGGTTGAGAACTGGATCGTCCCACCCTTAGCGTACATCTGCCACGCGAGCACCATTACTATGGCCGGCACGAACATGCGCGTGCCTGAGGCGAGCGTGCGCATCACGAGGAATAACGCAGAGACGTAGTTCTTCGAGATCGTGCCGAAGCGGATGCCGAGGTAGTCGTAGACCGTATAAACCTTGTACGTGTAATAGGGCTTGAGGAAGAGATATCCGACGAAGATGCGCCCGAGGATCAGGCCGAAGACGAGCTGCGCATACGCGAGCGAGCGTGCGTTATATCCTTCGCCGGGTGCTCCGAGAAACGTCGCCGCGCTTGTTTCCGCTGCGATAATCGAGCACATCACCGCCCACCACGGCACACGTCGTCCGCCGAGCGCGAAGTCATGTAACGTGTTTTCCCGCCGGCCCATGTAAAGGCCGATAAAAAGGATCAACCCGAAGTACAGAAGAATAATCAGCCCGTCGATCAACAGGGTCATGCGCACTCCGAGGCAAGTTCGGGTATCATTGTTCTAGAATTCGTCCCGGGAAAAGTGTAACCGCTGTCTTTCCGCGGTAAACTTGCGCCCCTTAGGAGAAACTGAAGATGCCGAAAGCGATGACCGCCTTTGTGCCTTTTGGCGGCCACCAGTTCACCCGAAACACCATCGAGCAACTGCGCAAGTCGGGGCTCGTGGAGAAGATCTATCTCCTCTCGACCAGCAATACCGCCGGTGGAATCGAAGGTTGCGAAAGCCTCATCGTCGATACGCTGCTGGGCAGCCAGTCGATGATGCAGATCGCTCGCCATGCGCAAACCGAGCTGGCATTGCTGATCGTCCATGATGCCCCGATCGAATTTGGGCAATTTGCGCTCGATCGCTTCTTCGCCGTCGCGCACAGTGCCGACAGCGGAATCGTTTATTCCGATTACTGGGATCTTCGCCAGGGCAAGCGCGTCGCGCATCCCACGACCGAATATCAACTCGGCAGCATTCGCGACGATTTCAACTTCGGCTCGGTGCTTGTCTTCAATACCCGGGCGCTGAAGGAATCCATTCAGACGGCCGTCGCGTCCAACGGCACCTACAACTTCGCCGGCTGGTATGCCACTCGCCTCGCGATCTCGCGCAAGCATCCGCTCACGCGCATCAGCGAATATCTCTACACCAAAGACGAAACCGACACGCGCAAGAGTCACGAAAAGCAGTTCGACTATGTCGATCCGCGGAATCGCGCCGTGCAGGTCGAGATGGAAAAGGTCGTCACCGAACATCTCAAGCAGATCGGCGCATATCTCAAACCGGAATTCAAGGAAGTGAACTTCGACGAACAGAAGTTCGACACCGAAGCATCGGTCATCATCCCGGTGAAGAACCGCGTGAAGACGATCGTCGACGCGATCTCGTCGGTCATTCGGCAGAAGACGGATTTCAAGTTCAATGTCATCGTCGTCGACAACTACTCGAACGACGGCACGACCGAACTGCTCCAGGACTTCGCCGCGAAGGACAAGCGGCTGATTCATGTGATTCCGCAGCGCGAGGACCTTGGCATCGGCGGATGCTGGAACGAAGGCATTCACCATCCGCAGTGCGGTCGCTTCGCGGTGCAGCTCGACAGCGACGACGTTTACAAAGACGAGACGACGCTGCAGCGGATCATCGAAGCGTTCCGCACCCAAAAATGCGCGATGATCGTCGGCTCGTATCAGATGACGAATTTTCAGCTGCAGGAAATTCCGCCCGGCTTGATCGATCACAAGGAATGGACGCCAGAGAACGGTCGAAACAACGCGCTTCGGATCAGCGGGCTCGGTGCCCCGCGCGCGTTTTACACGCCGATCCTTCGCAAGATCAAAGTGCCGAACGTCAGCTACGGCGAAGATTACGCCGTCGGATTGCAGATCTCGCGCGATTATCAGATCGGGCGGATTTACGAGCCGATCTATCTCTGCCGCCGATGGGAAGGCAACAGCGACGCGGACCTCGATGTCACGCGGCACAACACGTACCACTCATACAAAGACAAGCTGAGAACGATTGAGATCCAGGCACGTCAACACAAGAACGCGAAGTCGTAGTTACTGAGGTTCAATCGTGGCGAGGGCGTCCCGCCCTCGATTTGCGGCTCCAGCCGCATGCGCGAGGGCAAGATGCCCTCGCCACGTTATTGGCGCCAAAATCATGTCCCACAGCCGTTTTCTTAACTCGTCCGATCTAACCAAATTCGATGGCGGAGATGGGTCGAATCTGGCCGACCTCGCGCATGGGTTGCTCAACCAGCAGAAAGAAACCTGGCCGGTGCTGCGCAAGGGGTACGACGCGCTCGCGTCCCTGCGCACGCGGCAATTTCCGATCGACGGCACGCATGTCGTCCTGCAATTCAACCCCGCTCGAATCGCATCGAGTACCGCAAAGGTCGACGACGCGACCATTCGCGCCCGCAAATGCTTCCTGTGCATCGACCACCTTCCGCCGGAGCAGCGCGGCTTGATGTTCGAGCACGATTTCGTCGTGCTGTGCAATCCGTTTCCGATCTTTCCGGAACATTTCACAATCGCGCGGATCCAGCATACGCCGCAGCGGATCTTGGCGAATTTCCCCGCGATGCTCGATCTGGCGCGAGCGCTTCGCTCACGCTACAGCGTCTTCTACAACGGCCCCAAGTGCGGCGCATCGGCCCCGGATCACATGCACTTCCAGGCTTACACGCGCGGCCAACTGCCGGTCGAGAAAAACTATGACAAGATGATCGCGGCGCACGGCAAGCGGCTAATCGACAGCGACCTGCGGCTCACCGCCGTCAGCTCGTCCATCCTCCGCATTCTCTCGCTCGAATCATCCGACCCGGAGCCGATCGTCCGCGGATTCGAGCACGTCTATCGCTCGCTCGGCCAATTCGTGCCGACCGATCCGGAACCGATGCTCAACGTGCTGACGACGCACGACGGCGAGAAATGGCGTGTCCTGGTTTTCCCGCGGCTCAAACATCGCCCGAGCTTTTACTTCGCGGAAGGCGACGAGCGGATTCTCCTCAGCCCCGCCACTGTCGAGCTCGGCGGCGAGTGCAGCGTCCCCCTCGAGCACGACTTCAACAAGCTCGACGTGCATCACCTGCTTCAGATGTACCAGGAGGTGCTCATTGATCCGGAAACGCTGGATGAGCTAACGCAGCAGTTGGTGTGACGTAATGTGGCACAGCCGCCCTCGGCTGTGCTACACAATGCTCGTCATGCCGCGGTGATGTCTGCGCTCGGCAGGCATTCTCGTAAAAACTTGATCAGACTCCCCGCGCTCATCGGCTTGCTGAAGAAATACGTCGCCCCGACGTGCGGCAGCGCGTTGAGGTTTTCCATGGATGTGTCGCCGCTGACCACCACGATCGGCACGTCCGGCCCGAATTGTTCGCGCATCTTCTGCGAAACGATCAATCCGTTAATATCCGGCAGATGGATATCCACCAATACCGCAGCCGGCGTCTCGATCTGCAGGCGATCCAGCGCTGACTTTCCCGAGTGAAACACAGCCGGCTCATATCCAGCGCGGCGAAGCACGGTTGCCAGTGATTTGGCGATTCGTTGATTATCTTCGACGACGAAAATCTTCCGTTCGGACTGCTTCGGCGAATTCTTCGTTTCCAGAGTTACGGTCACTTGGTTCAACCTCCCGCGCGTGAGGGCTGGAGTATAGAGAGCGCGCAAAAGCCGAGACAATGGGGGAATTCCCCGGACACGCTCGGTAAAAATACCCATCAAAACGGAAGCAATTTCTCGAAAAACGCTTGGAAAAATCGGAGCACTTTGCTAGGCTTACCATCCACGTAATCAAATGTTTGGGCGTCGGGCAGCAACGCATCGGGCATTCGGTTTGGAGATTGGGACTTGGTCGCGTGCAGATGAACTCGGCTCGCCGTGGATGAGTCACGTCCTTGCGGCGCATTTCTTGCCGGTTTTTACCTGACGGGCGCGACCCAAGTTTGCTGTATCGCGTTGTTTTTTTGGGAGGACGGATATGCCTACTGGCACCGTCAAGTGGTTCGATTCCAAGAAGGGATTCGGCTTCATTCTTTCGCCCGAGGGCAAGGACGTCTTCGTGCATTTCAGCAGCATCGTCGGGGACGGCTTCCGCGCCCTTAAAGATGGGGAGCAGGTCGAATACGAACAGATGCAAGGCGAAAAGGGACTGCTCGCCAAGAACGTGAAGCGCATGGAGGCCGCGACGAAGATCAAGAACTGATCTCGCCGGAATCCGACCGTCGTTCACTCGCCGTATTCCCGCGCCGGGCTCCCCGACGCGGGACACTCTCCTTGGTAGTTTCCGCCAGAGCATCCGCAACCGCTTGACTTCGACGAGCTCAGTCGAGTCGCGATTTCGCGTCCGATTTCTTCCGCATTGCGCGATAACCGGATAGCTTTTCGACGTGCTCCCGCGATTTCTTTTCGCATTTCTGCTCACCGTCACATCCGTTCGCGCGCTCGCACAGATCAACGACCAGCAGTTTCAAAAGGACCTCGAGATTCTCACGTCGAGTCCGACGCGCATCGTCGGATCCAAAGGTTACGAGCGCGCCGGCGAGTACGTCGAAGAGCAAATCCGCTCCCTGCCCCATGTCGAGTTGCGACGCCAGGAGTTTCCGGTGATGGTGCCTGTCACGGCCCGCGCGACGCTTCATCGCGCTGGCAGCGCGCACGATGAAGACATCTATCCCTTCTGGCCCGCCGGCGTCCGCACGAGCTCACTCGCGCCCAACGGCATCACGGGCAAACCGATCTATTGCGGCACGCTTCAGCCGAGCGAGCTTCACCCCGGCACACTGGACGGCAACATTGCGGTGATCGAAGCATCCGCCGGTGAGAACTGGCCGCTCGCCGCGCAATACGGCGCCACCGCGATCGTCGTCCTCGGCTCGCGCGACACGAGCCACGTCGATCTCCGCTGGCATGACCTGCAAATCCCCGTAAACGTTGCGCGGTTTTATGTTCCGCCAGGAAAACTCGCGGACGAACTGCGCGCCAGCTCGATCAAAGGGCCTATCACGATCCACGCGACGGTCACCTGGCAGCGCAAAACCGCGACGAACCTTTATGCATTAGTGAAACCGGAGACACCGATCGCGAGCTGGACGCAGCAGCTCGCGCCGGCCGCTTTGATGATCTCCGTCCCGCTCGATTCCAGCGGGCTCGTCCCCGACCTCGCGACAGGTGCGAGCGAAGCGGTGCATACTGCCTCCGCACTCGCCCTCCTCCGCGATTTCGCTGCTGCGCACCCGCTCAACCGCCCCGTCGTTTTCTTCTTCAGCAGCACCGACAGCATCCAGATGCTCGGCACGCGCAACATGTGCCTCGCACTGGCCGAAGCCCCTGTCCGCTGGCGAACTGAGATCGAGCAGATCGATCAAGAAACGAAGGAGGTCCAGGCCGAATTAAATCGCGCGAAAGAAGTCGAACATTCGCCGCAAAGACTTCACGTCTCGAACGACCGCAAGCTGATCGAGCGGGCGATTCAGTTGATCGAAACCGACGCCGCTCTCGAACGAGATCAACTTTTCAGATTTCGCACCGGCCGCCCCGAAGATCGCACGCCCGAGCTTCTCGCGAAACAAAAAGATCTCGAGGATCGCCAACTCGTTCTGAACCATCTCCGCTTCACGCTTCAGAAAGATCCCGCGCAGCTCAAAGATGATCTGCTTCCCTTGGCACGAGATTATGTTCGCAAATTGATCGCACAAATCGCGGGCGACGAACAATCCGAAGGCTTGCTTCAGCAACACGCCGCCCGCCGCGCGCAACTTTCAAACCGAGTCGATCTGTACCACTGGCTTGCTGAGGCAACGAAGCGCTTACCTGAGCCCGACGAGCGCCAAACCGACAATCGCCTGATCGAGCTGCTGATCTCGCTCGATCTGTCCGATCACGGCACGGGCGTCGGGCCGATGTATTTCGGCGCCTTTCAGCGCCTTGCGACAATCGCCCAAATCCAGGACTACGCCGACTGGTTCACGCGCACCGCACGGGCGTTCGATCAGCACGACTCGCGCGCAGCGTGGTGGGGAAACATCGCGAATTCAGTCAGCTTCGCTCCGTTGGCGCAGATGCAGACGCCGCAATCGTTTCTCTGCGCGCCGCTCGCGACGGGGTCGGAAGTTCCGCAGGACTGGGCGATCCCCGCGTTCTCGCTCGTCACGCTCAATGACCTGCGCTTACGGCGCGACACGCCGACCGACACGCTCGACCGAGTAAACGTGCAAGCGATTCTTCCGCAGCTTCACGCCGTGCGGGAGCTGCTCGCCCACGCGTGGAACGATCCGACGTTCGTCGGTCCCATCGAATTGAAACGTTGGCGGAACAACGTCCGCGGGCAGGTCGTCAGCAGCGCCCCCGGCGAGCCTGTGCCGAAGCTTCCGCGCAGTGGTTTTCTCGCGACGTATTTCTACGTCGATCGCGCCGATAAAAAGATTCCGCCGCTGCACGATTTTCCTTGGACGCTTGGCGTGCGCCGCACCGAGGTGCGCGATTGTGACGATGAGGGAAATTACCTCTTCGAAGGCCTGCCGATGCTTCATCAGAACATGCAGTTGGCAATGGCACAGGTCTTTCGCATCGATCCTATGACCGGCGCGATCACTGCCGCCACCGATCTCGGCAAGCAATCCGAAGACATCAAGCCCTACGCCGATCTGAAGCTCGACCTCAATCCCCTCCGCAGCCTGGTCTTTAACTGCGAAGAGTTCACGCTCACCGGTCTGTACGATCCGCGTTATCTCCAATCGCTCGGTGAAGTGTTGCCCATCGACGCGCGGCGGAACGACGAGCCGCAGCGGTACAACATGTTGCTCGATAACCAGATGCTCGCCGGCCTCGTCGAGCCAGGCACGCGAAACATCCTCGCGTTCCGATACGGGCGTATCGGAAACCGCGTGCTCTTGCTCAATGGCTCCAAGGGATACACGACACGCGAGCTGGATTCGCTGGATCCGCTCCCCCTCGCGACCGCGCGCGACTTCTGGCGTCTCGACGACACGCGCCTGAACGACTACCGCAAAGCCGGCGTTACGAGCGAGCTCGTCGACGCACTCCACAAGCAATCCGCGGATCAAATCGCCAGCGCCGAAGTTGCACGCACACACGACGACGGCCCCGCCTTCATGCGCGACGCAAACGGCGCCTGGGCCAACGAAGCGCGCGTCTATGAAGCGACGCAGGACATGGCCCAGGACGTCATTCGCGGAGCGATCTTTCTGCTTTTGCTGTGTGTTCCATTTTCGTTCTGCATGGAGCGCCTGCTGATCGCCAGCCCGAACGTCTACAAGCAAATAACCGGGACAACCCTGGTTTTCTGCGGGATGACGGCAGCCCTCTGGTCCTTTCACCCCGCCTTTCGCCTGAGCTCCAGCCCGCTGATCATTGTTCTCGCTTTCGCCATCATCTTCATGTCGAGCATCGTGATCAGCGTGATCTACACGAAGTTCGATACCGAGCTGAAGCGCATCCGCAGCGGCCGAGGCGTCGCCGAAGCAACCAGCTTCGCGCGGGTCAGCGTGCTCGCCAGTGCCGTTACGCTCGGCATCGCCAATATGCGCAAACGCCGCTTCCGCACCGCGCTCACATCGATCACGATCGTCCTGATCACCTTCGCGGTCCTGTGTTTCACCAGCGCCTCGCGTTACGTAGGCACGACGTCGCTCCCCACCGGCGTCGCGACGACCCATCCCGGCATTCAGCTGAGACAGCGCGGCTTCCGCCCGATGCCCGGGCCAATCGTGTCGAATGTGCGAGCCGTGATCGGCAACCCGGGTGTGAAGGTCGTCGAACGGTGGTGGAATCTTTCACCGACAGATGTGAAGGAGCAGGTGCACCTCACGTCACCCAACAAGTCGATCGCGATCCAAGCGCTGCTTGGCCTTACGCTGGGTGAAAGTGAGCTTTCGAAAATCGGCGACGTGGTCGGGCCCGCGAAGTTTGCGCGCCTCGAGAACGGCGAAGCAGATATCATCTATCTTCCCGACACTCTTGCGACCCAGCTCGGCGCGCACGAAGGCGATCGGGTGCGAATGGGCGGAATTGAGCTGGAAATCGCGGGAGTTTTTGATGCGGATCGTTTTGACCGGGAGGTGAAGACGTTGAGCGGCGAGCCACTCACGCCGCTGAAATATTCGTCGGGGCAGCTCGATGCCGGCGGCGAGCGCCTCGACGAAACGACCGGTGAATCGCTCGATCTCGACAGCGAATCGACGTCGCTCGAGCTC